>CAMHJC010000055.1 GCA_946185345.1 uncultured Clostridia bacterium
CGCTGTGGGCTATTTTCTTTCTCTATACTTGCACGTTCATTTTACAACGCGCCTGGCGTCTTTGTAATACCCTGAAACCGTCAGGCTGCCGCTCCCGTTGATGGTGATATCGCTCATGCTGAAAATGCAGGCGTCGCAGTCGTCGCTGATGTATTTGCTGCCGTCGGTGAGGGTGTTTTCGGTTCCGGATTCTGCTGTGATGATCACTTTTCCGGCGGATTCCACATTGATGGCAGGAGCGGTGACGGAGGTGACATTAACTCCGTTCAGAAAAAGATGAACGATCTGTTCCTCCGCCCGGATGCGGATGCTTCCGTGCAGTTCTCCGCTCAGCCGGTAGTCGCCTGCGTCGGTAATGAGCAGTTCTTCGCCTGTCTGACCTAAGTCAATGGAATTGACCGAGCCGGATGAAGTGCGTTTGTCCTCACGGGTCATCTCCATGACAGGAATGACAGTTCCTCCCGAACTTTCGGCGCCGGTATTCTCAGGTGAAACAGTGCAGCCTGAAATCACGCAGGATGAAAGGATCGCCGCCATGATAACCGCCGCGGCTTTATTCTTTTTCAAAAATCGCATTTGCCGTTACACCTCCGTTGATAGTAATTTCGACAGTTGATTCCGTTTTTCCGTCAGACCAGCCCCTGAAGCGATAGCCGGGATTGGGAACGGCCGTGACCGTTACGGGATATTCGTAGAAATATCTTCCGCTCCAGCTTCCGGACGAAAGATCAATGTCTGACGTGTTGACGATAATTCTGCCGGCTTTGGCGTCATTGGTTGTGACAGTGAGAGTGCCGGTTCTGTCTTTGAGATTGAATTCCTTGGCAATAAAGCGGATCATGTTGTCCGGCCTGTCACGGAAAAAGTACTCGTGAAAGCTGATGTCGGTACCGAATTTCTCAAGAAGCGCGGACATTTTTTCCTCAGTTAAGTCGGTGTTGATGATATCCATAAACGACAGCACGAACTGCCTGCGGTAATCCGGATTTGCCTTGAGTGCGCAGTAAATCTGGCGTTCATTGACGGGAGGATCCCAGTCACAGACAATATTGAATGTATCGAGCTGAGCGTCGGTGATGTCGTTCATACCGTAGTTGTTGCGGCAGCCTGCTGTCTGGAAATCCATATCGAAAAGCGCCCAGCGCCATCTTCCGTCGCCGTAGGAATCGTTTTCCCGGCTGACAGTGCGCCACATGGCGGTGTTGGCGATTTCGGAATAGTCGGTGTTTCCGAGGTAGACATTGATGCAGATATAGTCTATGTAGCTCTGAATGTCCACCATTTTTCCGAATTTTTCATAATTGACCGGGTCAGCGAGGTCGTGACTGTCGAGGAAGGCCCTGATTTCATCGGTTGTGCCGATTTTCTGGAATTCCACGTTGTCCACGCCGAAGGTCTGTTTGAAGTAGGTGTTGTTGTATTTTTCCTGCATGTAGGTGTCGTACCAGAATTCACCGTTGAGATAGACCGTAACGGGAATGCTCAGCAGAACAGCCACGTCTCTGTCCGGAACGGTATACATGCTCAGCGCGTTTTCGATTCCGCTGCGCAACACCACCGAATGTGTGGCTTTTCCCTTGAAAATTTCGGCAGGGAAGGTGCTTCGTCCGCTGTATTCCTTGCGGGAAAAAACGGAAAAACGCTTGAGCGGAAGCCATCTTGTGGAACCGCCCTGAATTCTCAGTCCGCCGGTCTGAGAAAAAGTCAGTTTCTTTCCGTCCTCAAAGAATTCGATGTCAACGGGACATTCGGTGCCTTTGATATCGAAATTGGCGGTGGGACGGTCGCCTTTGGCTCCGTCAAGATACCACTTGTCGTATTGGCTGCCGGTGACGTACATGCCGTCCTGACCGAATAGAGCCTCGTCATCCGCAACAAGCGAAATCACTGCGCTATCCTGATCGAAGCGTTCGCCGATAAAGTAGGATACAGCCGCCTGTTCGCTGACGGCTCCTTCGGCATCCATGGCAACGGCTCTGATGACAAACGCCTTTTTGACGGGGCTTGTGTCGGGGGTGTAATTCTTCCAGTCGTAGACAATCCTCTGCAATGAACGCCGGGTATTCGGTTCACCGCTTCTGTCATAAACGTGAACGGCTTTTCGGTAGATCGGAGAATCGGCTGTGGGAGTGCTTCCGTCGGTGGTATAATGAATCTCCGTGCCTTCTTCCGCCGTGATGGTGACATCGAACTCGTCGCTGTAAAAGCCGGGTGCGGCGGAGAATTCGGGCTTTTTGATGATGGCGGCCGAAGCGGAATTAGGCTCACCGGGAGTAGGAATCATGTAGTTCCATTCGCCGGAGTCTGGCAGCCGGCAGTATGAATAGCTGCCCTCACGCCGCTTGTCGATTGTCACCCTGTCAATGACGGTTCCGCCGCTGTCCGACAGAATAACCGTGCTTCCGCCTGATTTGCTGAGTGAGAAAACGCTGGTGTCCAGCGGCACAAGCATTATCCTTCCGGCACCGATGACGCTGGCAGGAAGCTCGTATTTTTTGAGATGATCCTCTCTGTCGCTCAGATAGAGTCCTCTGAGCCGGCAGGGGAAGCTGCCTTCATTGACAAGCTCAATGTATCCTCCGTCAGAGACACGGCCGACCTTTGCGTCACAAACCTCTGTGAGTTTAATATGGCTGAGACCGCTCGCACAAAAGGCAATTGACGAAATGATCATGATGCCCAGCAGACTGAGATCGAACAGCAGCAGCCGGCGTTTTGATCTGAGTGTATCAGACGGAATCATAGGTTTGTCCTCGCCTGTTTTGGACAGCACAGTGGATCTTATGGAAAATCCGATTGCCGCGGCGGCCGGTATCCAGAAAAGAAGGATGCCGTAAATGTATTCCGTGCTCTGATAGCTGAGTTTTTTGCTGACAGTCAGCCGGAGTGTTCCGATGATATCGGCGTTGTTGCGGAACATCAGATGCAGCAGCCAAAGGGCGGCGGCATTGCCTATCAGGCTGAGACTCCACACCGTCAGTCTGATTATTGAGGCTTTTTTTCTGTCCTCGGAAGAATAGGGGAGATCGGCAATAGAAAGAGTGATGGCGTTGACCGCCATGTAGACCACTGCCAGACAGATGATTGCGGCCGTCAGATACATTTTCACATCGCTTCCTTTATAATGGCTTTATGGCACCGTCACCGGTGAGATATTAAAAAAGAATAAATTAATCCGTCAATTCAGTATTTATTATAGGCACCATTTATAAAAATGTCAATACATTGATCTGTGATTCTGAAGCAATCATTAGAAAAACGTTTTCTGTGTCAAAATCGGCTTGTGAAGCGTACAATGAAACAGACTATTCAACAGAAAGGAGAATGGAAATGTTAGTCAGACCGTACAACCGGACGTCGGCTATAGAATATGCCAGAAAATGGGCGTTGGGTCGCAATCCTAGGTTTTATGATTTTCAGGAAATCGGGGGAGACTGCACCAATTTCATTTCACAGTGCGTCTATGCCGGCGCAGGTATCATGAATTACACGCCCGTTTTCGGATGGTACTACCGCTCTGCGTCGGACCGTACCGCTTCATGGACGGGCGTGCAGTATTTCTATCAGTTTCTCACGGGCAATCTGTCTGTCGGCCCGTTTGCGAAAGAGGTATCCCGAAATGAAGCGGAACCGGGAGACGTGATCCAGCTGGGCAGCGAGAGCGGCACTTTCTATCACACGCTGATCATAACAGAAACAGTTCCGGAGATAACGGTGTGCGCCCATACATTTGACGCTCTTGACAGGCCGTTGTCAACTTACTTTTTTGACAGATCGAGATTTCTTCATATAGAGGGAGTCAGATTCTGGCAATAAAAAAGCAGTGATTAAAAGATTTCTTAATCACTGCCTTTGTAAAATTTTCTTACTATAGTGAATCAATAATGGAATTCATCAATGAACTGATCTATTTCATCTTTGTTTTCCTTGGGTGTGGGAGGAACATAAATCAGGGTGTTATCAATATACGTGACCATCAGATATTTACCGTTGGTGATCATTGTACGCTTGGCGTAATTGCTGCCGTTGGAAACGCCGCCGGTGTACACGTTTCCCCTGAAGTTATCCATGATTTCGCTCTGTGCCTGATAAAGTTTCTTGGCGCTTTCTTTGTCTGTGGCAACATAAAACTCTATCTTGAAGGCATGGCTCGAAGGACTGGCAATATAACACTCTTTGATCTGAACCACATTGGCGTATTGATCGGTAGTGTCATAAAACTCGTATTCTTTTGATTCGGCCAGTTTTTTGAATGATGCCGGATTGGAAGGCGTCCTTGAGCAGGAAGCCAGAAGCGCGGCCATCATAGCCACGGTCAGAATGACCGCAAAAGATCTGGTGATTTTTTTCATGTAATTACCCTACTTTGTCTGTGCAATGGATGTAAAATTCAAACCCGAAAATCAGTAATTGATATCGCTGAGGAAATCTTCTATTGCCTGCTTGTAAGAACTGTCGGTTGAGTTGACATAAATCACGGTGTTGTCAATGCGCTCAACCATCATAAATCTGCCGTAGTTTTCCAGCTTGTAAATATCGTAGTTGCTTCCGGAATCATTTGTTTCCTCGGCTTCGCCGCCCTTCATCATTATGAACCGGTTTTTGTTGCTTTCAAAAAATGATTTGGCAAAGGCACTGTCGTTCAGTTCGTAAAACTCAATCTGATAGGCCTGATCCTCAGGCGCGACTAAAGTAGCTTGCTTAATGTAGTCGTAGGCACCGAAAAATTTGGAGCCGTCCTCTATAATGAATCCCCTTTGAGATGCCGCCGCTTCAAAGTCAACTGTATTCACGGCGTTTTTGGATCCGCAGCCTGTAAGCAGCGAGGCAGCAATCGCAAGTGCGGCCAACAAACAGAATACACGTAATCTGATATTTTTCATAAATAGCGCTTCCTCTCAGAAAAAATCTATAATCTACTAAGGAAACGCTGATTAAAGGCTTGCCGTCTATTCCACGCCGCAAGGATACTTCTTCGAGAGACGTGAGAATTGACTTGATCAGCGTTTTCCTAAAATACATTCTAGCAAAACAATATAAATTTGTCAAGAATGAATATAGTCCGAATTAAAAAATTGACACCGTGACTGGTTTTGAGGTAAAGAATAAAAGAATCTCCGCAATGATTTGCCGGAATCAATGCGAAGACTCTTTACAAAAAAGGCATTTATCAGGAATTATTTGCGCTTTTCAAATACCAGCGTGGTTCCGTCCTCGGAAAACGAGATTCTGGAACCGTCAAATGTGAATTTCGCATCGCTGCCTTCGGCAGTGAAAACCATCTTATTGAGATCATAGGTGAGTTCAAGCTTTTCACCGTAGACATCCATGGATGCGGTGCCGTCTTCTCTGACCACCAGAGTGGCGGACATGCCAAGGGCTTTCATTGCGTTGATTTCTTTTTCGGTAAAGTTAATGCCGCTTCCGGAAGCGCTTACCAAATCATACGTTCCTACGATCTGGGCTTTTTTCATTGATGCGCAGGAAGCCAGAGTGAGCACAAAAAGACATACGACGATTGCACTTGCAATTCTCTTCATAAGGTACAACTCCTTTTTTTCTGTGGATATGTTGATTATAATATCAGTATCAGTCCGTCAGCGTAAGCCGGCAATTTTCATGACGTTCCGATATGATAATGCTCAATAAACCGTTCATAAGGCGGATTGAATTCAGCCCTGACTAAGCGGAATACCGATGAATTCTTCGCCTGTCGCCTCCGCCTTTACACTTCCTCCCGTAGCGTCAGCCAGCCTGAGAGCCAGTTTTTCAAAGTCCTCACGGGTCATGCTGAATGTAATATCCACAGCCTCGCCGAAGACTGCTTCCCTGACGGTTCCTCCGCATTCCGGAATGAGTGAGCTGAGCCTGCCGTACTGATTGTAATCGCAGGTAAGCCGGCAGATCAGGCACATCCGCATGGTGAGAATTCCAGCGGCGGCAATTCCGATGGAAGCGGCGTGGCTGTAAGCGCGCACCAGTCCGCCTCCGCCGAGCAGGATCCCTCCGAAGTATCTGGTCACTACGACCGCACAGTCGGTCAGGCCGGATTTTTGAATGACGCCCAGTACGGGCATTCCGGCGGTTCCGGAAGGTTCGCCGTCGTCCGAATACCTGCAAATGCCGCCTTCACGCAGAGAATAGGCGTAGACATTGTGTCTGGCGTCCCAGTGCTTTGATCTGATCTCCGCGATGAAATCGAGAGCCTCCTGTTCGGTGCTTACGGGGCGGGCATATCCGATGAATCGGGAACGCTTTTCCGTAAATTCATCCTGTGAAGCCTTGGCCAGGGTATTGTATTGGTTCATGAAGCGCCTTCCTTCCGATCTTGATGCACGATTTCATTTTATCATAACACATTTTTATTGTCAATCCAATGATAATAAGTTGCAATATTTTTTATCATATGATATAATCAAGAAAAAACGGTTGATAATGGGAGATCGTGGAAAAATGGGAATGGGATACACTCTTGTGTGCGAAAAATGCGGTCACAGCCGCAATCTGTTTGTCGGATGCGGCATGATGTACGGCGAGGTGCTGCGTGAGAAAACGCAGGAAGCGAAAGAAGGCCTGCACGGCGAAGCGCTCAAAGCCCTGTTTGAAACATATCCGAACGGCTGCATAGACGCAATGAACAATATCTATTACTGCGGGGAATGCAGAGCGGTGGAATGTGAGCCGGGGCTGGATTTTTACAAGCCGATCGACCCGGAAAAAGCGCCGGCGGACGAATGGTTCGGCCCGGACATGGATCAATATGAGCTTGTGGAGGAACACGCTCATCTGTGTCCGAAATGCCGCAAGCCGATGAAGCAGGTGATCCGCCTGACCGATGAGGAACCGGTCGTTTGTCCGGAGTGCGGAGGAATCATGCGGAGCCGGCACAGACTGATGTGGGACTGAAGGCTTTTTTAGGGAACGTAATAATTTTTTATGAAAACCCTTGACAAATCGCTGCGGGGTGAATATAATTGAAATAAAGCTGAATACCCTAAAGACTGTGAAGGGAACAAGACACAGATTCGGCGTCTCAGAGAGTCGGCGGCTGCTGTAAAGCCGATGTCACGAGCTGTGTGTATAACTCATCCCGGAGTTTTCCGTCCGATTGGTTAAAAAGTAGGGCGGAACGTATGGCAGCGTTACTTGCCGGGGCCTTGTCTGAGGCTCGCAGAGGGTGTATTTTTGAAAAAAATACACTGAAATCAGGGTGGTACCGTGTGGAATGTTTTTAATTGATAAAAAATATTCTCCGCCCCTGCATGCCGTATTTTTTATGCGGCGGCAGGGCGGATTTTTTGTTGCCTTTGTTGATCATATGTCAAGGCATTCAGTTTTGCTGTTTTATCACTATTTTTCAGGAGGTCATTATTATGAAAGGATTTGAAAAGTACACTCCCTTTGGACGAATTACCCAGCTTAAGGATCGCAAATGGCCGGACAATCTCATCGAAAAAGCACCGGTTTGGTGCTCTGTCGACCTTCGTGACGGCAATCAGGCGCTGGTCGACCCGATGAATCTCGACGAAAAGATCAAGATGTTCCGTGAACTTGTCAGAGTTGGCTTCAAGGAAATAGAGGTCGGTTTCCCGTCGGCCAGTGAAACCGAATACGAGATTCTCCGTGCGCTCATTGAACGTGATCTCATTCCGGACGATGTCACCATTCAGGTGCTTGTGCAGGCCAGGGAACACCTCATCCGCAAGACATTTGACGCCATTGAGGGCGCAAAGAATGTCATTGTGCATTTTTATAATTCCACATCGATGCTTCAGCGCAAGGTGGTTTTCCGCAAGGATATGGACGCCATCACCGAGATAGCTGTCAACGGCGCCAAGCTCATCCGTGAACTCACCGACAAGATGGACACCGGCAACATGAATATCCGCTTTGAATACAGCCCCGAGAGCTTTTCGGGTACCGAGCCGGAATTTGCCGTATCGATCTGCAATGAGGTCGCCAAGGCGATCGGTGCGGACAAGGAGCACCCGATCATCTTCAATCTGCCTTCCACGGTGCAGCTCTCCACACCCAATATCTTTGCCGACCAGATTGAATATTTCTGCCGCCATATCGATAACAGAGAAGCTGTCATCGTCAGCGTTCATCCGCACAATGACCGGGGAACAGGCGTTGCCGATGCGGAGCTTGCGCTGCTTGCCGGAGCCGACCGTATCGAAGGCACCCTTTTCGGTAACGGCGAACGCACCGGTAATGTGGATATTGTCACCGTTGCGCTCAATATGTTCAGCCAGGGCATTGATCCGCAGCTTGATTTCAGCGACATCAAGCGTACCCGGGCGATCTATGAGGAATGTACGCGCATGCGTGTGCACGAACGCACTCCTTATGCCGGCGATCTGGTGTTCACCGCCTTCTCCGGTTCGCATCAGGACGCCATCAAGAAGGGTACCGATTATATGGCCGAAAGCGGCAGCGCCAAGTGGGAAGTGCCTTATCTGCCGATTTCTCCGGCGGACGTCGGCAGGGAATACGAGCCTATCATCCGCATCAACTCCCAGTCGGGCAAAGGCGGCGCAGCCTTTGTTATGCAGCAGATGTTCGGCTACAATATGCCTAAAGACATGCATCCGGAATTCGGCTATTACGTCAAGAAGGAGGCCGACGCCAAGGGCAAGGAGCTTTCTCCTCAGGAGATTTTCATGCTCTTCGACAAGCAGTATCTCCACGCTCGTTCTCCCTATGCACTGGGCAAGCACGAGCTTTACAACACCGTTGCGGAAAATGATGACGAATCGGTGACCACCTTCCGAGGAACGCTCAAATGCCATAATGAGGAGATTGCCATAGAAGGCAAAGGTAACGGCCCGATAGACGCCTTCTTTGACGCACTCAAAAAACAGGGCATCCCCAACTTCAAATTTGTCAGCTACCACGAGCACGCCATCGGCGCCGGTGCGGATGCGAAGGCCTGCGCCTATGTCGAACTGCTCACTCCGGAAGGCGCCAACGTGTTCGGAGTCGGCGTACACAGCAATATCAACATTGCTTCCATCAAGGCCGTTATTTCCGCCGTCAACCGTGCGCTGAATCTCAATCATGTATACAATGACTGAGACGGGGAATAATGCTTCGGCCTGAAGGCCGCCCATACGTCAAGAATCACCCGGTAATTCGCCTGAACGCAGGCGGATTGCCGGGTGTATTGGTTTTCCGGAGAGTTACGAAAACCTGGTTTCTATGAATTTGTCGGAGCAACAGGGAGAATACACAAATCTGTCCATATGGCTGCCGGTGAAGAAATAGCGGGGCGGTGCGGGAAGATTGTCGTATTTAAAGGTATCCACAAGCACCAGCTTGATTTTCATGCGCTCGGGAATGATGCTTTTGATGTAAACGCTGGCGCCGCATCCGGCTTCAATTCCTTCACGGCGTTCGGCAAGTCCGGCGAGGTTGGGCATTATCTCGACAAATACACCGTAATCCTCCACAGAACGGACAACTCCCGTGACCGTTTCGCCGATGTTGAAAAGGGCTGCGTTTTCCGCCCAGGTACCCAGCAGCTCACGGTGGCTAAGTGAAATTCTCCCTTCGGATTCCTTCTGTCTGACCACTGCACGGATATCCATTCCCACGGTGAATCGGTCGGAGGGATGAGAAATGCGTGACACCGACATGGTGTCAATGCTCATAAGGGACGGAATACCGCAGCCTATGTCCACGAAAGCGCCGAACGGTTCCAGGTGAGTGACTCTGCCGTCTATCACATCGCCGCATTGCAGAGCAGAGATGAATTGCTCCATACAGTCCTGCTGAACCGCTCTTCGGGAAAGAGTCGCGTAGGGAATGCCGTGCCGGTCTGAGCAGAGTTTGGTCACTCTGAAGCAGACAGGCTTGCCTACACGGGAAATAATCGCAATGTCACGGGTAGTACCCTGGGCGATCCCGAGAGCACATTCCTCACGGGGGATAACGCCGTTCATGCATCCGAGGTCAACGATCAGATTGTGCCGGCTGTCGCATACCGTTGCCCTGGCCTCCAGTACCGTTCCGTTTTCCATAGCGCAGGTCAGTGCGGCAGGAGACGCCATAGCACAGATGTTTTCTTCTGTATTTATCAGCTTTCCTTCGGGTTGAAATCTTGTCATTTTTGCTCTGCCTTCCTGATGGCAGCTTAGTTTCACGTACTGAGCTGCCGCTTTTTTTAGTCCTTGCATGTATATGATCACGATTAAATTTGTATGAATGATATTGCGGCGGCAAAATAATTGTCGGAATCTGAGTGAATTTTTTATATTATTTATGACATAATCTGACTCTATCGGCAATAAATATTCTTATATAATATTCTGTGCGCAAGGACAACAAAGCGGGGGAGTGTAAAAGAATTGAAACAGACGGTATATGCGGACGTGCTGCTTGCACTTAATTTTTTTATCAATTACTTTCTTCTACTGTCGGTTGGCAGAATCATGAGAACACGGATCAGCCGCACACGGATCTGTCTTGCGGCCGCATTCGGAGCCGTATGCGCTCTGACGCTTTTTTTGCCGCCCATTAACGTGTTTCTCAGCTGTCTGCTCAAACTCGCAATGTCATCTGTCATGGTGCTTATTGCCTTCAGGCGGCAAAGCCTGAGGAGATTCGGTCGATATCTGCTGGTCACCTGCACCGTGACCTTCGGATTCGGGGGAGCGATGCTCGCTCTGTGGCTGACGGCCGCTCCACGGGGAATGTATTACCGCAACGGTACAGTATATTTCAGCATGTCGCCCGGATTTATCGTGGCTGTGACGGTGGTCTGTTACACGCTGATTACGGTTGCCGGCCAGATATGCCGCAGACTGGAGTTTCGCTCGGGTGAATGCAGCGCACGGATCCGGCTGCAGGGTAATATCCGCCTGCTGAGACTGATCTGCGATACGGGCAATCTTCTGACCGAGCCTTTTTCAGGACTTCCGGTAATTGTTGCGAAAAGAAACTCACTGGGGAGTGTCATTCCGCAGGGATTTCCTTCGGAAGGATGTTGTGAAGGCGGTTTTTCAACCGACACATCGGTGAGCAATCTGAGAGTCATCCCTTATTCGGCGGTGGGAGGAGAAGGTCTGCTCTGCGCCTTTCGTCCGGAAAGTGTCGAATTATCATTCGGAGGAAAAAAGCGTAGGCATGTGGAATGTTATGTCGCCGTGTCAGACCGAATGGACGACAGTGAATATGACGGCATCATCAACCCTGCCGTCTTTGAAAAACAATAAGAGAGAAGAGCAAAATGAATAAACTGAAACAATTAAAGCTTTTTGCGGAGAAAATAATCCGCGGAGCGGCGGCGATATTCGCCCCCAGAAGCGGCATTCATTACATAAACGGCCCGGAGACGCTTCCTGCGCCACTTGCGCCGGAAGAAGAACAGGAGATATTCAACCGCATCATAGGCGGCGATCAGTCCGCCCGAGAACCGCTCATCACGCACAATCTTAGGCTGGTGGTGTATATAGCCAAAAAATTCGAATCCAGCGGAGTCGGGATAGAGGATCTGATTTCCATCGGTACCATAGGGCTTGTCAAGGCCGTCAATACCTTCTCTCCCGAGCGGAATATCAAGCTCGCCACCTATGCGTCACGCTGCATTGAAAATGAAATACTCATGTACCTTCGCAAGATAGGCTCCGCCAAAGTGGAAATATCCATTGACGAGCCGCTGAATGTGGACTGGGACGGGAACGAGCTGCTGCTGTCCGACGTGCTGGGAAGTGATCCGGACAGTGTGAGCATCGGTGTGGAGGAAGAGAACGAATGTGATCTGCTGCTCGACGCCATTAACCGTCTGGAGAGCCGAGAAAAGCTGATCATGTCCCTTCGTTTCGGACTTTTCGGCTATGAAGAGCATACCCAGAAGGAGGTGGCCGATATGCTGGGCATCAGTCAGTCGTATATTTCACGCCTGGAAAAGAGAATCCTGGGCAAGCTGAAAGATGAACTGGCACATCTGAATCAATGATTTCCTGATTTTGTGCAAATCAAATTAAAAAATCGGCTAAACGGCTTGACTTATTGTGTATTGAGATGTAAAATAGTAGTATAATATTCGATTGGATACAGGGGAAAGCCGTTATGAATACAACCGTAGAAACAGTCAGAAGCGCAGTGTTCGGAGCCGCCGTGGGAGATGCCGTCGGCGTGCCGTATGAATTCCTGTCACTGGAAGAAATGCGTCATCGTCCTGCCATAGATATGATCGGGGGAGGTACTTACCGCAAGCCTGCCGGCATTTGGTCGGACGATACGTCGATGATCCTTTGCACGCTGGACAGGATGGACGAATCACTTGATTACGATGCCATCATGAAGGCCTTTGTCGCATGGCACAGCGAAGGAGCATACACCCCTCAGGGAGACTGCTTTGATATCGGACGCACTACTCTCAGCGCTCTGATCAGGTATTCACGCACGCATGATCCGCTTTCCTCAGGCATTGATGATGAATACAGCAACGGCAACGGCTCTCTCATGAGAATCATTCCCGCTGCGCTTTTTGCTGACGCACATGATCTGAATATTTCGGAAGCGGTGAAGCTGAGCCACACGTTGTCGGGACTCACACACGCACATCTCCGTTCCCGGATCGGGTGCGGCATCTTCACCTGTGTGGCGCTGTCGCTTATTGAATGTGCGGACAAGTCCTCTGTAGTCAAAGGTCTGCAAAATGCGGCGGAAATCTATTCCTCACCGGAGTATTCCTCTGAGGCAGGCAGTTACAGGCGTGTGCTCAGTCCGCGGTTTTTCAGTCTCGGAGAGGATTGTATCAAAAGCTCCGGCTATGTGGTCGATACGCTGGAATGTGCTCTCTGGTGCCTGATGAATACCGACAGTTACCGGGACTGCATCCTCAGGGCCGTCAACTTCGGCTATGACACCGACACGGCCGCCTGTATTGCGGGCGCACTTGCCGGCCTGCTCTATGGCATGAATGGTATTCCGGCCAGGTGGAAAGCCACCCTTGTCAATGCAAAGGCAATCGAAGCGGTCATCACTTCCTTCTGTAAAAGAAACAAAATAAACTGAAAAAACACTTGCATTTCGTGGAAGTATGTAGTATACTTTGTATCAACACTTTTAAGCGATTGTGCTTTAAATTGCTAAAATTTACAGTATGCTGCGGCAGCGACATCATTACACCGGCTGCCCGTGAACTGAAAGGATTTGCTCAACCTATGAAATTTATCAGAAAGCTCCCCATACCGCAGGACATAAAAGCGCAGTTCCCGATAACCGAGAAATGCGCCCAAATCAAAGCGGAAAAAGACGCCATGATAGCGGATGTATTCACCGGAAAGAGTGACAAATTCCTGTTGATCATCGGCCCCTGCTCCGCCGACAATGAAACCTCCGTGATGGATTACATCGGCCGTCTTGTGGGACTTCAGGAGAAGGTCAGGGACAAGATCATCATTATTCCGCGCATTTACACCAATAAGCCGCGCACCACAGGCGAAGGCTACAAGGGCATGGCCACACAGCCCGATCCCACCAAGAAGCCTGACCTTCTGGAAGGACTGATTGCCATCCGCCGACTCCACGCCCGTGCCATCGAGGAAACCGGATTTGTCTGCGCGGACGAAATGCTCTACCCGGAAAACTACCGTTATCTCAGCGATCTTCTTTCCTATGTGGCGGTAGGAGCGCGTTCGGTCGAAGACCAGCAGCACAGGCTGACCTCCAGCGGCATCCATGTGCCTGTAGGCATGAAGAATCCGACCAGCGGCGATCTGAGCGTCATGCTCAATTCAATCAAAGCGGCGCAGCTGAGCCACACATTCCTTTATAGAGGCTGGGAAGTTGAGACGGAAGGCAATCCTCTGGCGCACGCCATCCTCAGAGGATCGGTCAACAAGCACGGCAGGGCCATGCAGAATTATCATTATGAGGATCTTATTCTGCTGCATGAGATGTACGGCGCGCGCAACCTTGACAATCCGGCAGTGATAGTGGATGTGAACCACAGCAATTCCAACAAGCAGTATATCGAGCAGATACGCATCTGCAAGGAGGTCATGCATTCACGCAGGCATAACGCCGACATCGAAAAAATGGTCAAGGGCTTTATGATCGAGAGCTACATCGAAGACGGCTGCCAGAAGGTAGACGGCGGGGTATACGGCAAATCCATCACCGATCCCTGTCTCGGCTGGGAAAAGAGCGAGCGACTTGTGCTCGACCTTGCGGACATGCTGTAATTTTTACATACACCTGTCTTCATTTGAATAGGCTGTATGAAGAAAGTTAACAATATGAAGGGCAGAGGTGGTTATACTTCCCTTCATAAAAAGTATATTTTATTATCATTCAAGGAGGTTTTCCAAAATGAAGGAATCTGATTCTCTGAAAAAGTATGTGGCCGAATTTATCGGCACGTTTGTGCTGGTGCTTTTTGCCTGCGGAACGGCTGCCACATTAGGCTGCAATGATCTGGCCGGTTATCTGTCGGTGGCGCTGGCATTTGGTCTGGCTATCGTCGCCATGGCTTATTCCATCGGAAATATTTCCGGCTGTCACATCAATCCGGCTGTCTCGCTTGCCATGTTCATCAGCAAAAAAATGAGCCTTGAGGACTTTATCGGTTACGTGATCGCCCAGTTCCTCGGAGCCACGGCCGGTGCGGGTGTTCTTGCCTATCTGATCGGCAGAAAAAGCAGACTTGGCATCAACACCATTGCCAATGTCGGCTGGGCAAAATCCTTTGTTGTTGAGGTAATTCTTACATTTGTGTTTGTCCTTGTAATTATCGGCGTCACATCCAAGGAGAGCTTCAGCTCAATAGCCGGTGTCGTCATCGGCCTGTCTCTGACACTGGTTCACCTGCTGGGCATCGGTTTTACCGGAACTTCGGTCAATCCCGCACGCAGCTTCGGCCCGGCTGTCCTGGTCGGCGGCGATCAGCTCATGGGGCTGTGGGTGTTTATCGTCGCTCCACTGGTAGGCGGTGCGCTTGCGGCATTCTGCTATAAATTCCTTGCGGAAAAGCAGAGCAAATAATCTGATGTCAACATTATCGGACAATCCTAATACTAATTTTCGGTTGAAAGTAGACAATTATTTGCGAGAATATTTTGTGTTC
>CAMHJC010000056.1 GCA_946185345.1 uncultured Clostridia bacterium
TGCTGCGCTTGCTTTTTTCTTTTTATTATCAATATTTAGTTGCCGGAGTAATAATGATAGCGAAAAAAAGCCATGCGCATCAGACATAAGCCTGTTGCGCATGGCTGCATTTGACTGGAGGAAAAATGATTTAGAGGAGCATGCCGAAAAGCTTCGAAAAAGCGGCCGGCGCGGGGATAAAGTTGACCACTTCATCGGGATGCAGTATTTCATTGAGCTGATCACCGAAGAAGACATAGATCAGAAAAGCGATGGCCAGCATGGCACCCACAACCAGCACAGCGTTGATAAATGATCTGCCGTGCTTCTGAAGCTTCTGGGTCTTTGCGGTCTTGGATGCCTTGACAGCGGAAGCGGCTGCCTTCTTGATATGATCGTTATCATGATCGGTGGTGTTGACAAAAGATTCTTTGTTGGAATTTTCTTGATCGGGATAGACTTCATCGAGCAGTTCGTCGTATGTAAGAACACGCTCTTCGATTCTTTCAGGCTCCTGGCAGTCCTTGAGCAGCTGGCTCATGACATCGAGGATCGTTTCTTCGTCGGATTCGCTGATGCGGATGCCCTTGACTTCCGTGCCGAACATACGGTTGACCTGGTCTACTGTTTCCTGACCGTCAAGATATACGACGTAGAGATTGGATTCAAAGGTCTGAACCATCTCGAGCTGATTCATGACATAGGGAGACTGAAGCGCTTTCTGCGAGAGGAATGCAAGTAATACCTCGCAGTTTTTGATGTTGTGCTTGCGGTATGCGTCAACTTTGGCATCTTCCTGATTGCATTCGTCATATCTAATGCGGTATCTGCTATTGACCAGTTTGGTCAGAAGTGGAAATACAGCTTCGCTGTCTTCAAGCGAATAACAGACATAAGCGAACTTACCGTCACCTCTGAATGACTTAAATGGCTTTTTTATATTCAATGCAAAAACCTCCACAATTTAAACTTTATATTCATTATACACATTCCGATGAAAAAAGTAAAGACTTTTATAAAAATTCTTATGCCAATTTAAAAATATTATGCACAATTCATCAACCGATATAGGCCCATGCGAAATACAGATAGACAGCAATGAGAATTAATTCCGACACAACTGACAGTATCTTGAATAAAAATATGTTTCTTTTTGACAAAATGTTATTATTTGCGCAAATGTACTCGGTGGCGGAGGAGGATTTTGACACAGCCACCGCACCCATCGAAATAATCAATAAGGTAGTCAATGCCCTGATGATCCCTTCGAGCGATTCATTCCAGCCCAGTAGCAGATGAAAGGCCGTGAAGCAGGTCAGCACATACACCAGCAGACGATTGATGTAGTAGCGGATGCCGAGTCTTGCCTTGCCGCTTACCGGTGTGAAAAAAAGGCGGTCGGTGAATTTTTTGCAGCGCTTGTTGATATACTGCCTGCTGCACGCCCTGAGTACTCTGCGTTCGATGATCCAGTAGATCTCGCAGTAAAAAAGCCAACAGACAGTCAGCGCAGCTATCTCTCCGAAGTAAAACATTGTGCGGTGTGCAGCTCCTCTCCCGTGGAATTATTCAAAATTGCCCAGTGCGTTGAGACTCTGCGCCTTGAGGTAGGCGTTGATGAATCCGTCGATGTCGCCGTCCATGACGGCGTTGATGTTGCCCATTTCGTAGCCTGTGCGGTGATCCTTGGCGAGTGTGTAGGGCATGAATACATAGGAACGGATCTGGCTGCCCCAGGCGATTTCTTTCTGAACGCCCTTGATGTCCTCGATTTTTTCCAGATTTTCACGCTCTTTGATTTCCATCAGCTTGGATTTGAGCATTTTCATAGCCATGGCTTTGTTCTGAACCTGGCTGCGTTCGTTCTGGCACGCACAGACAATGCCGGTGGGAATATGCGTGATTCTCACGGCCGAGTCGGTCTTGTTGATATGCTGTCCGCCGGCGCCGCTGGAACGGTAGGTGTCTATGTGCAGATCCTCCGGGCGGATCTCAACGTCTACGTCGTCGTCGATTTCGGGCATGACTTCCAGGGAGGCAAAGGATGTATGTCTGCGTCCCGAGGAATCAAAGGGAGAAATGCGGACAAGGCGATGAACGCCCATTTCGCACTTGAGGTAGCCGTAGGCGTTGGTGCCTTCGATGAGGATGGAGGCGCTCTTGAGGCCTGCTTCATCGCCGTCGAGATAGTCGATGGTCTTGACCTTGAAGCCGTGGCGTTCACCCCAGCGGTTGTACATTCTGAAAAGCATTTCCGCCCAGTCCTGGGCCTCGGTGCCGCCTGCTCCCGCATGGAATGTCAGAATGGCGTTGTTGGCATCGTATTCGCCGGTAAGCAGCGTGGTCAGGCGAAGCTCCTCAATGGATTTTTTGAGTGTTTCAACCTCTGCCTGCGCCTCGTCAAGAAGCTCCAGTTCTTCCTCCTCATCGCCCAGTTCGATCAGTGTCATGGTGTCGTCGTATTTGGTGCTGATGGCGTCAAATGCGCTGATCTTGCTCTTGAGACTGCTGGTGCGCTTGAGCACCTTCTGCGAGTTTTCCATGTCGTCCCAGAAATCGGGAGCCGCCGCCTGTTTTTCCAGTTCGGCTACTTCGCCTGTGAGCTTGTCATAGCCGAGGGCTTCCTTCAGATCCTCCATATCCGGCTTAAGGTTGCGCAGGGTGAGCATTAATTCTTCAAATTGCAGCATAATTGTCAATCTGCCTTTCTATTCGTAATTCATATAAAATATATTATACCTTATACTGTCAAAAAAGTAAAGCGCCTGACAAAAAGTTTTTTTCAGGCGCTTGTATTCCGTTGTCTGATTCAGCAGAAAAACTGTATAATAAACAGACCTATGGCGGTGAACAGGCAGGCGGCGCCGCCGTATCTGGCGATTGTGCGTTCACGGATATACTGTTCGTCCTGCATTCTCCTGTACAGCCGCACCTGTCCGAGCCAGGCGACCAGCAGCAGTGCGATGACTGCCGTGGGCAATTCAAGCTTCATCTGGTGATGCCTCCTCCCGCTGTCCGGCAGCTTACGCTGATGCTGACGGTTGACGATGCGTAGATGTTTTCCCAGTCGTCCCGGTGAATGGCGTACCAGTCGGGCAGCCTTTGCCTGACGATGTCCTGGAGTCCCAGCACCGATGATCCCAGCGAAGCGCGGCTCCTGTCCGAGATCGCTTCAAGCCGTGAAGCCACCGTCTGCTCGGCGAGGCGGCATATCCTCCCGGAGAATTCCCCGGAATATCCGCCGCCTTCACCTCCGGTGTCGAGCGGAACCAGCACGAGGGTTAATCTGATGTGGAATGTTGGCAGGCCGCCTGACAGTTCGCATTTTGTGGAGCAGTCCGACTGCCGTATCTGGCAGCAGTATTCCTCTCCGCTCCGGCTGTCCTTCACCGCCAGCGCGCCGCTTGTGCGTGAGCCGGCGATCAGTCTGAGCATTTCCAGCTCGTCCTCACTGATTTCGCCCCTGTAGTCGCCTTTTCTTCCGTAGACACATGCGCCCGATATGCTCAGGATCACGTTTTCTTCGCTCTCTGCCGGCTGCGGATTTTCGCCCCGGGCGGCGTTCTTTCCCTGCGAGTCGGCGGCGGTCGGGGCGATTTTGAGCAGGTAGAATTCGGCGAGGTTGGTGACGGTCTTGTAGAGAGTGAACAGATCCATTGAGAGCGAATGTGCCGCGCTCGTGTCGCCGTAGCTCTGAAGCGCCACCGCCGCATCGGCGGAAACCGCCTTGTCGGTGGCTGAGAAAGCAAAGAATTCCTTTGCGCTGCCCTGACAGACCGCAATGCAGCTCTGTCTGCGCACCGAGGCACGGCGGAAGAAGTAGTCGGTCAGTCCGAGAAAAAACCTGCGGGAAAGAGGTTCCCCGATGACAATCAGACTGATCTGTTCAAAATTGATCTGCCTGCCGAGATTTTTTTCGAGCAGACTGATGGCTTCGGCCGGAGTGTGCGCATTGACGGTGCAGTTGGTGTATTCGATGGATCCCTGGGAATTGCTTTCTCCGCTGACGGGAATCGCCAGCTGAAATGTGAAGTCATATCCGTCGCCGCTTTGGCCGCTGTCGGCTCCGAATCCCAGTACAAAGGCACGTCCGTTGATTTCGGCGTCATCCCAGCAGCCCGTGGCCATGATCACAAGGAATGAAGCTGCCGCCGCCAGAGTGATTCTTAAGAGAAAATAATGATATTTCATGCCTGCGCTTTTGCCTCCCTATACTTTTGGACGGAACCGGCGATGAAAATGACCGGCACCAGTCCCATCAGAAAAACGGCCTTGCCATATGCCGAAATGATCTGGATAATGCTGTCATCCGCCAGACTGAGATAGGAGAGAATATAAATCACGGGCAGCAGCAGAAAGCAGAAGCAGCTGTGGCTCTTGACGCTGAATACGCCGCACAGGGAAATGCAGCAGCAGTAGAGCATGATTCCCGCAGTGAGAACGGTGACGGCGTTGTAGATCATGATATACAGAATATCGAAGCGATGATTGAGGGAAATGCGGCCGATGCTCACGACTCTGGAAAGCTCGGTCAGAGGAAACGTGAGGTGTCTTGTGCCTTCTATGGAGAATACGCCAGCGCAGCATATCAGTATCAGCAGGCAGAATACCGAAAGCACCGCAGAACCTCCCAGCAGACTCCGCTTCAGCCTGCTCTTGCTGTAATATCCCGCAAAATAGGCCGTTGCGGATATGCCGCTCAGCGGCATGAGCGATTGTCCGATGATATTGTCGGGCAGGTCATTCGGCCTGAGCAGCGGCAGCAGTTCTCCGTAATCCGTGCAGAACAGAGCCATGGCGATGATAAACACCAGCGGAAGAATAATGGCCGGAAAGAGCAGCTCTGCGGTTCGGGCAACCTGCCGGATGCCTGAGGTGATGATGAAGCATACCGTCAGCAGCGTGACCGCCAGAATCACCTGCGGAGGTGTTTTTTCCAGCAGAAACAGCTCGGTCATGTGTGTCTGCCTGACCGTAATGCAGCATATTTCCGAGGCGAAGTACACCGCTGTGCCGGCGAGAATGATTTTGGCCGGCAGATATCCCAGCCTTTCTTTGAGCAGCGCAGGAAAGGATTTGCTGGCGCTGCATGAATAGCACCGTGAGAGCATGCTCATGGAAATCAGCGCAATGGCAATGCCTGCCGCCAGCAGGGCCAGCGACCACCTTCCGAAGTTTTCGGGGTAGAAATACATGCCGCCCATACCTGCCATTATCACCAGCACGGTGAGCTGCCACTGTGAAAAGGCGGTGCGTCCGGCTGTGTTGGAATGATTCATTGATTGATCCTCCGCTTATTTCATTCGAATCAGGTCGACCGGCTCGTAATATTCCGGACGGGTGTCCCGGCGGAATATCGGCAGCTCGATCAGGCTTTCGAGGAAGCCTTTTTTGTAGGCAGGCGAGAAGGGCGCAGTGAATTCCGTGCCGTAGGAGTAGAGTGCGCAGAGCTGAGAAACGAAGAGCACCAGTCCTACCGTCAGTCCGAATATTCCGAAGACCGCCGACAGCGCCAGCAGAAAATACTTGACCAGTCTGAGCGAGGAGGCCAGTTCATATGACGGAATCACAAATGAGGTCAGCGAAGTCAGTCCTATTATAATGATAAGCAACGGACTGACCAGTCCCGCACGGATGGCCGCGTCTCCCACGATCAGGCCTCCGACAATGGACATGGCGGAGCTTATGCTGCCCGGCAGCCGGATACTGGCTTCCCTCAGCAATTCAATGAAGAATTCCATGATGACGACCTCGGTTACGGCGCTGAAAGGCACGTTGATTCTGTTGGCGGCCGAGAGAAGCAGCAGATCCGCCGGCAGCAGCCCGGGATTGTACGCCACAACCGCCACATAAAGCGACGGTGCGGTGATCGAGATGAAGAAAGCCACCCAGCGAAGGATTTTGAGGAAGGAGGAATAGGTCCAGCGCTGGTATCTGTCCTCCGTCACCTGCATCATGGAGGACATGGTCGCCGGAGCGAGCAGTACGTAGGGACTGCCGTTGACGATTAACGCTGCCCTGCCCTGACAGATTTCCGCGGCGGCGGTGTCAGGCTTTTCGGTGCCGTCTATCTGGGGGAGAGGACTGAGCGGATACTGCTCGATGAGTTGGGCCAATTCTCCCGAATCGCTTAAAAGATCGACGCGGATCGCCTGAATATTCCTGCGCAAGGTGTCCACCAGCCGTGGATTGGTCAGGCCGCAGATGTAGCACAGCGCGACGGCTGTGTGGGAGCGAAGTCCTACCTGCATCATTTCAATGGTCATGTTCGGGTCGGAAATCCGCCTGCGGATCAGCGCCGTATTGGTGCGAAGATTCTCGGTGAAGCCTTCGTGCGGACCTGCCACCGAACCGGCGGTTTCACCGGGCGATACCGAGCGGGATTCTATGCTGCGAGCGCCGATGATGAAGCCTACATTCAGGCCCTCTATGCAGAGAAAAAGGTCGCCCGTGAGCGCCGCAATGAAGCCCTTGGAAAGGCTGGGCTGTTCGCTCAGTTCGGTGTTGAGTATGATTTCCGAGAGCTGCTGCATCGGCGGCATGCTGTCCGGACTGGCGCTTAATTTCAGCTGCATGGCAGGAAGTATCAGATTCTGCTCGGCGCTCTGCTTGGAGCACATTCCGTCCACCAGCAGCAGGAAGCTTCGCCTGCCGTCGGCAAGGGTGAATTTTCGTATCAGAATATCGGCGTTCTTGCCTTTGAGTGTGGTGCAGTAGTCCAGATTGGACTGGTAATCGGGTGAAACCGGCTTGTCGTATTCCGGACTGATGTCAAAAACGGCAGTGTCGGAACAGGGGTTGTTTTCGCCCGGGGAAACAGGGCTTTGATTGGCTGCGTTTGGGGGATTGCTGTCAGTCTGCCTGAAGCCTATGAGGTCAAATAACAGATTTCCCGGCATATGGCGTTGCCTCCTTATGACAGATATTTATACTAATTTTCGGCTAAAATCAGACTTTCTTTGCGGCCTATTTTGCGTCCTGCGGCGTCATCGTCCTAGGCAGGCGCCAGCCTGCCGTCGTCCTGCTGTCGACGAGTCGACAGCTATTCCTTGCAGGACACAAAATATCCTCGCAAATAATTGTCTACTTTCAACCGAAAATTAGTATTGTATGATAATTAGAAAAAAGCTCGCTTGATTGGCGCTGATTTCTCATTTCTCTTATCACTTTTACCGTCGTTTATCTTATTTTTTGCCGGAAAAGGAAGGATATTCATACGGCAGTCCATCAATAAAAAAATTCCGAAGCGCAATGACTGACGCTTCGGAATGACCGGATTCAATATTGTATTTTGTCGGCCGGATTGACTTTTTTGATCAGATGGGTCTTGGGAAGATAATAAAAGGTGTATTTTTTGCCCACTCGGAAGGCGTTGCGGTTTCCGCTGAACTGTAGGGTGATCATTTCGCCGCTGGTGCCTTTTATTCTGATAATCGACCTGCCAGGGCCGGCCAGAATGCCTGTGTGAGGAGAAGTCTGCACCACCGTTGCGGTAATGGCGGAAAGCTCGCTCTCCTTTACCGAAAGATCGCTGATGGCGGGAACGGAAAACATCACCATCACCAATGCGATCAGCCCGAATATTCCGGCGGCGATCCACGCAAAGCGGCGGCGTATTTTGTGCTTGATGACCGAAAAGAGGAAGATGATCAGTCCGATCATCAGCATCAGAAAGGCGATGGTAAGAAGATAAACAATATACATGGTCACGATGTCAAGCATCATGGCGAAGCCTGCGCCGATGAGTACCATGCTGAGCAGCACGCCTGCCGCCGCAATCAGAATCGGTGGCAGACTGACGCTGCCGACAGTGAGTGATTGGTTGTCGGTGAGTGTGTTGCCTTCACTGTCAAGCACCTCAGTGTGTGTGAAAAATACAAAATATTTCAGAATGAATATAGAAGAAGCCAGCGAGAGCAGCAGTCCGATTACCGACAGGGCCATGCCCGGGTACACCAGTATCGTGAAGCTGTCGGGAATCAGCGAATCGAAGATTCTGCCGAAGCTGATGATTCCCAGGAGAGCAGAGACAGACACCGTACTGCCTATGACCAGCAGGCTTTTCAAAAGCTTGTGGAGCATTGGTTCAGATCCTTTCATTTTAATTATTTAACGGAAAATTCTTATTTTATTAGCAAAATGCAGGCCGCAAACAATCTATTTTACAATTTATATTAACACATTATTAACGCATTGTCAACAATTTTTTTATTATTTCATTTATTTTTTGCATACCCGTTCACTTTGAAGAATGATAAGCAATTCATACAAATTTCACTTGAAATTCGGCCGTGCATATGATATTATTGTATAGAATTGTAATTCAAATTGTTAAGGAGATTGTAATTAATATGAATATTGAATTGCTTGATATGAGCAGAATGACCATTATGGCCAAGCATTACATCAAAAACGGACAGTTTGCCGCAGCGCTTTCACGCAGTTCCTCTATAGATCACAGGCTTTTCCGCTTTGCGCCGGAAGGAGACGAGGCGCCTTTTGAAACCGAGTCCTGCGAGGAATGGCTCGCGGAGCTTTCCCGCAGAGGCGCTCAGGACTTCAAGCTGATCGTACCCGTTAAGCTGGATTCAGAAAGGCTCGACCGTGTCAACGGGATTCGGTGCGGAATCATCTGCTTTTATGGAGACAGGGCGACCTCCTGGAACAAGCTGTGGTCATACGATCCGATCAAAGAAAAATGGAATGTGCAGCTCATTGAGTTTCCTGTGAACGAAATGCACGACAAGCCGGTTCTCGAGGATGTCTCGGAAAGCATGGTAACCCTGCTGGAAAGAATCAGGGCGCTTGCGCAGAAGCTTCAGCTCAGCGAGTTTTCTTTCCGGTTCTCCGCAGCGCTCAAGGCGCTTCAGGCTGATCTGGTGGAGGCAGACATTATTCAGCCTGCGCACCGCAGACTGCTTCAGGCGGCGATTGAGGCCTATGTCTTCGGCGGCAAAGGCTCATGGACGGATACCGCCAAATTCGTCGCGGCAGGCAAAGGCCTGACCGAGGAATACGAGTATCTCACAAAGGAACTTTACAGCGGAATCGCTCTTTCTATTATGTATGCCGTCAATGAGTGGTAAAGGAGCGGCGGATGAATTGTGGATGTCATTATCTGATTTGTAATATACTCCAAAAATTATGATAAGTCGGTGATGATTTGGTTTATTCGGCAGAATTTGTCCGATTTGAGCCGAGCGGATTGACACTTCCGGTCAATTGTGATACAATGAATACATGCTTTTGAGAACAATGGCGTTCAGGAAAAGTTATTTTTCCTGACGCCTTTTTTCTCTTTTGGACAGGCTGATTTTCTCAACCTATCCGACAAGCGCCGATATAATGATATTGCGGGAGTATGCCGCAAAAGATTTTTTGGAGGTTGATTTGTTTATGGCAAAGTACACAAGAGAGGACATCGTAAGGATTGTCAAGGAAGAGGACGTCAAGTTCATCAGACTTCAGTTCACCGACACATTCGGTCATATGAAGAATGTGGCGATTACCACCAGCCAGCTGGAGAAATGCCTGGATAACCAGTGCATGTTCGACGGTTCGTCCATTGAGGGCTTCGTTCGCATCGAGGAATCCGACATGTACCTCAGACCCGATATCGACTCTTTTGTTATCTTCCCCTGGAGACCTCAGAACGGCAAAGTCGCCAGATTCATCTGCGACGTCTACAAGCCGGACGGAACTCCTTTTGAGGGCGATCCCAGATACGTGCTCAAGAGAGTGCTCAAGGAAGCCGAGGAAATGGGTTACACCGTAAACATCGGCCCTGAAGCCGAATTCTTCCTCTTTGATACGGATGAGCATGGACATGCCACCACCAACAGCTACGATGAGGCGAGCTATTTTGACCTTGCTCCTACCGATATGGGTGAGGACTGCCGCCGCGACATCTGCACCACTCTCGGCCAGATGGGATTTGAAATAGAGGCTTCTCACCATGAGGTTGCCGAGGCACAGCACGAGGTTGACTTCAAATATGACGACGCCCTCACCACTGCCGACAATATCATGACATTCAAGCTCACCGTAAAGGCGGTTGCCTACCGCCACGGTCTTTACGCAACATTCATGCCCAAACCCCGCTTCGGCGTCTGCGGTTCCGGTATGCATACCAATATCTCACTCTGCACGCTTGACGGCAAAAATGCTTTCTGCGACCCGGATGATCCTCAGGGTCTCGGACTTTCCAAGGTGGCCTATTCCTTTATCGCCGGTCTTATGAAGCACGTCAAGGGCATGGCGGCTGTCACCAATCCCCTTGTTAATTCCTACAAGCGTCTTGTCCCCGGCTATGAAGCGCCCTGCTACATCGCCTGGTCGGCAAGCAACCGTTCGGCTCTTATCAGAATTCCGGCTTCCAGAGGCGCAGGCACCCGTGTGGAGCTTCGCAATCCCGATCCCGCGTGCAATCCTTACCTGGAACTTGCCGTCTGCATTGCCGCCGGTCTTGACGGTATCAAGAACGACCTCGTTCCCGTTGAACAGATCAGCGACGATATTTACGCAATGACCAAGCAGGACAGAAAGGCAGTCGGCATCGAGAGCCTTCCGGGAAATCTCAAGGAGGCGCTTGACGCTCTGGAAGCGGACGAGTACATTGTCGGCGTGCTGGGCGACCATGTCTACAAGAGCTATGTGGCTGGCAAAAAGGCCGAGTGGAACAGCTTCCGCACCGCCGTTACCGAGTGGGAGATAGACAGATATCTTTCCATTTACTGATATTTTTATCAAGTTTTCTTAAGTACTTGAAATCGTCTGCAAATCGTGCTATTATATCTGTACCCGCTCCGATGAGCGGCAGTCAATATGCAAAATTAAGGAGTGTAATTCATTATGGAAAAGAAAGAACAGCTTTATGAAGGCAAGGCTAAGAAGGTTTTTGCTACCGATGACGCGGATTACTGCATAGTTTCATACAAAGATGACGCTACGGCATTCAACGGCGAAAAGAAAGGCACTATCGCCGGCAAGGGCGTCGTCAACAACAGAATGTCCAACATGCTCTGCAAGCTGCTCGAGCAGAAGGGTGTTCCCAGCCATTATGTTCAGGAGCTCAGCGACAGAGAGACACTGGTCAAAAAGGTGCAGATCGTTCCCCTTGAGGTCATTATCAGAAACACCGCCGCCGGCAGCTTCTCCAAGCGCTTCGGCGTTGCCGAAGGCACCAAGCTCAACTGCCCGACGCTGGAATACTGCCTGAAGGACGATGCCCTGGGCGATCCCATGATCAATGATACACAGATTCTGGCCATCGGCGCCGCCACACAGGAAGAGCTTGACAAGATCGCTTCAATGGCATACAAGGTCAACGAGGTTCTCATTGAGTTCTTCAAGACCATCGGCATTGAGCTGATCGACTTCAAGATCGAATTCGGCCGCTTCCACGGCGACATCATTCTCGCAGACGAAATTTCTCCCGACACTTGCAGACTCTGGGATATCGAGACACACCAGAAGCTTGACAAGGACAGATTCAGACGTGATATGGGCGGCGTTGAGGAAGCCTACGCCGAGGTATTCAAGAGACTGAAGCTCGACTGATTCTTTTCCTCATGGTATTTTTCTGTAATTAGTTTGAAAAAACCGATCGGACACATTGGCTGTCCGGTCGGTTTTTGTCTGATGCGCAAAAAAATCGGAGCGCAGGATCCTGCCATCCTTTCGCTCCGATGTGATGCGGTTGTGAAATGGTTTGTATCTGACACGAAATCAGATGGAAATAGGAGTGACGATGGACGGGTCGACTTTGATCTTCGGAAGAAACTTTTTCCTGTGTTCTTCCTGTTCGTGGATCTTTTCCGCTTCGGCTGCGATGGCCTCCGAATTGGCGGTCACGATGTTTTCTTCATCATTCTCATCGTCCGGGAACTGGTCTCTGATCTTCAGCATTTCAACATAGCACTTCTTGAAGGCTTCAACGGCTGACGGGTCAAACTGGCGGCCGCTCTGGGAAGTGATTTCCTCGTAAACCTTCTGTGCCGGCCATGCGGCCTTATAGCTTCTGCGGCTGAGCAGAGCGTCGAAAACGTCGCAGACCGAGACGTATCTGGCAAACTTGTCGATATCTTCGCCCGAAACGCCGAGATAACCTGTGCCGTCCCAGCGTTCGTGATGGTGCAGGATAATGTGTCTTGCCATCTCCATGACCTCGCCTGGAGCGTTGCCGATAATATCGCGGCCGTAAATGACGTGCTTCTTCATTACGCCGAATTCTTCTGCGGTGAGTCTGCCCGGTTTCTCGATGATTTCCTTTGGAATCATCAGCTTGCCGATGTCGTGCAGCATGGCGGCTATGCGGAATGTCTCAAGCTGCTCGACGTTGCTGCAGACATACTGGCCCATGATTCTGGCGTATTCCGAAACACGGCGAATGTGCTGGCCTGTTTCCTGAGAGGAATTTTCGGACACGACAGCGAGCGAATAGGCAAGCTGTTCCTGTGTGCGGAACATGTCAAACGTGAGCATGGTGTTGTTGATGATGCTTGTCGTGCTGTAGGTGTAGATATTGAGAACTTCCTTCATGCTGTAGTCATCGGATTCAACATCCTGTCTGAATACCGCAAATCCGGTCAGCTTGCCGTGGTCATAGAAACGGATATTGACAAAGCCTTCTCTTTCCTCGGAATAGCTGGATGCATTTTCAACATACTTGCTGAGCTTGAAACGGGCGTTGTTGAATTCAAAACCGATGTCGTCGCCGAGGTCACGGCAGATATTGTTGGGATTGCCGTCGGTGTCCACAGTGTAGAAACGGTCGCCGTCAAGAACACCCACCGTACCGACAGGCTTCTTTTCGGGATGGAGCATCAGTTCCAGAAGATCGGAGAGATTGGTGACCATGCGTCCTGCCAGCACCCGCATATCACGGGTACCCATCAGGTTCTGGGTCTGACTCATAACCATCTGGATGCCGTTGGTCATACGGCCGATTTCGTTGGAGTTTTCGATGGCGTTAGAAAGCATCTTGGACGCTTTTTTGGTGACCTGACGGGCAACAAAGGCAATCGCCAGGAAGAGAATGACTCTCGGCAGAGCGCCGTAGAGCATGGCCGCCTGAGCGGTACGCAGCGGATCATCGCCCAGCAGCAGGAATTGGCTGGCGAGGTAGTGACCCAGTATGATGCCCGGAATGGTGATACATTCCGCGAAGCGAACCAGTCTTTTATCAAAATAGATAATGCTGCCTACCAGAGGGAAAAGCCAGAGCATCATAACATGATAGGACATTACCGAGTAAAGCATCAGCACGATCAGCAGAATGTCCGTGATCATAAAATACTTGACCCATTCTCCGGTGCGCTTGAGCACATAGGAGATGACAAACGGGATAAAGAACAGGATTGCTGAAGCGATACAGCTGATTCTCATGATGACAGGCGCAATTTTGAATACACCCACTTCATTAAGGATCAAGTAAAACAGGACAAGAAACCCTGCAAAAAGACAAATTTTACCGAACAGGCGGTTGGATCTGTCTTCATTGTTGGACATGAATTCGTCCTTCGAAAGATTGATGTTAAGCGTCCCGTGTACTTTTTTCTTCTTTTTCTTTTTCAGAGTATCTTTATTTTCGTTATTCATTGCCTGATAAAGCCTCCTGTAAAATAATCGTGGACATTAGGTTACTATTAAACCATTTAAATAAATTATATCATATATTCATTAAATTGCAACTGCTTTTTAATTTTTTTGCAAAAAAAAATAAAAAATTGATAATTATTTTAGGACATTATGAGATTAATTATTTTCCGGGTCTATTGACAACCAACGAGTAAAGCCTTATTATATTAAGGTAATGCGACATTTACGGTGTCAGATGACGCCGGGAAGGAGAGTTTTTTCGGCATGAAAATACGGAAGAATACGGCCGCCGCCATGCTTGCGATCGGATTGGCGGCATCCTGTGCTTTCTCAGGCTGTACTCCCGCCAAAGGCGGCACGGGGGAGGTTTCCCCCGGCGACGCGGTTTCCTCGCAGCAGGAGGTCGAGCCGGTGGACGTCAGTGAAGCGGTTGAAATTCAGATCAACGGCGAGAAAATCAACGATGTCTGGCTGCTGCAATATAATTGGTATGGTGAAGAATTTGTTTCGGAGGACAGCCTCAACAAGATCATGATGACCACCTATTCTCCCGAAGGCAGCCACGCGCCGGCCGCTTCCGAAGGGGATACGGTTTCGTTTGTGATGGCCGCTTCGGAGCAGAATCCTTCGGAAGTCAGGCTCACCCAGTACGGAAACACGATCCGGCTCAACACCGGACGCCCGTATGACACGCTTGAGCCGGAACTTGCCAATGACGGCGGCAGCACCTACTCTTTTTGCATCGAGTTTCGTAAACTCAAGATGTATTACTACGTGCTGGACTGCAAATGGGCAAACGGCAATTCTGTACAGTGCGCTTTTGCCGTGGAACTGGCCAATTGAACCTTTTGAAAACGACTGACGCTTTTCTCTGATATTTTTTCAAAAATTCACTTGACTGTTACGCATTAAAATGATAACATTTATACATCGGGCTTTTTGAGACGTTGATTTCAGCCGGCCCGTGAAATTGTCTTTTTGGGGAATTCAATCATTGAGGACTTCAAAAAATATACAGACTTTGCAAGGAGTATTTTTTTATGGACAACAATCATGTTTCAGCAAAAAAGAGTGTCGGCGGACTGGTGCTTGACATTCTGACGATCGGCATGCTTTTTGCTTCATTTGCCGCTTTGTTCTATTCGGGATTCGTTCTTCAGTCTACCACGTTTCCGCTTGGCGCCATGTGCGCGATTACCGCTGTGGGCTTGCTTCTGCTTTTCTTTATCGGCACCGTTTCGTGCCTTTCGTCAAAGGCGAAAAAGAATTCCCTCACAGCCGGATTTCTTGCTTTTTCCGCCATTCAGCTGGTGGCGCTTATTGTCAAT
>CAMHJC010000057.1 GCA_946185345.1 uncultured Clostridia bacterium
CACAAAATATTCTCGCAAATAATTGTCTACTTTCAACCGAAAATTAGTATAAAAAAATAAACTGCGGCAGGCCGATAGCATATCCGACCTGCCGCAGCTGCGTTTTCAGTTGTACTTATTTGTCCGATCCTGCCGATAAGCGGTAGAATTACTCAGCGACAAAATAAACGGGCATCGCAACGGTATCGTCACCGACAACGATGTAAGCCATGCTCTCTTCGGGCTTGACATAGATCTTGCTGATCTGCTTGTCCTCACCGACTGTGAGCTGAGCGTTCTTGACGATCTCGTCAACGGAAACCTGTGCGCCGAACTCGATGATGACCTCAGCCTTGGCTTCTGCCTTCACTTCTGCCTTGGGAGCAGCCTTCTTAGCGGGAGCCTTTTTCGCCGCGGGCTTCTTTGCGGGAGCTTCTGCTGCCTCAACCTTTACTTCTTCCTTAACTTCCTTAACCTCTGCCGGAGCTGCGGCAGCTGCCTTCTTTCTTGGTGCCATGATGGTAAAACCCCTTTCGGATAATTTTTTCGGATTTCCTGGAATACTGAAAATTCACATTGATAAGCCTTAGCTTTATCAACTTACAGGCCTATTATACACCCAAAAAGTCCAAATGTCAAACTTATACAAAATAATTTTTCAGTTTTGTAGGCTTCGATAAAAATATGATGATTCACACGCAAATAATGATTAAAAATTGATTAAAAATGACGGTGAAAATTCCATAATCGGACACGGATGACAGACAAATCCTATTCCGCGTCGGTTTTCGCGGGGATAAATTCCAGCCGGTAGCCCTGTACATAAACCTGAATGACGGCGGCAATCATCGCATACAGCAGATTATGTCCCCAGCTTACGCTGCCCATTGTAATGTGGTCAAGTATCATCAGCAATACGTAAAATCCTATATACGCACACACGTAATTGCGAAGCATGGAACCGAGCTTGTTTTTTTGGATATGCCACATCAGGCTGCGCAGGACGTAAGCGAAGGCGGTTGCCAGAAATACGGCGGCAAAGACGAGGAAGAAGATTCCTATCACGTAGTAAGACCTGCCGATCATTCTGTGCTTGACCAGTATGACCATGATAATGAAAAACAACAGTGCCAGCATGCCGCTTAAACGATTGATATTTTTAAATATTTTCATAAACATTTGTTTACTCTCCTTTGCCAACTGTTTTGGATTCCGAAGCCGCATAAAAGTCTGATTTCAGCAATCCGTAATGCGCCACATCGTAAAATACGCCGTCCTTCATGATTTCCTGCCGTGCGACGCCTTCATACTCAAAGCCGAGCTTTTCCAGCACACGTCTGGAAGCGGCGTTTCCGGTCATGCATACCGCTCCCACACGGTTCAGATCCAGCGTGCTGAACGCATACTTCAGCAGGATCCTGCCGGCCTCGGTGGCAATTCCCCGGTTCCACATGTCCGGGTGAATGTAGTAGGCTAGTGTTGCATGACGGCAGCGGCTGTTGACATTTACTATGCCGATGTTGCCTATAAGCCGGTCGGTGCCGTTCTCGAATATCCCGAATTCGTAAGAGGTGCCTGTTCTGCGGCAGTTGGCGTTGAATTTGATCCACCACCGCGCATGCTCCACATCGAATTCACGCTGAATGTTGTATGTCGTGCGGTATATCTCGTCACGGGCCGTCATGTCAGAAAGAGCCTTCGCATCACTTGTTCTGTACGCTCTTAAATACAGTCTGTCGCTCGCCAGTTGGCTCTTTTTGAACATGATCTTCACCCTTTCGTCATCAGTTGTGCTTTTTTCGGGCTGCGTCGAGGGAGTCTGCGCACGCAGCTCGCTTCGCGCTATTTTTCTTTATTCTTTTTTATTGATTCTTTATTACCGCTATGCCTAACTCCGCTAACTGCTTCTCGTCTACCGGCTGCGGCGCATTCGTCATCGGCTCGCTTGCGTCCTTCACCTTCGGGAAGGCCACTACGTCACGCAGCGATTCCGCCTTGCACATCAGCATTACCAGTCTGTCCAGACCGATGCCGAATCCTCCGTGCGGCGGTGCGCCGTACTTGAAGGCGTCGGTCAGGAAGCCGAATTTCTCCTGCGCCTGCTCCGGCGTAAAGCCTAATGCCTCAAACATCTTCTCCTGAAGCTCCGGGTCGGTAATTCTGATGGAGCCTGACGAAAGCTCTATGCCGTTGAGTACAAGGTCGTAAGCCTTGGCATAGACCTTGTCCGGCGCAGAGTCAAGGTACTGAATACACTCGTCAAGCGGCGCCGTGAAGGGATGATGCATGGCGTCCCAGCTCTGAGTCTCGTCGTTGTACTCGAAGAAGGGGAATTCCACGACAAAGAAGAATTGGAAGGTGTCAGGAATGATGCCCAGCCGCTTGGCCGTTTCCTGACGCAGCGCACCGAGTACCGGTAGCGTCACTTTGTTCTTGTCGGCGACAAAGAGAACAACGTCGCCCTTCTCGGCGCCCATTCTGGAAAGGATGGCGTCGAGCTGGCCTTCGCCGAGGAATTTGGCAAAGGTGCAGGTGGGTGTTTCATCCGCCCAGCGGATCCACGCAAGACCCTTGGCGCCGATGCCCTTGACGTATTCCACCAGCTTGTCGATCTCCTTGCGGGTGTAGACTTTGGCGCCGTCCTTCAGGCAGATGCCTCGCACGCTGCCGCCGTTTTCAATGGCGGAGGTGAACACGCCGAAGCCTGTTTCGGCGGCGATGTCGGAAATATCGGTGATCTCCATGCCGTAGCGGATATCCGGCTTGTCGGAGCCGTATCTGGACATGGCTTCGTTGTAGGTGATTCTCGGCAGCGGTGTGGGAATGTCAATGCCCATTGTCTCTTTCATCAGGAATCTGACAAAGCCTTCCTCCACGGGAAGAACATCCTCCACTTTATCGACAAAGCTCATTTCCACGTCGATCTGTGTGAATTCCGGCTGACGGTCGGCTCTTAAATCCTCGTCACGGAAACAGCGTGCCAGCTGGAAATATTTGTCAAAGCCGGACACCATCAGAAGCTGCTTGTAAAGCTGCGGCGACTGCGGCAGAGCGTAAAAACTGCCGTTGTGTACACGGCTGGGAATGATGTAGTCCCTGGCGCCTTCCGGAGTGGATTTGATCATCATGGGCGTTTCGATTTCGATAAATCCGCCATCGGTGAAGTACCGGCGTGCCGCCTGCATCACTTGGTGCTTGAAGAGAATATTCTTCATCAGAACCGGGCGGCGAAGGTCGAGATAGCGGTTCTTGAGACGGATATCCTCGGCGGTCTTGCAGTTGTCGGTGATTTCAAAGGCGGGAGTGACCGCCTTATTGAGAATTCTCAGCTCGGTCACGGCAATTTCGATATCGCCGGTCGGAATTTCGGGATTCTTGGACGAGCGTTCACGCACGGTTCCCACGACGGCGAGAACATACTCGCTGCGGCAGGATTTCGCTTTTTCAAAAACCGCTCTGTCGGTGGTTTCATCAAAGGTAAGCTGCAAAATGCCTGTGCGGTCGCGCAGGTCGATAAAAATAAGGCCGCCCTTGTCACGCTGCTTCTGCACCCAGCCGCAGACCGTAACGGTTTCTCCGATGTTTTCGGCTCGCAGCGTACCGCAGTAATGGCTACGCTTGAGGCCCGTCAATGTTTCAGACATGTTTCATTCCTCCAAAAAAATCAATGCGTTTCGTTTTTTATATCAATCAGAATTGGTGCAACTGTTAAATGAATACCCTGATTACCTCGACATGGTCATCTTCATCGGTAATTTCAATTTCATTATCACTCAATTGTCTGACTTTCTTTATCCAATTTATACAATGGGGATTTCTTCCGGATTCAATCCATTGTTTTGTATCAATATTATACATGTATGATTCAAAAGGCGTTTTCAGATAATAAATTATATATCCGCATCCGACTGTCACACAGAACTTTTCATTCCAGTCAATCATCCCATCTACCGGATCACCATAAAAATCTCCTACACAAGTAATTTTTTTATTATCGTTTTTAGAATAAAGTGAACAAGATTCATAGTGTCCTTTAATTAAATAATTCTTACTTTCGGCAATCAGCCAATCTTCGGGGTTCCCATTTGCATATTGCATAGCATATAACCTCTGAAAAAAATCAGTTCACTAATCAACTATACCGTTTTTAACAGCTTCAGATATTCGCCCTGCTCGTCTTTTCCAATGAAAATCACTTTGTCAAAACCACATTCCACATACAGTCTGATCGCAGGATAATTGTTGAGATCAATGCCGATCGACAGTTCTTTATATCCCATTTCAGCGGCCCTGTCAATGATGAAATTGACGAGTTCTCTGCCGATTCCCTGCCGTCTGTATTCCCGCCTTACGACAAGATGGGAGATATAAGCCCTTTGGTCTTCAATGGTGTAATCCGGGTCATCCTCGTCAAATACCATAGAAATCTCCGCAATATTCTCGCCGTTGATCTGATAGATATAGGCGATTCTGTTGCCTGAATACAGCTCCCTCTCAAACTGTCCGGCAAATGGCGCATGCTTGACCGTGTCCCAAATATCCGGGCATGTTTTGTGAAAATCCTGCGGGAGAAGCCTGATGATTTGATGTGACATACTATTCTTCCTTCCGATGAGTCGGTTCAAAGACCTTCCCGAAGCACCACTCCGCCGCGTAAATCAGCAGGGTGCCGGCGGAGTAGCAGACAATGTCCGCCAAATCCGCCGAGGAGCCGAGAAGAATTCCAAGCAGACTGCCCCTCGGTATGCCGAGCAGTCCGCATAAATCAAAATACTGCAAAATTTCGGCGAGAATTCCCAAACCGCCTACCGCTGCCGGAAGCCATGCGGCAGGACGGACATAAAATATCCTCACAAAGCAGTAAATCAGCGGAATTACCAGCACGTCCCCGACATACGCCCGGATGAAGCCGTGAGCGGATTTTCCGATGATAATCTCAATGACCAAAAGCAGCACGAAGCCGCACAGGGCCGGAATTCTCTCGGATAATTTACTCATTGCCTTCGCTGCCGTCTGTTCCCAGCAGCTTGTCAAGTCCGGCAAGGCCTTCAAAGGCGGCGACGGTCTCGTTGAGGCGTGCCATAGTGTCGTTGATGCCCATATCGTAGAGCGATTCGATAATGCCGCTTTCCATGGTGACTTCGGTCTGTTCGCCCGACTCCATGTTTTTGAGCTTTACAATGCCCGATTCCAATTCGCTGTCGCCGATGACGACGGTGTATTTGGCGCCCAGCTTGTTGGCGTACTTCATCTGGGCCTTGACCGAACGGCCGTTCAGGTCGGTCTGCGCCGAGAAGCCTTCCTCACGCAGTCTGGAACAAAGCTCCATGCATTTGACAATCGCCGCTTCGCCCATAGGCGCAAGATAGATCATCGTCTTTTCCGGCTCGGGGAATTCCACTCCCTGCGCTTCCATCACCAGCATGACTCTCTCCAGACCCATGCCGAAGCCGAGTGAAGGCGTGTCGGGGCCTCCGAGCTGTTTGAAGAGTCCGTCATAGCGTCCTCCGCCGCAGATAGTGGACTGTGCGCCGAGGTCGGAGGAGATGAATTCAAACACCGTGCGTGTGTAATAATCCAGTCCTCGCACGATAGAGGGATTGACGGTATAATCAATGCCCATTGCTTCAAGATACTTCTTGACGCTGTCGAAGTGCGCACGGCAGTCGTCGCAGAGATAGTCGATCATTCTGGGGGCGTCCTTGGCGACTTCCTGGCAGGACGGCACCTTGCAGTCGATAATGCGCATGGGATTTCTGTCCAGACGGTCAAGGCAGGTTTCGCAGAGCTGCTCCTTTTTGCCTTCAAAATATTCCTTGAGCGCCTTGTGGTATTCGGCACGGCAGGTCGGACAGCCGATGGAATTGATTTCGAGGGTATAGCCCTTTATGCCAAGCTCGGTCAGCGTGGCGTTGGCAAGGGAAATGATCTCGGCGTCGGCGGCGGGAGAAGGCGCGCCGAAAAGCTCCACGCCGAACTGGTGAAATTCACGCATGCGTCCGGCCTGCGGCTTTTCCGCACGGTAGCAGGAGGCTGTATAGCAGGCCTTGACGGGAAGTGCGTCATTGATCAGTCCGTGCTCGATGGCACTGCGCACAGCCGAGGCGGTCATTTCGGGACGCAGCGAGAGCGAACGGTCGCCCCGGTCGGTGAAGGTGTACATTTCCTTCTGGACAACGTCGGTGGTGTCTCCTACGCCTCGGGTGAACAATTCGGTGTGCTCGAATACCGGCGTGCGGATCTCGCTGTAGCCGTGCAGACGGGCTGTTTCAAGGCATGTCTTTTCGACATACTGCCATTTATAGCTCTCGGAAGGAAGCACGTCCTGCGTGCCCTTGATGGATTTTGCGATCAATGCCATAGGGATTCCAATCCTTTCATCAATAAAGAAAATCTTTGTTATCTTTATATTATATCATTACGGCGCCGCAATTGCAATATATTCAAGGAAAAAAGCTTTGAAAAACCCGTTAAAATATTGACAAATGCCGCCTTTTTCTTGACAATCACCTGGCGAAATCATATACTTTAGTTATATGGAATTACCTTCGCACCCTTTTTTCACAGGAGGACACATCAAACATGGCTGAAATCAATTACAGCGCACTGGGCGGACTTATCGCGTCGGGCCAGCCTTCACCCGTATATCTGATCTGCGGCGACGACGGATACCTTCGCCGCCGGAGCCTTGACATACTCAGGGAACAATTCAAGCCCGACGTCCTGCCGGAATTCAACTACACCGAATTCGACGGCTCGGAATGTTCCGTGGACGAAATATCCGCCGCCGCCGAAACGCTGCCCATGATGGCACAGCGCCGCATGGTGGTGGTCAAAGACCTTGACGCCGCCGCCATCAGCGCCGACCAGTACCGCAAGCTGGAATCGCTGCTCTCGGCGCCTTACGACAGCTGCGTGCTGATCTTCTTCAACGTGTCGGTCAAGGCCTCCGCCAAGAGCGGCGACAGACAGGGCGCCATGCGCTCCCTCATCAAAAAGAAAGGCACGGTCGTCAACTGCAAGGCTCCGACTCCCGCCGAAGCCGCCGATATCATTCTCGACGCAGCTGCCGGAATGAATACGCAGATATCCCGCTCCGATGCCGCCTACATGGTGGAACGCTGCGGCACCGACGCCACCAATCTTCTCAGCGAACTGGCCAAGCTTCATTCCCTCACCGGCGGCAGAATCACCCGTGCCGCCATCGAAGCCAATACCACGCAGAGCGTTGACGTCAAGGCGTACATGCTGGCGTCCAACATCATTTCCGGCAAACGCCGGGACGCCTATCAGATACTCGAGGAGCTTTTTGACGAACGCACCGAGCCGGTGGCCGTGCTGGCGATTATGTCCGGCGCCTTCATCGACCTCTACCGGGCCAAGCTGGCTTCCGCGCAGCGAAAGACGGCCGACGACATGGCGGCGCTCTTCGGCGAGGAATACAAAGGCAAGGAGAAGCGGCTGAGCTTTTCCTTCCGTGACTGCCGCAGGTATTCGCCGGAGTTGCTGCGCCGATGGTGCAGCATGCTCTGCGACACCGACGCCGCCCTCAAAAGCAGCCGTGTGGACGGCAAAATCCTTCTGGAAAAGCTGCTGGCGGAGATGTTTGCCGCTGCGGAGGTGATACGGTGACAGGCAAAATCAAGATCAAAGAAGCGGTCATTGTCGAGGGCAAATACGACAAAATCCGTCTCGATTCACTCATTGACGGGCTGATCATCACCACCGAAGGCTTCGGCATATTCAGGGACAGGGAGAAAATGCGCATGCTGCGTCATCTCGCCGAAACCCGGGGACTTCTGGTGATCACCGACAGCGATTCCGCCGGATTTGTGATACGCAACCACCTGCGCTCCTGCATTCCGCCCGACCGCATCAAGCATGCCTACATTCCCGATGTATTCGGCAAAGAACGACGCAAGGCTTCTCCCTCAAAGGAGGGCAAACTGGGTGTGGAAGGCATGTCCACCGGGGTGCTGCTCGAAGCGCTGCGCAAGGCAGGCGTTGTCTGCGAGGAAACCTCCGATGCCGGCCGGCCGGTGCGGAAAATCACGGCGGCGGATTTCTATCGCTGCGGTCTGTCGGGCGGCGAGCACAGTTCTTCGCTCCGGGCCGGACTGCTGCAATACCTGGGCCTTCCTTCCCGAATGACCGCAAAGGCCTTGCTCGGCGTCATCAACGATTACATGACCGCCGAGCAGCTCTACGATTTCTTTGATTGACACCCGAAAGCCGCACTTCCCTCTCGGAACAGACTTGACAGGCTGTTTTTCGGTTGATATAATAAAGGTAACAAGAAAAAAGCAAGCGCAGCGCATAACTAGCCGCCAACGGCGGCGTGGGAGTCCAGGGGGAACTTGTTCCTCCTGGCCCGTCCAGGGCGGAGCCTTGGCGGGGTGTGGGGCAGCGCCGCCACGAGCGAAGCGAAGCTGAGCGAGCAAGATGCACTTGGAAAAGCAACGCAGTCAGGCGAATACGGATATGGCTAAAACGACGATCTGCCTCGTCCCGAATCGGAGAAAAAACCGATGGATCCAAACCTGCCAGTTCCCCGATTTGCGTTGTTTTTCAAGTTTTACCGTTATCTAACCACCCATTGACAAGGAGGCTGATAAAAATGTATGAGGTCTTTATTTCCTTTAAGAATCTGGGTGAAAACGGACGCCAGACCAAAGACAGCCAATTGGCGGAGGACCTGTATCTGAAGCTGATGGAGGCGGGAATAGAAACCTTTTTCAGCAACCGGGAGATAGAGCGCATGGGCGATCCCCGCTGGGGAAGGCTGATCGACAGGGCGCTTCAGGAGTCAAAGGTGCTGGTGGTTGTCGGCACAAAGCTTTCCCATATCCAGTCGCAATGGGTCGAATACGAATGGAGATATTTTTCCGAGCAGATCAGAAGCGGCTCCGACAAGCAAATTCTGACCCTGCTGGACGGCCTGCACCCGTCAAGACTTCCTCCGGCTTTTTCCGGCACGCAAAGCTATTCGCCTGACTCGACAGACAGTCTGGTGAATATGATCGTCAGGATCCTAAAGGGGACGACGCAGGAAAGCTATGCCGCCTATTCCGCCCCGTCAGGGCCGGCTGCGACCCATGTCAGCCGGTCAAATCCTGTTTACGCAGCCAGAGGCGGCAAAACGGACGGCTTTTTTTCGGCGGTCAATACCAAGTTCTTTATTTTTGAAGCACTGTCGCTTATTTCTGCGCTGATTGCCTGTTTTAATGCTGATGTAGCTCACTATTTTCATCTTGAAAAGTTGGAATTATGGCTATATTGGATCTTGAATGTCATCTCTATCGGAATGTTTGTTGCCGCCATCCTTCATTTGAAGGGATATATCCGCTCGCTGCCGCCCGTAAATCAAAAGACTGTGTCGGTTGCTTCGATTGCGTCAGCTGCTCTGTCATTGGTTTGTGTGATGATATATATGTTTTATTATTTTGATAATATTATAGATGAACTATATAGTCAAGGTTGTTACTGTTTTGTTCTTGCGCTGGTATTTGGCGTCATAGGCGCCGTCATTGCTTTCAGATTCCCAAAAAATTACGCAACGGTTGCGTCGGGGGTTTTATGCGCCAATACCGTTCTCTACTCGATCATGGCAGCCATTATCATCGGTTTTGAATTTAGATTTGATCGTTCTTATTATTACTGACAGCATAGCCGGATTTTCGCATGATCGCAAACATCTGTACCGGAGCGACAATCCTATCGATGAAAGTCGACGGGGTTGCCGCTTTTTATTTCGAAACGGAAAAATACCGTTTACCGGATTACAAAGCTTTAATACCTCTTTACTTTTACAGATTTTTGTACTAAAATAATGTGGAAGAACAATATCATCTTAATGACGGAAGGTGATGGCAATGAAAGCGTTTATCAGATATACGGCGGCTGTCACGGCCTGTGCCGCTGTTTTTTCACTCAGCGGCTGCGGTCAGACGTTTTTCCGCCGCTTCTTAAGAGAAGAAATGCGCCGTCCTTTCTCCGCTTCCTCCGAGGTTTCATCGGAAGAGCCTGTAACGGAGAATTATCAGTCCCCTTACAACGGAGAACTCGGCTCGGCCGGCTCTCTCAAGGGACGCACCATGATCGTCTCCATCTACGCCGACGACGCCCTGACCTCATGGGACAGCGATTCGGACGAGGACAGCATGATGAAGCTGGACACACTGGACAATCTGCGAATCAGCACCGAATTTCTCACACAGCAGGCGGAACGGTACGGCAGCTCCACTGAATTCATCTGGAACTGGGAACTCAATCCCGACCTCTGTTTCACCGCCCGGTTTGAGGAATCGCTCGTCACCGAATACGGCGACATGTACCACGTGCAGGAAAACTGGATCAACGAAAACGTCGACACCGAGGCTCTCAAAAACAGGTACCGTGCCGACAATGTGATCTACCTTTTCTTTTTCAACACCGATTTTTCCAATCAGGTCAATCCCTGGTACCTGGGGTACTCCTGCTCGCCGGATTATTACATAGAATTCTGCAATATCTACGTGCGCTTTGACGATTGCTTCGTCTCCAAACCTTCGACCTATGCCCACGAAATGATGCACTGCTTCGGTGCGCACGACCTCTACTACGCCAATGAATTCATACCCTCGTCATACGTCGATCACTGCGAAAGCACCTTCAGCAACGACATCATGTACACGGTGGTCGATTCCAAGGAAATCACCAACGACTTTTCCGAACTCGACGCCTATTACGTCGGACTCATCGACGAATGTGCCGATGTCCGGCAGTGGAATCTCGCTCCGAGCGAGCATATAATTGACTGAATCATATATCGGGAGGATTGATTTTATTATGTTAGGCAAAAGCAATTACGCAAAAAAAGCGCTGGCTCTGTTCATTGCGGCGGCACTGCTTGCCGCGCTGTCTTCCTGCGGTGATGACGGCAAAAAAAGCACCAAAAAGACGACACAAGGCGGTAATTCATCGCAGTCCACACGGGCGGCGCAGAATCCCAATATCATTGAGTTTGACGACAGCGGAGACGAGGACGATAATGATGATCCGGATATCGTGACCACCACCACCACTTCCGCTCCCTCCAGAACCAAAAAGACTTCCACAACCACAGAAGCAACTACCACTAAATCCACCACCAAATCCACCGCCAAGCCGACCACCACGACCACTACCACCACGACCACCAAGGCCACCACAGCCGCCACCCAGCCTGCTTCTCCGCTCAGCAACAGCTACAAGGTCACATACAAAACATACGCCTCCTCCGACGGCAATATCAAATACAAATATCCCCAGATTACCGGCCTTTACGATGAGGCCATGCAGAGCTTTTACAATGAATTCTTCAAGTCGGGCTGTCTGAAATCTCTGGACGATTCCACGCTTGAATCCTTCAAGGGAACCTACGAAGTCAAGTACAAGACCAAGCGCACCCTCAGCATCGTCTTCCGTGAAAGCAGCTTCTACAAGGGCGCCGCTCACGGATACGCCTGCGCTTACGCCGTAACCATTGACCTTGCCACCGGCAACACCGTCGTTCCGTCGGAATCGGTGGATATGGACAAGGCGGCCGAGGCCATCACCAACGACACATGGACCCTCACCAGAAGCGCCGACGGTGTGACCAAGAAAAACATCGTGGATTATTTCAACCAGTTCACCGAGGATCAGATCAAAGACAACATCGTCATCGACAACATGATCTCGGTCAGGAATTCGGGCGGCAAATACACCGTCAGCGGAAAGACCGGCTGCAATTCCTACCTCGACGTCAACGGCGATCCCGTGCTTATTCTGGAAGTGAATCATGCCCTCGGCGATTATGTGGAAGTTCAGTTCTGAACCTGATAAGGGATATCAATGAAAAACAATCTGCTCATCAAAGCGGCAGCCGCAGCGACAGTCATCGCACTGATCCTTTGCGGCTGCCTTTCGGAATCCGGCAGTTCTCACGGCTACGCTCCGCCCGAAATCATCACTCAGCCGTCCGACGTCACAACGCGGCCGGGCGAATGGGTGACCTTTGAGACGGCGGCCGAAGGCCGGGGACTTCTTTACCAGTGGTACTACAAAAAACGCAACGCCTCCCGGTGGTCGGTCTGGAACGGACACGATACATCCTCCACCAAGGCGCAGGCAAATGCCTCCTGGGGCGGCATGCGGGTGTATTGCCGCATAACCGGCCCGAACGGCTGCTCGGCGGCCACCCGGGCGGCAACGGTCTCCCTGGGAAAGACGGTCGAAATCATCTCCCAGCCGGAGGACGTCACCGTCAATCTCGGACAGACCGCCTTTTTCCGGGTCGAAGCGGCAGGTGAAGGACTGCGTTATCAGTGGTATTTCTGCAAGACCGGCTCCCGGCTCTGGACGAAATGGAAAGGCCACACCGGCTCCGAAACGCAGGCCCAGGCAAACGACACCTGGGTGGATATGCACGTCTGCTGTCTTGTCTCCGACAGGCAGGGGAATTCGGTCTGTTCCGGGGCCGCCGCCGTGACGGTGCTCAATCGTCCCACCGTCATCTCCCATCCCCAAAGCATTCCCGACAGCGCCGCCGGACAGCTGCGTTTCAGCGTGAAGGGCGGCACCGAAGGACTCGGTTATCAGTGGTTCTTCAAGCCGGAGGGAGCCGCCTGGGGAATGAAAATCATGGACAAGACCGACAGCGAACTGTCACTCGTCAGTCAGAATCTATGGAACGGGTCACGGATTTACTGCCGGATCAAAAATCCCGGCGGGCGCATGATTTATTCCGACGCCGTAAAGGTGTACACCGACGGCCGCCCGGTCATCCTTTCCTCCCCTGTCTGCGCCGCCGCCAAAGCCGGAAGCCTTATGGCCTTTTCGGTCAGGGCGGAAGGCAGCGGTCTGCGCTACCGGTGGCAGCTCAGGCTGAAGGATTCACCGGCGTGGATCAGTCTCAGCGGCCGGGACGGGCCCGACCTGACGCTCAGCGCATGGCCGCTTTTTTCGGGAGCGATGATCCGCTGCGCCGTCACCGACAGTCGGGGACGCAAAGTGTATTCCGATGCCGCCGGCATTTCGGTCACATCCGGTGCGGACATCTCCTCACAGCCCGAGGACGTGACGGTCAGTTCGGGCGAAGCGGTCAGGATCCGCACTGCCACAGGCGCATCGGGAGCAAAATTCCAATGGTACATACAGAAAACCGGCTATCTGCGTCCGGTCATGCTCAGAGACCAGACCTCTGACACATTTGACGGCATTGCCGACAGCTCATGGCACAACGCCCTGCTCATCTGCAAAGTCACAGCGGACGACGGAAGCCATGTCTTCTCACGGGCCGCCAGGGTCACGGTCAACGACATTCTCACCCTGAAAGCCTCACCCGAGGATATTACCGCCCGATCGGGCGAACGTCCCTTTATCGGGGTCATGGCATCGGGCCGTGATCTGAAATACCAGTGGCTGCGCAGGGATTTCGGTTCGGACAAATGGGTGAAATGGGAAGGACAGAACCTGCCGGCGGTTTCCTCTCCCGCAAGCACTTCCTGGCACAAGATGAAGGTTCGCTGCGACATAACCGACTGCACCGGAAGATTGATTTCCTCCGACAGCGCAAGCGTCTGGATCACCGACGCCCTCGACATTCTCAGGCAGCCGCAGAGCATTTCGGTCGCCCCGTGGCAGCCCGTCGAATTCTCGGTCGCCGCCCAGGGAAAAGGCCTTCGCTATCAGTGGTATTACCGGAAGGCGGACATGACCGAATGGCATATCTGGCGCAAGCACACTTCCTCCGACACCTACGCCGTTTCCAATCCCACATGGGACGGCATGAAGGTCATCTGCGAAGTATCCGATTCGGAAGGCAACACCCTCCGTTCCGAGCCTGCCGTCGTCCGGATCAACCATTCCTGACCTGCTTCATAACAATGACAAAACGGCGCACACGCCGGTCTCTTGGGAGAAATTTTCCCTGAAGGCTGACGCATGCGCCGTATTTTTTATCTTATTTCAAATTGTCCGTCCGCTTCCCGTAACTTACCTGACGCTAACCGTGGCCGCTCCGGAGGGGACAGAATTGCCCGAACTGTCGGTAACAACGCAGCGCACCTGCATTCCGTCCCATGTGGCATTGGCCGTGGCGGTGGTGGAAGCCGTGGTGCGTGTTCCCCATTTGCTCCAGACGGTCGCGCCCTTCTTTTTGTAATACCACTGGTATTTCAGGCCGGAACCGCTTGCCTTAACGGTGAAGGTGGCGCTGCTTCCGGCCGCCACCGTAATATCGGCCGGCTGCTGCGTGATGGTGAGCGGCTGCGTGACCGTAACCGTGACGGTTTCGGAATTGACCGAATGGCCGCCGCTGTCCTTAACGGTGCAGTAAAGCTGGATTCCGTCCCATGTGGCGTTGGGAGTGACCGCTTCGCTCGCCTTCGTATGGCCGTTCCATGGAGAGAAGGAAGTCTGGCCCTTCTTTTTGAAATACCACTGGTAGGTCAGTCCGCTGCCGCTGGCTTTGAGCGAAAGGGTGATGCTGCCGCCAAGGGCGACCGTCTTGTTCTGCGGCTGCTGCGTGATGGTGAGCGGCTGCGTGACCGTAACCGTGACGGTTTCGGAA
>CAMHJC010000058.1 GCA_946185345.1 uncultured Clostridia bacterium
AGCGTGAGGGCAGCGCCCTCACGAGCGAAGCGGAGCTGAGCGAGCAAAACGCACTGGGAAAAGCAATGCAGTCAGGCGAATACTCAAAAGGCAAAAATCAAAAAATTCTTCCCAGGACTGGAGAAAAATCACTCTTATCAAAAAAGCCCAAGCTCCGGTATTTTCGGCTTTTTCAACTTTTACAATCGGCTAAATGATTCACAGCAAGGAGGCATTTTTATGTCAGAAAAAAGAACGGTAAGAGAATTGAGCAGGCTTCAGGGCCGGGTGTATGTGTTTCTGAAGGACGACCTCACGGGGGAACGGTTCCTCAGGGCGGCCGAAGCGGAAGGGTTCACATTCGGTGACGGCGTCAGGCCGACCGAACGGCATTATTCACAGGTGATGGCGGTCAATGCCGACGGCACCCTCTGTTTTGTGGGCGGCGCCGGAATGACGGCATTCGGAGCAAAGGCGGCGCAGGTGGGAGATTGTCCGCTGGTCAGGGTGGATTTTGACCGGTACCTGAGCGGTGAAGACCCTTTTATTCTGGAATGAAGGCCGGCCGGACGTGCCGTCAGACGGATGAATTCACAACAGACGACATTCTTCGCATAGTGATGTTGCCGAACATGTAGAATTAACAGGATGATCATGCAGATTTACACCAAGTTAATAATTTCCACAGAATAGGATATTATAATAAAAGGTAAAGATTTCAGAACGCAATTTTTTTGGCCTTTTCATGTTGAATGAGGAGATAAGATATGAGCCGGAATACAGCAAAGCCAAGCAGTGAAAATCAGAATAACCAGAACCAGTCCGTAAGCTCCCGTTACATTACGCAGCTCCTGTGTTTTGCGATTGTTGCGAGTGCTGCCGTGATAGGCTTTGTGCAGGCTCGCAAGGCGCTTTATGAGTTCGACAGGAATTCATCGATCGAGCGCCGTGAGAAGTACTCCGGCAATGACGTCTCACAGCCCGATGAAATAACGAGCTATGATGGCAGGAGCATCTTCGATTTTTCCTACACGTCATCGACGACCTCGTCCGCTTCCCGGAATCCGGCGACCACTACGACCGGGCTTCCTTCCAGGACTTCCAAAACGGCCAGGGAATCCGCCCCCGGCAAAACGACCGCTTCCACCACAGCGGCATTGACGGACGGCGACCGGGTGGAAATCACCGTGTCGCCCGTGAATATCCGGGCAGGCGCAGGCAGAGGCTCCGCCGTGCTGGGAAGGACGTCAAGGGGAAAGGTTTACAGACTGCTTTCCACCAAAATCGACAGCGCCAACGACATGTGGTGCGAAATAGAGCTGGAAGGCGGCAAAACCGGCTGGATTCTCGGCTCCTGCTGCCGCATTGTCGATGAAGCAGACAGTTCCTCCACTTCCAAAAGGAATGAGACCACGACCACGGCAACGCATGAAACCACCGCCAAAAAGACCACCGCTTCCACCACAGCGGCATTGACGGACGGCGAACGGGTGGAAATCACCGTATCACCGGTCAATATCCGCGCAGGCGCCGGCAGAGGCTTCACCGTGCTGGGAAGGACGTCCAGGGGAAAGGTCTACAGGCTGATTTCCACGAAGAACGACAGTGACAATGCCCAGTGGTGCGAAATAGAGTATGAGAAGGGCAAAACCGGCTGGATTCTCGGCTCCTGCTGCCGGATTGTCAGCGGCGGCGAATCGAAGGCTGCGGAAAAGACCAGCACCACAACCGCCAAGAAAACAACAACCACCACAACCGTCAGGAAAACAACCACCACGACCGTCAAAAAGACAACCACCACTACTACCGCTTCAATCACTACGACCACCACAACCGTTAAGAAGACCACCACGACGAAATCCAAAAAGACCACCACCACGACGACCGCCAGAAAGATCGAAGGCGCCCGGGTAGAGATAACCGTATCGCCCGTCAATATCCGAGCAGGCGCCGGAAGAGGCTTCGCTGTGCTGGCAAGGACGTCAAAGGGCAAGGTTTTCAGGCTGATTTCCACCAAAAAGGATTCCCAGAACAACGAATGGTGCGAGATCGAGTATGAAAACGGCAAAAGCGGATGGATTCTCGGCTCCTGTTGCCGGAGTGTGGGTGACAGAAAGACGGAAACGTCCACCACCACCGAGAAAACAACCACCACCAAATCCAAAACAACCACCACGACAGCCAACAGGGATTCGCTCATCATGAAGGTGCAGCCGAATGATCATTCGGCTAAGTACTTTATTGTGGTATATAAGGGCAGTCAGTCGGTCGTTGTTTACGGCAAAGACAGCAACGGGGATTATACCAAACAGGCCAAGGTGTTCACCTGCTCGACCGGCCGCAAATCCTCTCCCACACGCATAGGCAAATACCACATCCGCGCCAAATATCGCTGGCGGGAGCTTGTGGGGGGCGTGTACGGGCAATATTCAAGCTCGATCAGCGGCGATTATCTGTTCCATTCGGTTCCGTATTACCGTCGGGACGCTTCCACGCTGGAAGACGAGGAGTATGACAAGCTCGGCACTCCCGCCTCAAAGGGCTGTATCAGAATGTGCGTGCGCGACTGCAAATGGATTTATGACAATTGCAGCATCGGCACACAGGTCATTATTATCAACGAAAGCGGCCCGTCAGGTCCCGGTGTGCCTTCCAGAAGAAGCGGCTCCGAGTACAGCGGCTGGGATCCGTCCGATAAATGGGCATCGGACAATCCCTATTTCGATTGACCGACAAATTTTCCTGTCAATTCCGACAAGGCGTTCCGGACAGTTCCCGGGCGCCTTGTCGTTTTTTTCGGCTGAATTCGGGTGAAATTCATTATTCATACATAATTAACCAACCGGATTGTCCGATCTGATATAATAATTATTAATCCAATACCAATATCCGATTAAGTTATTCTGTTGTGGAGGAACCTAATGAATACAAGTGCCGCTTCAAAGACGGGGAAAGCTGCCCCCGTCGCTTTGATATTATTGATTTTGCTTGCGTTGTGCAATATCGCCGTCATCAACGCAATGGAATCATCTCCCGAAACCGTCGGGGAATCTCCCTCGCCGACAGACATTGCGGTAAGTGAGAGCGAACTGCCGGCCGACGCTGAGATGACTTCCGCCACCACGGCCGATACCACTCTTGCTGCCGTTTCCACGGAGCCTTCCGAAACGGAGAAGAAGGACGAAAAAACCGAGAATGTTTCGCCTTATAAAATAGTGGTATATATCGGCAGTCAGTCCACCGTTGTGTACAAGGTGAAGGAGGACGGGAGCCTCGGTTCGGCGGTCAAGAGATTTTCCTGTTCTACCGGCGCACCTTCCTCGCCCACCAGTCCCGGCGAATATATGGTGCAGTCCAAGCAGCGGTGGTGCAGCCTGCAGGGCAATGTTTACGGACAGTTTTGCAGCTACATAGGGGCGCATTATCTGTTCCATTCCGTCCCGTATCTCAAAAGAGACCCTTCATCCCTTGAAAATGAAGAATATGACAAGCTGGGCAGAAGATCGTCCATGGGCTGCATCAGAATGTGCGTCAGAGACTGCAAGTGGATTTTCGACAATGTTCCGATCGGAACGCCGGTCATCATCACCAAGAGCAGCGGCCCCTCAGGCGGCAGCTTCCCAAAGAGAAAGAAAGACAGGGTTTATGACGGCTGGGATCCTTCGGACAGATGGGCAAAGGGCAATCCTTATTTCGACAGTGCGGCCGCCCAGAGAATCAGGGATTCACTGGCAAGCCAGGACGCTGATTCCACGACATCCGCCGCCACCGCCGCAACATCGGTCACTTCGGCTGCTTCAGCCACTTCTGCGACTTCGGCCGCTTCGGCCACGTCGGCGACCGCCGCCACTTCTGCCACATCGGCCGTTTCGTCGGAACCTCAGGGATAACGCTTTGGTTGATGCCACAACAACCGACTCCGCAGGGCAATGCGGTTTGCCTGACCGGAGACGGTTGTTTTTCATTCGGGTATTTCGGTGCTTGACATTTGGGCATCCGGCATTTATACTAATTTTCAGCTAAAATCAGACATTCTTTGCGGCCTATTTTGCGCCCTGCGGCGTCATCGTCCTAGGCAGGCGCCAGCCTGCCGTCGTCCTGCTGTCGACGAGTCGACAGCTATTCCTTGCAGAACACAAAATATTCTCGCAAATAATTGTCTACTTTCAACCGAAAATTAGTATTAAAATCTAATTATCCTGAAGTGAACAGGGCGACGGCTGCGTCATTCTTCAGCGGTCGCAACAGGTCTGTTCATGGATGGATCAGGGAGGCGTGAAAATGAGAAATCTTCTGGTAAGGCTCAGATATGACGGCAGGGAATTCTGCGGATGGCAGGTGCAGAATGATCTGCGGACGGTGCAGTCGGTATTCCAGACCGTGCTGCGTGAGATTCTCAGGGAGAATGTGCCGGTGATCGGATGCAGCCGCACCGACAGCGGCGTGCATGCCAATGAATTCTGCGTGAGTTTCCGAACGGACTGCGCCATTCCGTGCGACAGGATGCCGCTGGCGCTCAATGCCAAACTGCCGCCCGATCTTGCCGCGTTTGACTGCGTGGAGATGCCGTATGATTTTCACGCCAGATATGACTGCAAGGGTAAGCAGTACCGCTATCTGATTCTCAACGCGCCTGTGCGGGATCCCTTCTGGCATGCGAGAGCGCTGTGGTATAAATATCCGCTGGACGCCGAATTTATGGACAGGCAGGCGCAGGATTACCTGGGAACGCACGATTTCACCGCCTTCTGCGCCTCGAACAGTGATGTGCGGGACAAGGTGCGCACGGTCACGCAATGCGGCGTGAGAAGGCTTCCCGGAGACAGCAGGATGATGGAATTCACCGTGACGGCGGACGGATTTCTTTACAACATGGTGCGCATCATGGTGGGAACGCTGCTCCAGATGTCCGCCGGAAGGCTGGCTCCCGATTCCATTCCGTCCATCATTGCCTCAAAAGACCGGGGTTCCGCCGGCTTTACGGCAGACGCCTGCGGATTATATCTCAATAAGGTATTGTATTAGCGAAAAATATATGGTATAATATCATTTAAATCACATGAGTCAATTCATCATCCGTTAATGTATCTGTATTAAAATGGATGGAAAGGATAGGTAACAATGGCCGACAAACCGAAAAAAACTAAAGCCGCAAGGGACGCAGTCAAGTCAAAATTAGCGGATGTATTCCGCTCGTTTCCCGGCAACGACACCGCCAAGCTGGCTGTGAAGGGAGCGATTTCGGCCGCTGCGATCATAGCGCTGGCGGCGCTGATGATATCCGGCGCCGACCTCAGACCTTCGGCGGTCTTGCAGGATATCAGGGATAAAAGCGCCGTTATTCACGCTTCGGGAGCAGGTTATCCGGTGGATATATCCGGTTCGCGTGCGATCAAGACGGCTTGTGTAACCAAGGGAACGGCGGTGCTCACCGACACCTCGTTCAGCATATACGACGGCAAGGGCAGACAGGTGATGTCCCAGACACACTATCTGGCTTCGCCGGTAATGGAAAACGCCGGGAAGTATTCGCTGCTTTTTGACCGCAAGGGAAAAGACTTCATGATCATGTCGCTTTCGGGAGTGGTGACCAAAGGCAGTGCGAAGGATCCCGTCATATGCGGAGATATCTCCGATTCGGGTACGGTCGCCCTGGTGACCACCAGCGAAACCACCAACGCCAGGGTGTGTGTCTATTCCTCGGAGGGCAGGACAAAGCACACCTGGAAGTCGGTTGACTACAAGATTTCCGACGTGTGTATCAGTCCGTCGGGAAAATACATCGCTATGAACGGCGTTTCGTCCAGCAACGGCGTGCTGACCTCCACGGTGATCGTCCAGCAGATAGGCGTAAAGGAGATTCTCAGGAAATACACATTTGACAAAACGCTGATAGTCGATATCCGGTTTGACGGCAATTCACGTATTGCGGCAGTCGGCGATGATCTGGCGGCGTTTATGGACGTCAGAAAAGAAAAGTGCGACATCTACACCTTCAATGACCGCACACTCAATTCCTATGATCTGAGTGACAACGGCGACCTTGCGCTGGTATTCTCGGGAAATTCCGACGGCCGCAACTCATCCGTGGTGGTCATAGACGACAGCTGCCGCGAGAAGGCGCAAATTGATACCGCGCTTACTTCTCCGTATGTCGATCTGGCGGACGGCCGCATCAATCTGTTGTGTCAGTCGGGCGTCAGCACCTACAATTACAAGGGAAAGCTGCTCAGCGAGGCGGAGGTTTCTGCCGACTGCCGGACGATACTTACCTCACAGGGCAGGCTTCTGGCCAAAGGACTGATGTATATCGCCGAGGTCGGAAACGGATGACGGTCCCGAAAAATGTTAATTTTGTTTGAACGAGGTTGTTATTGCAGGTTTTTTGTGCTATCATAACATGAAGGCTTGTTTTTATGTCTTTGAGTGATTAACGCAAGAGGTGCGAAGGGAGTCAAAAATATTGTTGGGAATAGTACTTGATGTGGCAACGATTCTGTTTTTTATGGTGATGTTCAAAAAGTGCGCCGTTAAGACGCAGCTTAAAAACGCAGTGGAGTCTCTTATCTTCATATCGTCCGCCATTGTGTCGGTTCCGATAGGCGTCTTCCTCGGCGATTTCTGTTATTCCAGCTTTTTCCGCCCGGTGATCATAGACCGTGTGGAATCCATTGTCACGACATCGGGAGACGTCGACACCACTCTGAACCCGGTGGAAAGAATTATGTCCGGCATGCCGACCATGGTGAATAACGCCGCACGCATTTATCACACTACCACGGGCGACAACCTCAGTGAGATCAATAAGCTGCTTGCGGGCGATCTTTCCACGGCGACGGGCGAGATTGTGGATATTCTCGCAAGGCCGGTGATAGACGGAGTGGTCAGGGCTTTGTTTTTTGCCATTGCCTTTGCCGGCTGCTACCGCCTGCTCAGGGCATTTTATCCCACGATAGAAGCCTATTTTTACAATCCCGACCGTGCCGCCGTTTCTCCGACCAACGGCATGGTGCTTGGAGCGGGCAGAGTGGTGGTTATCTATCTGATCATTCTTTCGCTGGTGCAGCTTGTAGGCCCGGTGCTGCCCGATTTCGTGCTTTTCCGTCCGGAAACATACTCCCATTCGTTTATTTTCAAGCTTTTCAGCGAGAACAACCTGATCATGCTGTTCCTTGGCGAAGGGATCGTATAGTCCGGCCGCAAATGTCCGCTATTATCAGTATATCAAAATGGGGTGTAAGTAAATTATGAATATTCCGAATACGCTTACGGCCTTCCGTATAGTCCTGATACCGTTTTTCTGTGTTCTGTTTGTTATGGGACCGCAATATTATCCCTATGCGGGAATAGTGCTGGTGCTTTCGGGTCTTTCGGATATGCTTGACGGCTTTCTGGCGCGTAAGCTTCATCAGGAGACCGAGCTGGGCAAGATTCTCGATCCGGTGGCGGATAAGCTGACGCTCGGCGCCGTAGTCATCAGCATGTGGTTTGTCTATCACAGGAATTATCCCTGGATCACGCTCGCTCTGGCGATCATGTTCCTCAAGGAGCTGCTTATGGCGATAGGCGGACTGGTCATTGTGCAGAAGGGCAAAAAGCTCGTCAAGGCCAAATGGTGGGGCAAGGTGGCCACTGTGGTATTCTATGCCAGCATGATCGCCATTGTCGCACTGAATATCTTTGCCTCCGACCTGCGGCTTGATCTGATTGTACCGGTGATCGCTCTGTTTGCGGCGGGTGTGATGCTGATCGCCTTTGTGATGTATTTCTTTATGGGACTGAAGATACTCAGAGGAGAGCAGGTTTCCGGCACCATTGATTTTGAGAAGGAAAAACTCAAGAAGGCCAAGGCTGACACGGCCAAATAATCTGACAGCCGAAGCTCAGCCGGATAAAATGAAATTTTCAGTAGGAATAAAATCATGCTCTGCTCCGACTGAGCAGGGCATTTTTCAGCCGCCGGAACAAGGCGGCGTGTGGATGAAAGGAAGTGTGAGGATTTATGCCTCTTTGTTCAATTTGCAAAAAAAGACAGGCGGTGGTGTTTGCCACCGATTCTGCACACCCGGACAGAACGGCGGGATATTGTTTTACATGCGCCAGAAAGATCGGTCTGCCGAATATCGACAGCATGATCAAGCAGTTCGGGCTGAATGCCGAAATGATAGAGGATATGGAGGAACAGATGGCCCAGGCGGCGGAGAACGGCGAACTTCCGTTTGGAGGGATGTTTGACGAGGTAATGCCCGGCCTGGAAGACCTGGATGACGATTACGACGGCGATGAGGAATATGAGGACGACGATGCCGAAGCGGCCGATCAGGCGGAAGATGAGGAATCAAATGCCGCATCGGGAGAGGATACCGCCGAGGCAGCGCGTGATTCATCCGAATCGGAAGAGAAAATAGCCAAAAAGAGCGATGACGATTCCAACGACAGCGATGAAAACGGCGAACGGGAGAACGGCGGACTTTTCAATCCCTTTGCCAATCTTTTCGGCAACAGCTTTGAAATGGGCGGCGCGCAGTTTGCCGACGGCAAGCAAAAGAAGCGCAGAAGGTCGAAGCAGGAGAATAAACGGCGGTTCCTCGGCGATTTCTGTGAGGATCTGACCAAGAAAGCCCGTGAGGGCAGGATTGACGCCATTATCGGGCGTGACAAGGAAATCAACCGTGTCATTCAGATACTCTGCCGCAAGAGCAAGAACAATCCCTGTCTGATCGGCGAGCCGGGCGTCGGCAAGACCGCCATTGCGGAAGGTCTTGCGCTGAGAATCGCATCGGGAGAGGTTCCGCTCCGGCTGGCCAACAAGGAAATTCACCGTCTCGACCTGACTGCGCTGGTGGCCGGCACCCAGTTCAGAGGACAGTTTGAGAGCCGCATGAAGGGTCTGATCGACGACATCAAGAGCGCCGGAAACGTGATACTCTTTATCGACGAGGTACACAGCATTGTGGGCGCCGGAGACGCCGAAGGCTCGATGAACGCCGCCAACATACTCAAACCGGCTCTCTCCAGAGGAGAATTGCAGGTGATCGGCGCCACCACCTTCAACGAGTACCGCAAGCACATCGAGAAGGATTCCGCCCTGGAGAGAAGATTCCAGCCGGTGAGCGTCAATGAGCCGAATGTGGACGATACCGTGGAGATACTTCTCGGCATCAAGGGCTATTACGAAGTACATCACCGCGTCAAGGTCAGCGACTGGATCGTCAGGCGTGCCGTCACGCTTTCGGAGCGATACATCAACGACCGGTTCCTGCCGGATAAGGCCATCGACCTGCTCGACGAAGCCTGCGCCTGCGCCTCACTGGGCAATAAGGCCATGGCTGAATTCGACGAGCTTAACATAAAGCTGCGCAAGGTGCTCGAGGAGAGCGACAAGCTGCAGGCCGACACCGACGACACATCGGAAAAGCACTACGAGCGCATCGCCGAGCTTCGCACCGAGGAACTCCGCATAAAGAGCCGTCTCTCGGAAATCGAGCCGGAGGCGATGGGCGGACAGGTGACCGAATCCGACCTCGCCAAGGTCATCGAACTGTGGACAGGAATTCAGGCTTCCCGTGTGGAGGAAAACGAATTCAAGAAGCTCTCCTCCCTTGAGGAAAAGCTCAACCGGAAGGTTATCGGTCAGGAGGAAGCCACCAGGCTGGTTGCCTCGGCCATTCGCCGCAACCGCGCGCAGATTTCTCCCCGCCGCCGTCCCGCATCATTTATATTTGTCGGCCCGACCGGCGTCGGCAAGACCGAGCTGGTCAAGGTGCTGGCCAACGAGCTGTTCGATTCGCCCGAGACGCTCATCCGACTCGACATGAGCGAATTCATGGAAAAGCACTCGGTCAGCAAGATCATCGGTTCGCCTCCCGGATATGTCGGATATGACGAGGCCGGACAGCTCACCGAAAAGGTGCGCCGCAAGCCTTATTCCGTGCTGCTTTTTGACGAGATCGAGAAGGCGCATCCCGATGTGATGAACATTCTGCTTCAGATACTCGACGAGGGCAGAATCAACGACTCACAGGGACGTTCGGTCAGCTTTGAAAATACGGTCATCATCATGACTTCCAACGCCGGAAGCAACCGTCAGGGCGGTTCGCTGGGCTTCAACAAGACCTCCGACGACATTTCCAGAGAGAAGGCAATGTCCGGTCTGAGGGAATTTCTGCGCCCCGAATTCCTTGCCCGTGTGGACGAAATCGTGGTATTCCGTCAGCTTGACGAGAATGACTACCGTAAGATTTCACGTCTGCTCATGGGCGAATATGTCGATTCCATGGCGGAGCGCAACGTAAAACTTATTATCGAGGACAGCGCCGTGGAACTGCTTGCGGGCAACGCAATGGGCGGCGAGGCTTCCGCCCGTGACCTGCGCAATCTCATTCGCAGAGAGGTCGAGGATAAGCTGGCCAATCTTGTCATAGAGACGTCCGGCGACCTGCCGGGCGAGATTATCGTCACCACGGAGGAGAACGACGGAACAAAGAGCGTAGTGGTCAGACCCAACGTGCCTGCCATTTCGGATTGTTAATAGAAGAATAAAGGGATTGACTGACGACCCGTGAGCCGTGCGGTCAATCCCTGATTTTTTGGAGGAATCATCATGCCCAGATTTTTTATGGAGAATATGGAGAAAGAACCGGGAGAGAGCCTGTTCATCACCGGACAGGATGCGGTGCATATCGCAAAATCTCTGAGAATGAAGGCAGGGGAGAACCTGACCGTCTGCGGAGGACTGGGATATGACATGCTCTGCGAGATCACGGCCCTTTCGGAAGGAACCGTGGAGCTTCGTGTCACGGAAAAGGTCGTGACGCAGAGCGAGCCTTCGGTCAGTGTTACGCTCTATCAGGGGCTTCCAAAGGGAGATAAGCTGGAGCTGATCATTGAGAAAACCATTGAACTGGGCGTGAGTGAGATCATTCCGGTGCTGATGCAGAGGTCGGTTTCACGGCCGGATTCCAAATCCGCCGCAAAGAAGCACGAGCGTTACTGCAAGCAGGCCCTTTCCGCCGCCAAGCAGTGCGGCAGGGGAATCATTCCCGCTGTGGGCGAGATGATCTCCTTTTCCACCATGCTCAGCCGGTTGAACCGGCACGGCGCAGTGATATTCTTCTATGAATGTGGTGGAAATCCGCTTTCACAGGCGGTGGAGAAAATCAGGGCGGAAGGCATTGACGACATTGCGATCGTGATCGGCCCCGAAGGCGGCTTTGACATAGCCGAAGCCGAAGCGCTGAAAGGAGCCGGCGCCTTCACCGCCACACTCGGCAAGCGGATACTCCGCACCGAGACGGCGCCCATTGCGGCCGTTGCGGCGATTATGTACGCGACCGGCAATATGGACTGATCGCCTCGTGCAGCAGCCTGACACCCTCACGCATGTCGCTTTCGGGAATTCCGGCGAAGCTCAGCCTGAATTTTGCCCCATTTCCGGATGAATCCATCGGAATGACACGCACGCCCGATTCCAGCGCCTTTGAAGCGATGACCCGGGCGCTTTCGGTACAGTCCAGTGTCAGTTCTGCGCACAGAGCCGTTTCGGCGAGACGAATTCCGGCCGGCTGGCCGAAATATTCCCGGAGCAGCGAAATCAGCCGGTCGCTTTTTTCCGAATAGATTTTACGCAGCCTGCGCAGCCTTTTTTCGATGTGTCCGTCACGGATGTATCCGGCCAGCGCAAGCTGTTCTATTTTTGACGAGGTCTGATTGTAGGAGCCTCCACGGCTGCGGTAAAGTTCGGCAAGCTCGGGCGGCAGCGCCATGTAGCTGATTCGCACGGAAGGCATGAGCAGTTTGGAGAAGGACCCGAGATAAATCACCCTTTCGCCGTTTCCGATGCCCTGCATGGCAGGAACCGGACGGGATCTGAAGCGCAGTGCGCCGTTGTAATCGTCCTCAATGATGATGCCGTCGGTATTCTCTGCCCATTCCAGCAGTTCGGCACGCCGGCTGACCGGCATCGGACGTCCCATGCTTTCGGTGTTGGAGGGATTGAGGTAGACCACGTTGACGTTTGAGGCATAAAGCTCCCGCGGCGTAACGCCGTATTTGTCGTGGCCGAGCGGCGTGATATCCAGCCGGAAGTCACGGAATACCCTTTCGGCGTGAGGAAAGCAGGGCGATTCGATTCCCACCCGCTGCACCTTGTCGCCCAGCAGGCCGCAAATCAGCGAGAGAAGCGGCTGCACGCCGGCGCCGATCACGATCCGGTCGGCGGTGGAATTCACTCCCCGCAGCAACATTCCGTAATGCGCGAGCTGCCTGCGAAGTTCGGGTTCGCCCTGGTGATGACCGTAGGAAGACACGATTTCTTCGCTGCTGAGCACGGCGCGCACGTATTTCCGCCAGAGATCGAGGTCGGAGCTTCGGCTGTCGACATACCGGCTGCCGAAATCGTACCGCACGCCGGGCAACGTTTCGCTGTCGTCCGGTTCCGCAGGAGGAGCCGGCTTTTTTTCGATGATGGCGGCCTCCACGTAATATCCGCTCTGCGGACGGCTGACGAGATAGCCTTCCACGCAGAGCTGCTGGTATGCCTGCTCGACGGTGGTGCGGCTCACTCCCAGTTCCTCGGAAATGCGCCGGATGGAAGGCATTTTTTCTCCCACGGCAAGTTCACCGCCGCCTATCCTGTCACGTATGCTTTCGTAAAGCTGACGGTACATCGGCACTCCGGAAGTTCCGTCAAGAAATATCGGCTCGTAAATCATGAATCAAATCATCTCCGCAAACTGTCACATTAAAAATAGTTAAAATTGTGTATTTTAAAATGCACAGTTATGATGTAATATTATAGCAGTTCAAGCTTGAAAGTCAATATCTTTAATTTAAAAACCTACCGACAAACTATAATTTAATGCGTTGAAAAGGAGAATGATGATAATGAGAAACCCTAATGACAAAAGAAATCCCGCGCTGCTGATTGCCAAGATCGGCATCATGGCGGCGCTGAGCTATCTTGCGTTTACCTATGTACAGATCAAAATTTCCGTTGGCGGAGATTTTACTTCCTTCCATCTGGGCAATACATTCTGCGTGCTGGCGGCGCTGCTGTTCGGCGGTTTGCCGGGCGGCGTTGCGGGAGCGATCGGCATGACGATAGGCGATCTGCTCGATCCGGTGTACATCACATCGGCGCCCAAGACCTTTCTGCTTAAGCTGCTCATCGGCGTGATAGCAGGCCTTGTGGCTCACAAAATAGGCAAAATTTCTAAGCGCACTTCCGAAGGAAGCACCCAGTCCAAAAAGCATGTCTTTGTCTGGACGCTGCTCGGTTCCTCTGCGGGAATGTTCTTCAACGTGATAGCCGAGCCGGTGGTGTCTTATTTCTATAAGAGATATCTGTTGGGAGTGGATGCCGACGCGGCGGCGATTCTCGCCAAATTCCAGAGCCTGACCACCTTTGTCAATGCGATTCTCACGGTGATCATTGCCGTTGCGCTGTACGCCGCCCTCAGACCGGCGCTGATCAAGGCGGGACTCTTCGACTACAATGTGGGAATTAAGAAGAACAAGACGGTATAATGGATTTTTTCCGGGAAAGGCCTGTGTGTAAATAATGAAAAGAATTGTCACTGTTCAGGATCTGTCGTGTGTGGGCAGATGTTCGCTCACCGTTGCGCTGCCGATTATTTCGGCAATGGGAGTGGAGACTTCCGTGCTTCCGACTGCGCTGCTGTCGTCGCACACGCTCTTCCCGGATCCTGCCATATGTGACCTTACACAGCAGATTCCCTCCATTACCGACCACTGGAAGAAAATCGGGGTGCGCTTTGACGGCATTTACACCGGATATCTCGGTTCGCTCAGCCAGTTGGACATGATGGCAGGCTTTATTGATGAATTCGGCGGAGAAGGCTTTGTATTCATCGACCCGGTGATGGGAGACCACGGACGGCTGTATTCGGGATTCACCCGGGAATATGTCAGTCGCATGGCCCGGTTCTGCGGCAGGGGAGACATTATCGTGCCGAATATCACCGAAGCCTGCCTCATGCTGGAAAGGGATTACCTAGGTGACAGCTACACCGAAGCCGACCTGAGGGAGATTCTTCTGGGACTGACCGGACTTGGCGCGCACAAGGCGGTACTCACCGGAGTGAGCATGGAACCCGGAAAACTGGGTGCGGCTGCCTACGACGGCGACAGAGGCGAATACTTCCTCTGCATGGGCGACCGGACGGAAGGCAGCTTCCACGGCACAGGGGATATATTTGCCTCGGTGTGCGTCGGTTCGCTGGCGCAGGGATATTCTCTGGGACAGGCGGTGGAAGCGGCGGTTGAATTCACCTGCGAGAGCATCAGGCTGACTGCGGCGGAACAGCGGGACAGACGTTTCGGCGTGAATTTTGAGGGGGCGCTGCATCTTCTGACCGACAGTGCCAGGTGACAATTATTACTCCGGCAACTAAATATTGATAATAAAAAGAAAAAAGCAAGCGCAG
>CAMHJC010000059.1 GCA_946185345.1 uncultured Clostridia bacterium
CGAATACTCAAAAGGCAAAAACCAAATAAATCCTTCCCTCGGCTGAAGAAAAAATGGATAGATATTTTATTGCCGGATTAATATTTCATAAATTTTTTCAAATATTTGTTTTACAGGAGGCAGAACGATGACAAATGACTTCAACGACGACAGAGACGTAAAGATATTCAGCGGAGACAGCGATATCAACGCGGCTCCCGAGGACAGCGAGTATGTAAAGCTCATCAATGAGAAAAAAGGCAGCCGCAATATTCGCCGCGCCATGCAGCTGGGCGGTTCTCTGGTTATGGAAATTGACCGCAGCATGCCCGATCTGAATTCCGGTGTATTTGCTCTGCCGGAGGAATTCGACCCGATGCTGCTGCACAGAAGCATGCTGATGGTATTCTCAATGATCATCGGCCTGGAGCAGTATATTCCAGGCAAGGCGCTTGTGGGAACGGCTCTCAATGTTTTCTACGACACACTCAAGAAGGAAGATCCGAAGCTCTACGATGATATGAGCGCCACCGGCTCCTTCACATTCTATTACCTTGCTTACCGCCGTGACGGTGATCCGAAGCGGCGTGTGGCACAGGCGTTTGCCATGCTCTGCGGAGACGAGAACAACGACGATCTCATCCAGGTCGGCGAGGCGATCTATCACAGATACCGCCATCTGGTGAGAGAATACGTCGCGGGCGTAGGCTTTGAGCCGGAAGAATAATACTGCTGGAGAGGAATTCAACTGTTATGAGAATCGGACACGGATATGACGTTCACAGACTCACCGAAGGGCGCAGACTGATACTGGGCGGCGTTGAAATTCAATATGAAAAAGGGCTGCTGGGCCATTCCGACGCGGATGTACTGGCGCATGCGATTTCTGACGCGCTGCTGGGAGCTGCCGCACTGGGCGATATCGGGCATTTGTTTCCGGACAGTGACGACAGATTCCTCGGCGCCGACAGCATGGTGCTTCTGGCGGAGGTGTGCCGTGTTGTGCGTGCGGAAGGCTATGAGATAGGCAATATTGACTCCACTGTGCTGGCACAGGCGCCGAAGCTTGCTCCGCACATTCTGTCAATGCGTGAAAATATCGCCAGGGCCTGCTCTGTTGACGTTTCGCAGGTGAGCGTGAAGGCCACCACCGAGGAAAGGCTCGGTTTCACCGGCAGCGGCGAAGGAATGGCCGCTCATGCGGTTGCGCTGCTTGTGTGATTCTTCGGTTTTTTTTCAAAATAGTATAAAGCAATAAGCCGATGACGGCATATTATGTGATAGAGCATAATTGCCGGTCGGCTTTTTTGTTTGAATTTTCTACTAATTTTCGGCTAAAATCAGACATTCTTTGCGGCCTATTTTGCGCCCTGCGGCGTCATCGTCCTAGGCAGGCGCCAGCCTGCCGTCGTCCTGCTGTCGACGAGTCGACAGCTATTCCTTACAGGACACAAAATATCCTCGCAAATAATTGTCTACTTTTAACCGAAAATTAGTATTAAAAAAATCAAGGAAGGTAAATCAACATGAAACAATCAGACAACATGAAAAGAAAATTCCCCCTGAAAATCGGCTCGTATACGCTTGCCATGAGAGGATGCGAGCTGCTCAGACAGAATCATATACCCTGCAGTCTGCGAAAAACCTCCGATTCGGGCGGACAATACGGCTGCATTTATTCGATCGAGGTCGACGAAGGGAACCAGTGGCCGGCGGAGAGAATGCTGCGCTCGTCCGGCATTATGGTTCTGCCGTGATTACGGAAAAGGCAAATTCCTGAAGGGACTGAATGAAAATGATATATCTTGACAATGCCGCCACCACATGGCCCAAGCCGAGAGGAACCGCTGCCGCCATCGCCGAAGTGCTTTCCGCCCGGGGAGCCAATCCCGGACGCGGCAGCTACCGCATGGCGGAGCTTTCCTCCGAGACGGTGTACCAATGCCGCAGCCATGCGGCGGAATTCTTCGGCGCAAAATCGCCGGAATATGTGATCTTCACGCCTTCCTGCACGCATGCGATCAATTATGCGCTCAAAGGGGTGCTGTCGGCGGGAGATCATGTGATCATCTCGGATATGGAACACAACGCCGTAACAAGGCCGGTCATGCAGCTGGCCAAGCGGGGAGTGCAGTTCAGTGTCGCACATGTGCATGAATGTGACCCTGATGCGACGGTTTCGGAATTCCGCAGAAAAATGCGTGTCAACACCAAGCTGATTTTCTGCACGCATGCCTCCAATGTCTTCGGCATTAAGCTGCCGGTGGAGCAGATAGGCGATCTGGCAAAGCGCAACGGGCTGCTCTTCGGAGTGGACTGCGCACAGAGCGCCGGAACCGCCGACCTGGACCTGCGCCGCCTGAAGGCGGATTATCTGTGCATGCCGGCCCATAAGGGACTTTACGGTATCATGGGACTGGGTCTGCTGGTGATAGGCAGCGACAAAAGGCTGAACACCGTGATAGAAGGCGGCACGGGAAGCCTTTCGGGAATCAATACCCAGCCCGATTTCCTTCCCGACAGACTGGAAAGCGGCACCCTCAATGTCCCGGCCATTGCGGCATTGGACGTGGGAATGAGCTTTATCGGGTCGGTTGGAAGGGAGCGGCTGGAGCAGCACGAAATGGGCCTTATCCGCAAGGCCTATGACGCCATAGCCGCCATGCCGGATTGTGAGCTTTACACGGCGCGTCCGCAGAGTGAAACCCACGTGCCGCTTCTCTCCTTCAATATAAAGGGGATTGCGTCGGATGAAGCCGCTGTGCGGCTGGGCGAAAATGAAATTGCGGTTCGTGCGGGACTGCACTGTGCAGGTGAAGCACACAGAGCCATGGGAACGCAGTCAACCGGAACCGTAAGGATCTGTCCGTCGGTGTTCACGTCCGGCGAAGAGATAGACCGCTTTATTACCGTACTCGGCGATATCGTCACGGGAAAATGAGATTACGCAGATAAATGGGAATTGAGCGAACAGCTCTGCTGCGCGCATAAAATTCCCATTTATGTCAGCCTATCAATAGGAGGCTTGTAAATGGCTTGTTATTCGGCAAAAAATATATTGAATTTTGCACATGAAGTGTGCTATAATAAATAGAATAATAATGCCAGAAGTAAAGAGGGTAAAAAATATGATGATTATGGGCGTCGACCCGGGATACGCATTGGTTGGCTTCGGATTTGTGAGGTACGATCCTCCCAGATTTGTGCCGGTGGAATACGGCTCGATTACCACCAAATCAACCGATCCTTTTGAAAAGCGTCTTGAAATCATCTTCAAGCGCACGCTGGAGCTTATCGACAAGCGCAAGCCGGAGGCTCTTGCCATCGAGAAGCTGTATTACGCCAACAACGCCAAGACGGTCATCGGTGTTGCGGAAGCGAGGGGTGTCATTCTGCTGGCGGCACAGCTGAAAGGCGTGCCGGTGTTCGAATACACACCTCTGCAGGTCAAGCAGGCGGTCACCGGCTACGGACAGGCTATCAAGCCGCAGATGCAGGAGATGACCCGCCGCCTGCTCTGTCTCAAGGAGATACCGAAGCCGGATGACACGGCCGATGCGCTTGCCATCGCCATTTGCCACGGGCAGAACTGCACCGTCAAAAGACGTCTGCCCAAAACCTATTATTATCAGAAGAACTGAGGGTAATTGCGTATGATTTACAGTCTCACCGGTCGATATCTCTCCGCGGAGCCGAACTTTGTGGTGATAGAATGCGGCGGAGTCGGATTTCAATGCTTCACCTCCATGTCAACCATCACACGGCTGCCGCAGCAAGGTTCCACCGTGACATTGTACACCTACATGAGCGTCACCGAGAACGCCATCACGCTTTACGGTTTTTCGGAAAAGACCGAGCTGAGCTGCTTCAAGATGCTCATTTCGGTTTCCGGCATCGGCCCGAAGGCGGCGATTTCCATTCTGTCCACGCTGACGCCTGAAGATGTGGCTCTCGCGGTTGGTTCAGGCGATTACAAAGCGATCACCCGTGCCAACGGAGTCGGCCCGAAGATTGCCCAGCGAGTGGTGTTGGAATTAAAGGACAAGTTCAAAAGCATGGGAGCGCCTGCCGACCTTCCGTCCGGCGTCAAAACCGGTTCCGTATCGGCGCCGAACAATGCGGCTGCCGCCATCAGTGCGCTGATGGTGCTGGGCTGTCAGTCCTCCGAGGCGGCTAAGCTGGTGGCAAAGCTTGATTCCACTCTGCCGACCGAGGAGATTATCCGTCTGGCTCTCATCGAAATGGCGAAGGGAATGTGATGCGCTTACATTCATTGGCCCGTGGAACAGATAATTGATAGATTGATAGATTGATAGATTGAAAAGGAGCGCTTTGCGCTGGAAGATACAATGAAGAAAAACAATAAGAACCATTCCGACAGTGAAATTAAATCCGTGTCATTTGATGATATGGAAATGGAATATCTTGATATGCATGATGACAGCGATTTTGAAAACCGGATTGTCGCTCCGGAATACAATCCCGAGGATGCGGATACCGAAAATCCACTGCGTCCGCAGACGCTCGACTCCTATATCGGACAGGACACCGTCAAGCAGAATCTGTCGGTCTACATCAGTGCGGCGCTTGCCCGTCACGAAAGCCTTGACCACTGTCTGCTCTACGGGCCTCCCGGACTCGGCAAGACCACGCTTGCGGGTATCATCGCCCACGAAATGGGCGTCGGTCTGCGCATAACCTCCGGCCCGGCCATCGAACGTCCGGGGGATCTGGCGGCACTGCTCAGTTCGCTCAATCCCGGAGACGTGCTGTTCATCGACGAGATACACCGTCTTTCACGCACGGTGGAGGAAATTCTCTACCCTGCGATGGAGGATTTTGCGATAGATATCATTACGGGCAAGGGTCAGGGTGCCATGAGCTATCATCTGCCCCTGCCGAAATTCACCCTTGTGGGAGCGACTACCCGTGCGGGGCAGCTTTCCGCACCGCTGAGGGATAGATTCGGCGTGGTGCTGCGTCTGGAATTATACACCACCGAGCAGCTTGCCGACATTGTGGAGCGTTCGGCAGGCATCCTCGGAATAGCCATTGACCGTGAAGGCGCGCTGGAGCTGGCCTCCCGGTCCCGGGGAACGCCCCGGATTGCCAACCGCCTGCTCAGGCGTGTGCGTGACTTCGCACAGGTGGTAGGCAACGGCGTCATTACCTGCGATATCGCCCGGATGGCGCTAGACCGGCAGGAAATCGACGAACTCGGACTGGACAAGATCGACCGCCTGCTGCTTTCCGGCATCATCAAATTCTACAACGGCGGCCCGGTCGGTCTGGAAACCATTGCGGCGGCTATCGGCGAAGAAGCCGTTACCATTGAGGATGTATACGAGCCGTATCTCATGCAGATCGGATTCCTCGCACGCACTCCCAGGGGACGATGCGTGACCAATGCCGCCTATCTTCATCTGGGACTCAAGCCGCCTGCGCAGGCGGATGTTCCGGAACAGCAGTCATTGTTTGACTGAGATTTTTTCAACAGTATTTTGCATGTTTTTGAAGGGAATGTTTATATAAATGAAAATCACAAACGACCGTTCCGCATTCTACGGAATTCTGGGCGAGACCATCGACATCTATCAGGCGGAGCATGCCGCCGCAGCCGCGTTCAGCAAGCTGGGAGGATATTCCTCCTCACGCCGTGAACGCTGCAAGGTAGTTGTCGGCCACGATGCCAGTCCTTCCGCCGATATGATGACTTCAGCGGTCTGCGCTGCGCTCTGCGCTTCGGGAGCGGATGTCATCACTCTGGGGCTGGTGCCATCGGGCGCCGTGTCCTTCCTCACCTGCGCATGTGATGCGATCATGGGCGTCATGGTGACAGGCGGCAGATACGACTTCGATGTGAGCGGTTTGAAATTTTACCGCAACGACGGCCGACAGGTCACAGGCGAGCAGCTTCAGGCCATTCAGGCGGCGATTGACGGAGGCGCTTCGCTCAGCAGCAAGCAGTCGGGCCGGATCAAGCGGGCCGATTCCGCCATTGTGGGATTGTATCAGCGCAATCTCATCGACGCTTCCGGATTCACGATGTTTGAAAATCTCAGAATCGCCATTGATTGCACCGGCAGCGCTTCGGCGCCTTTTGCCAGATATGTCTTTGAGCAGCTGGGCGCTGTTGTCTCGGTGATGGACAGCGATATCGACAGTGTCGATCCGAGCGTGTCTTCCTTTGAGAATCCTTCGGTGCTTATCAATTACGTCAAGGATACCGAGAGCGATATCGGCTTTTCCTTCAGCGCCGACGGAGAGATTTGCATTGTCGCCCTTCCGGACGGCAGGCTGCTGGATTCCGAACGCCTGGGGGAAGTATTCGGCCGGGTCTACGGCGAAGGCTTCAGCACGGAGGAGACGACTCCCGTTATCATGCTCAGCGACAACTGCCACATTGCCCTTGGGCCTTACATCAAGTCAATGGGCGCCGAAGTACGCACCGTAACGGGTGACTACAGCTATCTGGCGGAGGAATACGCAGGTTTTGACTCGGTCATAATGGCAGTTGACCGCTTGGCGGGCATCGTATTTCCTCGCCGCTCATATGTTCCTGACGGCCTGATGACGGCCGTCATGCTGCTCAGCTGTATGAACAGAATGGGCATGTCCATCGGGGAGCTTTCGGAGAATCTGCCCAAGCTGATTCGCAGCACGGCATCCGTGGTGATACCCTCGGGCGCATTCATTCCCGTGCTGCGCACCACCGATCTGGAGGAGGAAATCCGGGTGCTGCGTTCCTATCTTTCGGGTGACGGACGTGTGATGATGTACCGTCCCGAGAGCAATAAGGTGGAGATCATCGTCGAAGGCATCAAGGCGGCTCAGGTCAGCAAGGTCATCGAAAAGGCGGAGGCACTGGTTCGCAAGAATCTGAGAGTACAGGACGGCGCCGCCGTTTTCCGCCGCCAGGTACAGGAATCAGCCGACAATAAGCCTGCCGCTCCGCAGGCCGTCAACGATCATTACATGAATGTCAAAAAGGAAAGCTGAATCAAATGAGATATTCGACAGACTGGAAAGACTATGAGCTGATCGACGCATCGTCGGGGGAACGTCTCGAACGCTGGGGGGATATTATCCTCATACGTCCCGATCCGCAGATCATCTGGAATACGCCCAGGAACAATCCGCTCTGGCGGAAGGCTCACGCACGCTATCACCGTTCGTCATCGGGCGGCGGTCAGTGGGAAGTAATGAAAAAAATTCCCGACGTGTGGCAGGTTCATTACAAATCCCTTACATTCAACATAAAGCCCATGGGATTCAAGCACACAGGGCTTTTTCCCGAACAGGCGGTCAACTGGGACGACATGGCGCAGATGATCCGTTCGGCAGACCGTCCGGTCAAGGTGCTCAATCTTTTTGCCTACACCGGAGGCGCCACGCTGGCCTGTCTTTCCGCAGGAGCGAACGTCTGCCATGTGGACGCTTCCAAGGGAATGACACAGTGGGCAAGGGAAAACGCCGCTTCCTCGGCACTTGATAAGCTTCCGCAGCGCTGGATCGTGGACGACTGCATTAAATTCGTCCAGCGTGAGATACGCCGCGGCAATCGTTACGATGCGGTGATAATGGATCCGCCGAGCTACGGCAGAGGTCCGGGCGGCGAGGTCTGGAAGCTGGAAGAACAGGTGTATTCGCTTGTGAAGCTTTGCTCGAATGTCCTCACGGATAATCCCCTTTTCTTCAACATCAACAGCTACACCACCGGACTCAGTCCTTCGGTGATGAATTACCTCAACGGAGCGATACTCAAGCCGAAATTCGGAGGCAGCATTTCAGCCGATGAAATAGGACTTCCGGTCACCGAAACAGGACTGATACTGCCATGCGGAGCAACCGCTTCGTGGCGCACGGACAAGTAATTGATCATATTTTTACCGAATAGGAATGTATTATGGAAAACATCAACATTACCTCAGATTTATCAGAAAAAGACGAAGGCGCTGAGATTCAGATCTCGATTCAGGATCTGTATTTTGAATACGAGAGCACGGACGATTCTCCGCCCAAGGAAGTGCTTCACGGCGTCTCCATTGATATACGCAAGGGCGAATTCGTCGCTCTTCTCGGACACAACGGTTCGGGAAAATCCACCATTGCCAAGCACATGAACGCCATTCTTCTGCCTAGCGGAGGAAAGGTGTATGTAGCCGGCATGGATACGACCGACGATGCCCTTCTCACCGATATCCGCCGCACCGTCGGCATGGTATTCCAGAATCCCGACAACCAGCTTGTCGCCACCATTGTGGAGGAAGACGTGGCATTCGGGCCGGAGAATCTCGGTGTGCCGTCTGCGGAAATGCGGCAGATTGTTGACGACGCCCTCAAGGCGGTAGGAATGTACGAATACCGCCGCCACGCACCTCATAAGCTTTCCGGCGGTCAGAAGCAGCGTGTCGCCATTGCCGGAATTATTGCCATGCGCCCGAAATGCATCGTATTTGACGAACCGACCGCCATGCTTGACCCGAGAGGCCGTCAGGAAGTCATGGACGCCATCGACAGGCTTCAGAAGGAACTTGGCATCACCGTGGTGCTCATCACACACTACATGGATGAGGCTGCCAAAGCCGACCGCGTGATCATCATCAATGACGGCAAGCTTCTCACACAGGGCAGGCCGAGCCAGGTGTTCTCACATATTGACATGCTGCGTGAGCATCATCTGGATGTACCGCAGCCGACCGAGCTTGCGCAGTATCTGCGTGAAATGGGCTACGACATACCTGAGGACGTACTCACGCCGGAGGAATGTGCCAAGGCCATCATGGCGGCGAAGAAAAACTAATTAGGCGAGCGTGGGAGTCCAGAGGGGCATTGCCCTTCTGGCAGGTGCAGGGCAGCGCCCTGCTGGGGGGTATGTTTTTGCGGTGAAACCGCAAACGAGGGGCAAAGCCCCTCACCGCAACGCACTTGGAAAAAAACGCACCCGGGTGCAACCGATAACGGAAAAATAAAGATAACCTTTGCTCAAATCGGAGAAAAACTGATTGATACAAATCTTCCAACCACGAATTCACGATGCTTTTTGTTATTTTACAATCACCTGAAAAACTAACACAAAGGAGTACATGCCCATGGCAATCATAGAAACACACGATCTGCGCTTTGTCTACGGCAAAGGCACTCCCTTTGAAAAGGTAGCGCTTGACGGCGTCAACATTTCAATCAACGAGGGAGAATTCATCGGCGTTATCGGGCACACCGGTTCGGGCAAATCCACATTGGTACAGCTTCTCAACGGACTGCTTCGTCCGGAATCCGGCAAAATACTGCTCAACGGCAATGATATCTGGGCCAAGCCGAAGAAAATACGCAGCGTCCGCTTTGAGGTGGGACTTGTCTTTCAATATCCGGAATACCAGCTTTTTGAGGAAACGGTCTACAAGGACATCGCATTCGGCCCGACCAATAAAGGCGTCAAAAAAAAGGACGAGCTGGACGAAATCGTCCGGACAGCCGCTCAATTTGCCGGACTCAAAGAATCGCTGCTGGAAAAATCCCCGTTTGACCTGTCCGGCGGAGAGAAGCGGCGGGCGGCCATTGCGGGAGTCATAGCCATGCAGCCGAAGGTGCTGATTCTCGATGAACCGACAGCCGGCCTTGACCCGAAGGGCAGGGACAGAATACTCGACAGGATACGCACCTACCGTGAAAAGACGGGGAGCACCGTGCTGCTTGTCTCGCACTCGATGGAGGATATAGCAAGAGTGGCCGATCGGGTGCTGGTCATGAATCACGGCAAGGTGGAAATGTTTGACGAGACGAAGAATATATTTAAACACGGCGAGCGCCTTGCGCAAATCGGTCTGCGTGTGCCGCAGATCACGCAGGTATTTCTTGAGATGAAGCGTATGGGCGCCGATGTTCGCACCGACGTTTACACAATGGAATTTGCCAAGGGCGTTGCGCTTGACTATCTTTCCGGCGGAGAGAAAAAGCAAGGAGGCGAGGCGGAATGATCTCTGATATCACAATAGGTCAGTTTATGCCGGGAAAATCCTTCATTCACAAGCTGGATCCGCGTATGAAGATTATCCTGATGACGGCCGTAATCGTTTTCGTATTTCTCGCCAAGAATCTGATGTCAATGGGAGCGATGGTCGGCTTTGTGATTCTGTCCATGCTGATTTCTCGCATCCCCCTGAGAATGTACTTCAAAGGCCTTAAGGCCATCTGGTTCCTGGTATTTTTCACCGCGGCGCTCAATATGCTCTACATCAAGGGCGAGCATGTGGTGTTTGAGTACAAGTCGGTCACGATTTATGAGGAGGCACTGTGGCAGAGCGGATTCATAGCGGTAAGGCTGATTGTCATAGTGATCATCAGTTCAATGCTGACCTACACCACTTCACCGACCGATCTGACCGCCGCCATTGAAAGACTGCTCGCACCCTTCAAACTCTTCCGTCTGCCGGTGCATGAACTGGCAATGATGATGACCATTGCGCTCAGATTCATTCCCACATTGCTGGAAGAAACCGAGAAGATTATGAATGCCCAGAAGGCCAGAGGCGCGGACATGGAGAGCGGAGGAATTATCCGCCGTGCCAAGGCGCTGATTCCCATACTGATTCCGCTGTTTATTTCCTCATTCCGCCGCGCCTTTGATCTGGCGACCGCTATGGACTGCCGGTGCTACACAGGCGGCAAGGGACGCACACGCCTGAATGTGCTCAGATACAGATTCCGTGATGTCTTTGCCTTCCTGCTTGTCGGCGGCCTTTGCTACGGAATCATTTATCTCAATTCCCTTGCGCCGTCACTGCTTGTGAGATGAACGGTGACGGATTGTGATCCGGCACAAACAATACAAACAGATAAAAATCCTGCTTTCTCTCTGAGAAGGAAGCAGGATTTTCTTTTGACTACGGAATTTCAAAAACATTCGGATATCATCGGCCGCAAACAGACGCACGCACACAAAGCAAAAAAGCCGCTGAATTCCTAAAACGGGCATTTCAGCGGCTTTTCGACTGGCGCGCTTGGAGGGGCTCGAACCCCCGACCTTTTGATTCGTAGTCAAACACTCTATCCAACTGAGCTACAAGCGCAAATATGAAAGACAAGGCACCGTCACTGGAGACCTGCTCTCCTCAAGTGCTAGAATAGTATAACACCTTCCAATGGAAATGTCAAGCATTTTTTTAAAATTTTTTATTTAATTCCCGGTGAAAATAAAAATAAAAAAACTATTGCAAATTGATTGATTGCATGGTATAATAAACAGGTATGCAAACAACGGTCATATATCCTATTAATTGTATTTGCAATTCAATTGCTTTGGAGGTGTAGACTATATGCTGACGACTTCAGAATGGATCATAAGCATCATGCTTATGGTAATTGCTGTGGTTATGATCATTATCGTGCTTTTCCAGCAGAGCGATGACGACGGTCTTTCGGGAGCGATCGGAGGTTCCTCTTCCGCTTATGATTCATACCTGGGCAAGAACGAAAACAGAACAACCGGCGCTAAGCTCGCAAGATTCACCAAGCTGCTGGCTACAGTATTCTTTGTTTTTGTTATGGTGCTTGACATTATTATTCTCGTCAATCAATAATGTCAGGTATTGCAATTCTATGTCAAAGCATATGCGAAGCAGTCTGAGCTGTTTCGCATATTTTTTTGTAATATCTGAAATAATCAACAAGTCAGGAGTGAGAAATGATGCAGTTAACAGAGCAGCAGCAATTCATCTGCGATGAGCTCAGGCAGAAGAGCAAGCCGGCCAGAATCGACAAAATCATCAAAGAACTGGGCGTGACGGACATTGCCGATTTTATGAGCGATCTGAATGAACTGGAACGCGCAGGTGAATTGATTACCTCAAAAAAGAACAATATTATCAGCGTTCGGGGCGCCGGCATGAAAAAGGGCCAGATTATCTCCATGTCACGCAGCTTTTGCTTTGTGAAGCAGGACGACGGGGGAGAGGACGTCTATATTCCTGCGGGAGACAGCATGGGCGCCTTGCCGGGCGATAAGGTGGTCATATCGGTGTATTCCGATGAAAAAGGCCCGTGCGGCAAGGTTCGCAACATCTACAGGTACGGCAACAGGACAGCGGTAGGCACGGTAAAGAGATTCCACGGCAAGCCGGAGCTTCACGCCGATGCCTGCTATCAGGTGCCGATAGAGATAACCAAAAATAAAATAGACGCCCATGAAGGCGACAAGATCATGGCGAAGATAAAGTATTCGCCCGACGGAAGGAAACTGACATGTTCGGCCGTCAAGATATACGGGGACGCCGAATGTGCCCGTGTGTGTGCCGATGCCATCATTGACGCGCTGGGAATTCCCTCAAAATTCGGCGAGGAAGTGCTGGAGAGCGCGAAGGCGATCAATGCGGCGGGAGTGGCTCCCGAGGATATCAACGGCCGACTTGATCTGCGCAGCGAGAATATCTTTACCATTGACGGATCGGACGCCAAGGATCTGGACGACGCGATTTTTGTGAGACGTGTCAAGGGCGGATATGAGCTTTCGGTTCACATTGCGGATGTATCTCATTATGTCAGGGACGGAAGTCCGCTGGATCTGGAAGCGCTCAACCGGGGAACATCGGTGTATTTTGCCGACCGTGTGATTCCCATGTATCCCGAGGATATTTCCAACGGTATCTGCTCCCTGAGCGCTCACACCGACAAGCTTGCCTTCAGTGCGTTTATGACGTATGACAGTGAAGGCAAAATGCTGGATTACCGATTTGAAAAAACCGTCATCAATTCCAAGGTGCGAGGGGTTTATTCGGAAGTAAATTCCCTTCTGGACGGCACGGCATCGCCGGAGATCGAGCAAAAATACGCCTGCGTCCGTGATGCGCTCAGCGATGCCTACGAGCTTTACAGGCTGCTGGAGAATTCATCCGACCGCCGCGGAACAGTGCATTTCAGCTCGACGGAATCGAGATTTATGCTCGACGAGAACGGCGTGTGTATCGGTCTGAAGGAGCGTGAAAGCGGACCCGCCGAAAAGATGATCGAGCAGTTCATGATAGCGGCCAATACCGCCGCGGCGATGCTGGCGGAGCGTGCCAAGCTGCCGTTTATCTACCGTGTGCATGAATCTCCCGATCCGGAATCCCTGGAACGGGCGGCCATGCTGCTTCGTGTGCTGGGAGTGGATTCGAGGAGAATCTGCGGCAATCCGAAACCGGCGGATATCGACAGGGTTCTGTCGGACGTCAGCGGTCAACCGTATGAGGAGATAGTGTCCAATGTACTGCTGAGAGCCATGGCGAAGGCGAGATATGATATTGAGCCTCTGGGACATTACGGCCTGGCGCTGAAGAATTACTGTCATTTCACATCGCCGATACGCCGCTATCCCGACAGCTTCATTCACCGCATGCTTTCGGAGTATATCGGCGGAAAGACGCCGTATGCAATCATGAAAAAGTATTACGCCCAATCGGTCGATGCGGCCGCATTGTCCTCCGAGTACGAATTGAGGGCGGTGAATGCCGAACGCCGTACGGAGGACTGCTATATGGCAGAATACATGTCAAAATTCATCGGAGAGGAATTTGACGGCACTGTCAGCCATGTGCTGGAAAACGGATTCTTCGTGCGGCTGTCAAACAGCGCCGAGGGCATGGTGCATCTGGAAGACCTGCCGTATGATGAGTATGAATACGACGGTCTGGCTTCGCTGAAGGGCAGGCTGGGCGGAAAATGCTTCCGCGTGGGCGATCGCATCAGAATCAGGGTCGCCGCGGCGCGTATCGCAACCGGAAAGGTCGCCTTTTCACTTGCCGGTTCAGGGTATCAGGTTGAGCAGTATTGATAATATAGGCTATTGTAAAAGTAAAAAAGAATAAGAAAGCGTAGCGCAGCAAAATAATTAGCGAGCGTTTTTTCCAGGCGAGCGTGGGAGTCCAGAGGGGCATTGCCCTTCTGGCAGGTGCAGGGCAGCG
>CAMHJC010000060.1 GCA_946185345.1 uncultured Clostridia bacterium
TTTAATATTCGGCTTTTGAAAACGTTTTTTTCTTATCCGTAAAACAAAAAGCAAGCTACAATTCACAATTATTATCAACGTGAGTTGCAGCTTGCTGTATAATTTCGCTATAATTAACCTTTGTAAAATATTACCAATTGTTTATCAGACGCCCCAGATTTCCTCAGCGTATTCCTTGATGGTTCTGTCGCTGGAGAACTTGCCGGAGTTGGCCATATTCATGAAGCACTTTCTTGTAAAGGCCTTCTTGTCCGAGTAATCGGCGTTGCATCTGAGCTTGGCGTCACAATAGGGAATGAGGTCGAGAAGGATATAATAATGGTCGGGCTGATGCCAGTGAGCACCGTCAATCAGCGAAGAATAGAGATCACGGAACATGCCTGATCCGCCGTCATCAAGAGTGCCGTCGATAAGGGTGTCGAGCACCTTCTTGATTCTGGGATTCTCGTTGTAGAGCTTCTTCGCGTCGTATTTGCCCTTGATCTGCTCGATATCCTCGACTCTGGCACCGAAGATATAGTTGTTGTCCTCGCCTGCCTGCTCGACAATTTCGACGTTTGCACCGTCAAATGTACCGAGTGTGACAGCACCGTTGAGCATGAATTTCATGTTGCCTGTGCCGGAAGCCTCTGTACCAGCGGTGGAAATCTGCTCGGAAACATCCGCGGCGGGAGTGATTTTCTCAGCGTAGGAAACATTGTAATTGGAAACAAACGAAACCGAGAGATACTTGTTGACCTCAGGATCGGCGGCGATCATTTTGCCGATTTCGTTGATGAATTTGATGATGCCCTTGGCTCTGTAATAGCCGGGAGCCGCCTTTGCGCCGAAGATGAAAGCGGTCGGGTTGAAGTCCTTGATGCGGCCTTCTTTGATGCCGAAGTAGATGTCCAGGATGGAGAAGGCATTGAGAAGCTGACGCTTGTACTCGTGCAGTCTCTTGACCTGAATGTCGAAAATGAAGTCAGGATTGACGGTGAGATCGTCCATTTTCTTCATGTATTCGGCCAGCTCAACCTTCTTCTGGCGCTTGATGTCAGCAAATGCCTTCAGAGTGTCCTCATCGTCCGCAAACTGCTCCATCTTCTTGAGTTCAAAGAGGTCAGTGATCCAACCGTCGCCGATCTTGTCGGTGATGAAGGCGGAAAGCTCCTGATTGGCAAGAGCCAGCCAGCGGCGCTGTGTAATGCCGTTGGTCTTGTTGTTGAAGCGTTCGGGATAGAGCTTATACCACTCGTGCAGGGCGGTATCCTTGAGAATGTCGGAGTGAATCTGTGCCACGCCATTGGTGGAATGAGTGGTATAGATGGCTATACGGGCCATGTGTACCCTGTCGTCACAGATGATTCTGTAAATCTTCTGATCCTCGGCCTTGATGCCCTTCTCTTCAAGCTCTTCCTGCAGCACCTTGTCGAGAGCTATGACATAATTGTAGACTTCCGGAATGACGTCATAGAAGAGATTGGTATTCCACTTTTCAAGCGCTTCGGGCATGATGGTGTGATTGGTGTAGGCAAATGTGTCCTTAGCGTAGGCGATAGCTTCCTTGAGATCAATCTTCTCTTCCTCCACCAGAATTCTCAGGAATTCCGGAATGGAAACGACAGGGTGGGTGTCGTTGAGCTGAATGGCGTACTCCTTGGAGAACTGGGAGAAATCGGAGCCATGGCGTGCCTTGTACTTGCGGATCATATCCTGCAGCGAGGCGCTGGAGAAGAAATACTGCTGCTTCAGGCGGAGCACTTTGCCTTCATAGGTCTCGTCGTTAGGATACAGTACGGAGGAAATAACCTCAGCGTCGTTCTTTTCAGCGATAGAAGCGGCTCTGTTGTTGCGGTTGAACTGATCGAAGTCAAAGCTGTTGACGGCTTCGGCCTGCCACAGACGAAGGGTGTTGACGGTCTTGCCGCCGAAACCGATAACGGGCATGTCATAGGGAACAGCCTTGACAGTCTGGCCGGAGAATTTGATGAGAACGGTGTCTTCATCTCTGCGGATCGACCACGGATCGCCGTATGCCTGCCAGTCGTCGGCCTTTTCCTTCTGGAAACCGTTTTCAAAGTACTGCTTGAAAAGACCGTACTTATAACGGATGCCGTAACCGTCGAGCGGAATGTTCTGTGTGGCGGCGGAGTCGATAAAGCATGCCGCCAGACGTCCCAGACCGCCGTTGCCGAGCGCGTCGTCCTCTATAGCTTCAAAAACATTGATGTCAATGCCGGCTGAAGCAAGCAGTTCCTTGGTTTCGTCAAGAAGGCCGAGATTGAGCAGATTGCTGTAAATCATGCGGCCGATAAGGAATTCGGCCGAAAGATACGCCGCTCTCTTGGTCTTGGTGAACTTTTCCGCGCCGCGGTAGGCCTGTGCGACGGCCGCCTTGGAGACAGCGTTGTAAAGCTCCTTGGTGGTGGCGTTTTCAAGCGTCTTGCCTGCGTCCAGCTCAAGACATTTTATAACATCGTTCTGAAATGTAGTGTTCAAATTATTTACCTCCCGTAAATTTCAACAAGCCGGGCAATTCTGGCAGCCAGCTTATCCGACATCTGAGCCTTTGTCGCTCTCCATTCCCAGTTGCCTCCCAGCTTGGACGGGAAGTTCATTCTGGCGGAGTTGTCAAGACCCAGGTAATCCTGGAGCTGATAGATAACCGTATGAGCGCACGACATGAAACCGACACGGATGATGGCATCGGGAATGCTGTCAATGGTCTCGCAATTGAGATATTCCACAGCATATCTCAGATCTTCAATGCTCTTGTTGTCATCACAGAAATAGCCGACAAGCGTCTCGTTGTCGTGCGTTCCGCCATATACGACAAAGTTTTCGGTAATATTGTGAGGCAGCATGACATTGTCGCTTCCGCCGTCAAAGCCGAACTGGAGCACCTTCATGCCCGGGTAGCCGGCCTTTTTGAGCAGAGCCACGACTCTGTCGTCAGACACACCGAGATCTTCCGCAATCACAAGCGAATTGCCCAGAACGGAGTTGATGGCGTTAATCAGCTTGATGCCGGGACCGGGCATCCACTTGCCGCCGATAGCGGTAGTAGCGTCGGCAGGAATGGAGAAATACTTGACCACACCGATGAAGTGGTCTATGCGGATAACGTCATAGATCTTGGCGGAAGCGCCCATGCGCTGTTTCCACCAGGCAAAGCCGGTCTTTTCCATTTTGTCCCAGTCGTAGAGAGGATTGCCCCAGAGCTGGCCGTCAGCCGAGAAATTATCCGGCGGAACACCCGCTACCTTGACAGGTTTCTTTTCCTCGTCAAGCTGGAAGAGATTGCCGTGCACCCATGTGTCGGCACTGTCCATCGAAACATAGATCGGAATATCGCCGATGATCCTGATGCCCTTGGAATTGGCGTAAGCCTTTATGCGGTTCCACTGTTCAAAGAACTTGAACTGGAGGAATTTCCAGAAGTCCACGTCGTTGGCCAGCTTTTGCTTGTAATTCTCCACAGCGGCAGGCTTTGTCAGGCGAATGTCATTCTCCCACAGCTGCCACTCACGGTTGTCAAAATAGAATTTGAGAGCCATGTAGAGACTGTAGTCGTCCAGCCAGAATACGTTGTCATCGCAGAAAGCCTTGTACTCGGGCAGATCCTTGTGGGTGCTGCGGTCGAAAGCCTTACGGAGAACGGTAAACCTTGATTCAAAAATTTTCGCGTAATCGACCTTTGTAGCGTCATAGCCCCAGTCATGACAGTTGATCTCGTCGTACTGAAGAAGTCCCTCATCAACGAGTGTGTCAAGATCTATGAAATAGGGGTTGCCCGCAAATGCCGAAAAAGACTGATAAGGCGAATCACCGAAACTGGTAGGGCCGATCGGCAAAACCTGCCAGTAACGCTGCTGTGCCTTCTTGAGAAAATCTACAAATTCATACGCAGCTTTGCCGAGCGTACCTATACCATAAGGGGACGGCAGACTGGTTATGGGCATCAAAATACCCGAACCGCGCTGGAATGAACATGCTTCCTTCTGAGCCAATTAAATCACAACCTTCCCGAAGAGTTAAAAATTGCCATATGCATATTACCACAATTCAGCGCAACTGTCAATAGATTATTGCCCGATTAATTCAAATTTTTAAGTATTATTTTTAATTTTTTTTAAATTATCCCTAATTATTTTATGATTTTAGTGCATTTTCACGGTTTTGTTACGGCAAGCAGAGTGACAGATAAAAAATATTTGATATATATCAGATAAATGACCGCAAAATGCATTGACATTGACCGATGAATAATTTATAATTATAGCATATCAAACAATTTGCCGGATAATTGTTGATTCTTTTTCATCAATTGATTTTATCGGGCAATGTGAAAGGATGACGTGTTTTGTATCTGAAAAATAAGCTGCGTCCGGTTCTGCTGATTGCGCTGGCCCTGCTGACCGTGCTGGTGTCCTGCGGGACTTCCGAACCCGTGCCGGAGGCAAAAAAGCCGAGCGTGCCTGACGAAACCATTGTTGAATTCGATGACAAGTACAAAAATTTCTACGAGATATTCGTGCGCTGCTTCAAGGACTCCGACGGAGACGGCTACGGCGACTTCAACGGCATCGTCCAGAAGCTCGATTACCTCAAACCCGCATCAGGCGGCGCTTCCAGCACTTCGCTCGGCATCAACGGCATCTGGCTCATGCCGATCTGTCCGTCGCCTTCCTATCACAAGTACGATGTATCCGATTACTTTGCGGTTGATCCCATTTACGGCACCATGGAGGATTTTGAAAACATGGTCGCCAAGTGCCACGAGAGAGGCATTTCCGTCATCATTGACATGGTGCTCAATCACACCTCGACGCAGCACGAATGGTTCAGGGCCTTCTGCGACGTCTGCAAATGCAAAACGGCCGGCACGGAAAGCGCCTACGACGCAAAGTACGGCGAGTATTACACCAGCTATACTTTACAGGAGCTGGAAGAACTTGGCGGATTGCGTATTCAGAGCAGCGGCAGCAGCTATTTCTACTACAATCTCAACAACGCGAAATTCCGTCCCGTTCCGGACAGCGACTATTTCTACGAGTGCAATTTCAGCGATGAAATGCCGGAGCTTAATTACGACAGCGAATACGTCTGGGAGGAAGTCGAAAAAATCTGCGACTTCTGGATCGGCAAAGGTGTGGACGGCTTCCGTTTTGACGCTGTTCTCTATTTTTACTTCAACCAGACAGGCCCCAATACAAAGGTGCTCAACCGGATCGTCAATATATGCAAGTCCAAAAATCCGAATTTCTACACCGTAGGAGAAGCATGGTCATCCGAACCGACCATCAGATCGTACTATAACAGCGGTTTTGACAGCTTCTTCAATTTCCCGGTCGCCGATTCCGTAGGATATGTTTCGCTGACCGTCAAAAACAAAAAGGGCGCTACCCTGGCCAAAAAGATTCAGAACTGGAACAATCAGCTCAAGCTGGTATCCGCCACCGACGCCATTGACGCTCCCTTTATCTCCAATCACGATATGTACCGCAGCTCCAGTTATTTCCAGACACTCGGTCAGCGCAAGATGGCCGCAAGTATTTATCAGATGATGCCCGGCAATCCCTTCATCTACTACGGCGAGGAAATCGGCCTCAACGGCACCACACGAGAGTCCTCCAAAAAGGATCCCACCGCCAGACTTCCCATGAAATGGTCGGAAACAGACAACGGCAAAAGGATTATCACATTCCCCGGCGTTGATCTTTCGGTCAATCAGGACAACGTGGACGGCGTTGCCGAGCAGCTCAAGGACGAAAACTCGCTGCTCACGCATTACCGCCTGCTGCTCAAGCTCAAAAACCAGAATCCTCAGATAGCCCGGGGTACCGTAACAGCCTGCGACTTCGGCAAGGATTCCATCTGCGCCTATACATGCGTATATGACGGCACCGCAGTAATGGTCATTCACAATCTCGATCTGGAGGAAGCTTCCTTTGATCTGAATGCCCTTGGCTATTCCGACTTCACCGAGCTGAGAGGCTATCTGGTCGCCAAAAACGCCGAGGATGAAGAAGAAAGCTCAGCTGCGCCGGTCTTCGGAGCACCCTCGGAAGAGGAAACCGAGAGTGCGGAGGAGGCCGAGGAGATAAAAGAGCCGGAAGTCACTCTGGAAGGCGGCAAGCTTACCGTTCCTGCCAGAACCACCGTAGTGCTTCGCTCCACACAGCATTACGATGACGTCGTCATCGATCCCGGTCAGTTTGCACCTTCCAAGGAAGAACAGCCGGAAGAGGAACAGACGGAAGCCTCAGAGCAGAACTGATTGCTCCCGCATAAACCCACATAATAAAAACTCATAATTAAAACTGCACAGTGCATCAAGATCATCTTGCAATGCACTGTGCAGTTTTGTTATACCGATTGTCGATCGAAAGCGGACAAAAGATGAACGGGGATATTTTGCGTCCGGCAACACGGACGGCGGCAGGACGCAGAATCAGTCCGAAGAATGGCTGCTTTTTAACGGATCCTCCCTATTCATTTCAAGGCCTGAATGACGAAGCATCAATCGATTGTCTGATTCATCAGCGCTTCCCATTTTTCAGCGAGGAAGGTGTTTGTCTCGTCGGAAAGCTGATAGAACACCTCGCACTCAGCCAGCTTTTCATCGGACGGATAGAAGAATTCGCTTGTGGATTCCTCGTCAAGCTGATCCACAACAGCCGAAATCGGGGAAGCGTAGCCGATATATTCGGCGTTGGCAAGCGCTACGTCCTCTCTGCACATGAAGTTGATGTACTTCTCCGCCGCGCTCTTGTTCTGGCAGCAGGTGGGAATGCACATGGAGTCGATAAACGTATTGGCACCCTTGGGAATGTAGCCCTTGATGTTTTCGTTGCCTTCCATCAGCATTTTCATATCGCCGTTGTAGTAGGGGGCGATAATCGCCTCGCCGCTCTCCATTTTGTCAAAAATCTGGTCGCCGTAGTAACCCTGAACAAGCGGATTCTGCTTGACAAGCTCCTGATAGCAGGCCTCCAGCTCCTCCGGATTTTCAGTGTTGAGCGAATAGCCCAGCTTGGCCTCCGCCACGCCGAACGCGTCGCGCTGGTTGTTGAACATCAGGATCTTGCCTTTGTACTTCTCGTTCCAGAGCAGATCCCATGTAGTCTCGTCCACGTCAGCCGCGTCAACATATCTGGAATCGTAGAAAATCGCTGTGCAGCCCCATGTGTAAGCCACCGAGTACTCGCCGGTCGGATCGAATGCCGGTTTGCGGAATTTCTCGTCGATGTTCCCGTAGTTGGGAATGTTGCTGAAATCCAGCTTTTCCAGCATATTCTCACGGATGAGCTGCGCGATCATATAATCGGAGGGAATAATAACGTCAACCATTGAGGTTCCGTTCTTAATCTTGGCGTACATTTCCTCGTTGCTGGAGAAGTTAAGGTATTTGACCTCGATGCCGGTTTCCTTTTCAAACTCGGCATTGACGTCCATGGAACCATCGTCGCCGTTGGAGATGTATTCGCCCCAGTTGTAGACGTAAACCACCTCGCCGGTCTTGGCCACTCCCTCATTGTCGGAGCAGCCGGAAAGTACGGAAAAAGCGGAAGCCATAAGTGCTGCGGAGAGCACAAGTGCCAGAATTCTTTTCATTTATCAAAATCCTTTCTGTTGCGGGAGAAGGCAGACAAACCTGCTCTTCACCATTGACGCTTAACCATTTTCTTTTTTTCTGCTTTTTGAGTTTTCTCTGATCTGACGGATGTTGATCACGACAAGCAGTGTCAGCACAATCACAAACATAATGGCCGAAAGCGCATTGATCTTCGGATTGATTCTGCGCTTGGTCATGGAGTAGATCACTATAGGCAGTGTCTGAGCCGTGGAACCGCTTGTAAAATAACTGATCACAAAGTCATCGAGAGACAGAGTGAAAGCCATCATCATTCCGGTAATGATGCCGGGCATGATTTCCGGAATCACCACCTTGAAAAAGGCCTTTAACGGCGGACAGCCCAGATCCTGCGCCGCCTCGTAAATGCTCGGGTTCATCTGGTTGAGCTTCGGCATGACTGAGAGAATGACGTACGGTATGCAGAACGTGATGTGCGCCGCCGCCAGTGTGCCGAATCCCAGACGGAAAAGTCCTGTTGCGGTGAACACCGCCGCAAAGAGCAGCATCATGGAAATACCGGTCACAATATCCGGATTGACCATGGGGATATTGTTGAGTGTCAGCATGACCGACCGAAGCCCTTTGTTCATCTTTTTCAGGCCCACTGCGGCAGCCGTGCCGATAACGGTGGAAACGACAGCGGCAATGACAGCCACTTCAATGGAAGTCCAGAGCGCTTCCAGAATACTGTGATCCCTGAACAGATTTTCGTACCACCTGAGCGAAAATCCTTTCCAGACCGAACGGCTCTTGCTCTCATTGAATGAGAAAACAATCAGCACCACAATCGGTGCGTACAGGAATACAAAGATAAGTCCCGTGTAAATTTTCGATAAAATCTTCACATCATCAATCCCCCTGTCTCTTCGCCGTCGTCAAATTTCTTCATAACAGCCATGCTGATCAGGATAAGCACCATCAGCACAAGGGAAAGCGCTGCGCCTACGTTGTAATTGGGAGCGGCGCCCACAAACAGTCTTTCGATAACGTCGCCGATAAGGGGATTTCTTCCGCCGCCGAGCATCTGAGAGATGACGAATGTGCTCACCGAAGGCACAAACACCATTGTAATGCCGGTGATCACACCCGGCAGGCTGAGCGGCAGCACCACTCTGCGGAAAGTCTGCACCCGGTTGGCGCCGAGATCATTGGCCGCCTCAAAGAGGCTCTTGTGGATCTTCTCCATGACGGAATAGATCGGCAGTATCATATAGGGCAGGAAATTATAGACCATGCCGAGAATGATGGCGCCCTTGGTATTGATCATATGGAAGGGGCCGATTCCTATGTGACCGAGCAGCGTATTGATCAGACCGTTGTTTTCCAGAATGGTCATCCAGGCGTATGTTCTGAGCAAAAAGTTCATCCATTGAGGCAGCATGAGCAGCAGCATCAGGGTCTGCTGCGCCACCCAGCTTGCCCGGGACATCACATATGCCACAGGATATCCCAGCAGCAGGCACAGCACCGTCGCCACGGCGCCCATAACGAGCGAATCCTTGAGATATCCCCAGTATGTGCCGATCGTCTCTATGTTGGCCAGCGTAAAGGCTCCGGTGGAGTCGGTGAAGGCGTACCAGCACACCATCGCCAGCGGAACCACCGTAAATATGACTACCCACAGCATGAACGGCGAGGCAATCCATGAATCCTTCTTCATAAACAGCCCTCCGTTATTCAAACTCTATGTCGCTTGCGTAGTCGCCGGTGTATTTTTTCATGATATGAATGTTCTCGGGGATCACGGTCATGCCGATCTCCTTGCCTTCCTCCTGAGCGACAGTGGACTGGATGATCCACTCTTCCTCTTCGCCCGGAACGTCCACGTACATCTCGTAGTGAACGCCCTTGAAGGTCACGGAGGTAACCGTTCCCCTGAGTGCGCTTTCTTCCTTCGGCACAACGATGATGTCCTCGGGACGGACGACAACGTCCACTTCCTCGTCCTTGGCAAATCCCGTGTCAACGCACTCAAATCTTGCGCCGCAGAATTCCACGTCGCAGTCGGCGTGCATGATGCCGTCGACAATATTGCTTTCGCCGATAAAGTCAGCAACAAAGCCGTTTTCAGGCTCATTGTAAATGTCGGTGGGCGAACCGATCTGCTGAATCACACCGTGATTCATGACAACGATGGTGTCGGACATCGACAGCGCTTCTTCCTGGTCGTGGGTGACGTAAACAAACGTGATTCCCAGCCTGCTCTGTATGCGCTTGAGTTCCACCTGCATTTCCTGGCGCAGCTTCAGGTCAAGCGCACCGAGAGGCTCGTCCAGCAGCAGCACTCTCGGGTCGTTGGCCAGCGCCCGGGCAATTGCCACACGCTGCTGCTGACCGCCGGAAAGCGTGGAAGTCCTGCGCTTCTCAAAGCCTTCGAGTGAAACCAGTTTGAGCATTTCTTCGACCTTAGCCTTGATCTCGGCCTCTCTCTTTTTCTGAATCCTCATGCCGAATGCGATATTTTCATACACATTCAGATGAGGAAACAGGGCGTATCGCTGAAAGACCGTATTCAGCTTGCGCTTGTGAGGAGGCAGATCGTTGATTCGCTCTGAACCAAAAAAAACATCTCCGCTGTCCGGTTCCTGAAAACCGCCAATAATTCGGAGGGTAGTAGTTTTGCCGCACCCCGAGGGGCCCAGCAGCGTCACAAAAGCGCCGTCCTTTATATCGAGGTTAAGCTTGTCAAGGATAACCTCACCATCGAACGACACCGAGATGTTTTTAAGACTAATGATATTTTCAGCCATTAGCACACATCCCCCTTTACTGAAATTTTGCTTTCTGCCCGACATAGCCGATTCAGGAGTGAAGGCGGCTACCAAGCCGAGGCAAATCGCAGTAAATATAGAATTAAACCGGTACTTTTTATGAATACCGATATTAATTTTACGGAAGGCACAAATCATTGACAAAAAGCCTTCCAAGGATTGCTGCCCTTTTTTGTTGCTGTATTAGTTTTTTCTCTGTTTTTTTCAATACCGCACGCACCGGATAATTATGTAGAAAATCGCTTGATACCTGCCTTTTTGTCGTATGCGGCGGCGAATAGAACTTCAAAATTGCTATCATGCAAAATCAAGACCATTAGCACTTATATTATCAGATTAAATTCCAAAAGTCAATATAAAGATTCGGATAATTTTGCAGGATTTTCCGGGATTTTTTGTGCGCTTTAAATCGTTAAACAGGATTCGGTATATTTCTCCGGGAATAATACCTCCACGATTGACAAAAAGCCGGCGCAATGCTATAATTTGGATGGTTTAAGGAGTGTGTATTTTTATGAAAAAACCGAAAAACATCATCTCATTCATTGAAAACAAAAAGGTCGTCATCTGGGGCATGGGCAGAGAAGGCATTTCCACCTTCAACTACATCCGTTCGATCTACCCGGACATGGCTCTGACGCTGGCCGATTCAAAGAAAATCGACATGGCGCCTTATCCCGGCTGCGATTTCTGGGACACCGGAACGCAGGGCATTGACTTTGACGGCTTCGACTATATCTTCAAAAGCCCAGGAATACCCGTATTTCACCCCGAAAAAATCATTGACCGCCTGACCTCCCAGACCGAAGTATTCCTCAACGCCTTCGGCAAAAACACCTTCGGCATCACCGGCACCAAGGGCAAGAGCACCACTTCCTCCCTGCTCTATCACCTGCTGAAAAACCACGACGACAACACCATCTTCGTGGGCAATATCGGAATTCCCTGCTTTGACTACATCGACAGAGTGGACGACAATACCTCCGTAGTCTTTGAAATGTCCTGCCACCAGCTGGAATTTGTCAGGCACTCGCCCCACGTCGGCGTGATTCTCAATCTCTACGAGGAACACCTCGACCATTACGTGACCATGGAGAATTACATCACCGCCAAATCCCACGTATTCAGCTATCAGAGTGAGAAGGACATCGTCATTCTCAACTGCTCCGACCTTGACACGCTCAGCGTTTACCGGCGCAGCGGAAAATTAATCACCGCCTGCGACGGTCTGGGACAAAACGTTCCTGCCGATATTTCGGTAAACGGCACCACCATCACCGTGCCGCACGGCTCTATCGACATTCAGCCGGAGGAAACCTGTCTGGTCGGCCGGCACAATCTTTACAACATCGGCGTCGACTACTTCATCTGCAAGGAAGTTTTTGACATGAGCGACGAGGAATTCAAGGCCTCGCTCTCCACCTTCCGTCCGCTGGCTCACAGACTGGAAAAGGTCGGCTCCTTCGGCGGAATCACCTACTACGACGATTCCATCTCCACCATCTGCCGCTCCGCCATCAACGCCGTCAAATCGCTCGGCAATATCGGCACCATCATTCTCGGCGGCATGGACAGGGGAATTGATTACAACGACCTGGCCGACTTCCTCACCACCGCCGAAATCGACAACATCGTGCTTGTCGGACAGACCACCGAACGCATGGAGGCGTTATTCAGGGAGTACGGCATTGACAGGCGGATAAACATATTCCCCTGCTATTACTTCGACAAGGGCGTCGCTAAGGCCAAGGAAGTCACCGCCGAGGGCAAAATCTGTCTGCTCTCCCCTGCCGCCTCCAGCTACGACATGTTCAAGAATTTCGAGGTGCGGGGAGACGAATTCCAGCGGCTTGTCAGGGACGGCAATGAATAATTCCCCCGAACCGGCACACAATATCAAGGTACGATTGTGAAGGGTGGTAATAACAATATTCAGCAGCACTCAGCCCGTGGGACTTTTCTCACCGGAACATCTCTGCTTTCTTGCGGCGGCGGCTTTTTTGGGAGCCATCGTCATCTTCATCGGCGGCAGGCTCAGCCCCAAAGGCAGACAAAGGCTGCTGATAGCGCTCTGGGCGGCCTTCACTGTCATCGAGCTTGCAAAATACGTCAATTTCGCCCTTCACCCGGAGGAATTCAACATCAGGACAGGACTGCCCTTTCACCTTTGTTCCATCTCGCTTTTCACCTATCCGCCGGCGGTTTTTACAAAGAATCCCATCTTCCGCAATTTTATCTACGCTGTGAATATGCCGGGGGCGCTCTTCGCCCTGATCACACCTGATATCGGAAGTTCCACGGCGCTGAGCTTTTACTTTCTGCACCTGATCACCGCACACACATTCATTGTGCTGATACCGCTTTATATGGTGAGCTGCGGCTTCTTCCGACCGGATTACAGAGTGCTTCCGGGCGTCGCACTGATGTTTCTGGTGACGATGATTCCGGCGCTGCTGCTCAATCATTTTCTGGACAGCAATTACTACTTCGTCAACGGCCCGGTAAAAGGCACCCTCACCGGACAATTGGCCGAATGGGTCGGTGAAAGCGCCTATCTGCTGCCGATGCTGGCGCTGATGATCGGCGTCTGGGCGCTGCTCTACGCGCCTTTTGCCGCCCGTGACCTCATGAGGAAAAAGGAGGAACCCAAAACAAATTGAAAAGAGAAATCAGCATGGAAACTGCCGAGCTGCTCTATGAAAACTGGCCCGGACAGTTCGATACATTTTCACATATGGAATTCGCCTGCTCTATCCCCCAGCCGCTTTTTCTCATTTCCACCGTCAAGGAAAACGGCATGCCCAATCTCTGCTTTCACTCGTGGAGCTGCTTCGGAGGAGATATGGGCGGCTACTTCGCCGTCATGCAGAACGTCGCCCACACCTCTCACACCTACCACAATATCGTGCGTGAGGGAGAATTCTGCATCAATTTCGTCAGCCCAGATTACTACTCCAATTGCATTGCCACCATCACGCACAACTCCAACCTGGCTGATGAATTTGAAGCGGGACACTTCACTCCCGAAAAATCCGTCAGAATCAGGACGCCGCGTGTCAAACAAAGCTTTATGACGCTGGAATGTCAGCTGGCATGCAATGTCGACCTGTCCCGCAAAGGAATCTGCTCCATGATCATCGGGCGTGTGCTTCACGCCTCTGTGGAGGAAAAATACATAGAGGGCATTGACAAGCGGTACGGCAGGGAAGGCTTTATGTTCAACATACACGAACCGGCCGACTTCGCCACCGGTCAGCTGTCCGATACGCATGTCGCTTCGCTTGAGGTGCTCGGCAGCTACCCCGATTTGAAAAACAAGCCGTTTGGCGAATGATCTTATTAATATATTATTAATCCGGAAATAAAATATCTATCAATTTTTTCTTCAGCCGAGGGAAGGATTTATTTGGTTTTT
>CAMHJC010000061.1 GCA_946185345.1 uncultured Clostridia bacterium
TCGGTTGCATTTGAAATTTGATTATATCTCTCCTCCTCAAAAATAAATAGCAAAACAAAAGGCCCCGTCGATAGTTTGAGACGGGGTCTTTTGCTGTTTTGGCACATTTCCTTCGGATAAAAAGAACACAGTGAAAGATCACTCAATCACTGTGTTCCTGTTTTGAATATCAAACCCTACCGGTTAATCGGTTATTTCTTAAGCAGAATGCCGGACTTTTCCAGTTCGGGAACAATATTTCCGAAGACTACGTCCTGAATCTCGTTCATAGAGAGCGTTTTTTCGGGGGAGGAGAATCCAAGGCGCAGGGTAATGCTGCTGATAAGGCCGTCGTAGATATCCGTTACATTGACGCTGTTGAGGTATTGACCGCCGTTGTCCCTGATGATCTCTTCAACCTGACGATAGGTGACGTCGGGATTCCTGAGAATGGTAAGGTCAATGTCAATGCCCGGGAATTTGGACGGCTCGATGAAGTCAAGCTCATCTTTTTCAATGGAAGTAAAGGTGTCCATATCAATCTCCGCACAGACAATGGCGGCTTTCTTGTCAATCTTCATGGCAGTCAGCGGATGAAGTGTGGAGAGGAAGCCCAGTTTCACACCGTCCACGCTGAGCTCGGCAGTGTTGACAGGATGCTGCCAGTTGTGGCTGATTGCCGAATGTTCAAACCTGACAGTCTTGTGTCTGAGATTGGAGACAAAGAGGGAGATCATGTCCTTCAAGCGGAAGAAGAGTGTCTTTTCGGAACAGTTGCGGCTGAAAAGCACTACACCAAGCTTTTTGCGTTCGTTGCAGGTGCCGTCCTCACGAGTTCCGTCAATGACACGGGCAATTTCAAACACACCGTATTCGGTGCCGAAGGATTTGTTTTCACTGACAATGGAAAGCAGGGTAGGAACCATGCAGTTGCGAAGCACAACGTGATCAGGATTGATGGAATTGATCAGCTTCACATTGTCCTCTACGTCAATATTCAGTTCGCCGAATTTCTTTGAGTCTGCCCAGATATAGGAATGAATCTCGTGCAGCTTGAATTTCTCCACAAGCAGGTCTTTTGCGTAATATTCATCGCTCTTGTTGACGCTCTTGCGGACAGGACGCAAGGGACTGAGGGTCGTGGTGATCTTGAAATTGTCATAGCCGTAAATTCTGGTGATTTCCTCAATGATGTCAGCCTTGATGGTGACGTCCTTTGTGGCTCTCCATGAGGGAACGGTTACATCGAAGGTGGTGTCCTCGTGTTTTACGTCAAAGCCAAGGGCAGTCAGAGTGCTGATGATTTGTTCGTTGCTGATTTCGATGCCGGTGTAGCGGTCAACATATGCCTTGTCAAAGGTCAGCTCGATTTTGTCATAATGATGTACGTAGCTGTCGGAAAGGGAAGAAACCACCTGAACATCAGGATCAATTTCAAAGAGCAGCTTGAGGAATCTCTCGATGGCCACATTGGTGATTTCAGGGTCAATCATCTTCTCATAGCGCATGCTTGCGTCGGTTCTCAGACCGAGACGCTGGGATGATTTGCGTATGCACACGCCGTCGAAGTTGGCCGATTCGAGCAGCAGGGAAGTGGTGTCGTCCTCGATTTCGGAATCAAGACCGCCCATGATTCCGGCGATAGCGACCGGTTCGCCCTTGGAGCAGATCATCAGGGTGTTTTCATCGATGTTTCTCTCGTTGTCGTCCAGGGTCATGAACTTGAATGTCTCATCAAAGCGTTTGATCTCAACGCAATCCACCTTGCGGCGGTCGAATGCGTGCATAGGCTGTCCGACTTCCATCATCAGGTAATTGGTGAGGTCGGCGAGCAGATTAATGGCACGGCTTCCGCAGTAAAAGAGACGGATGCGCATATTGACAGGACTTGTGTGAACCGTTACGTTGTCCACCTTCATGCCGGAATAACGGTAGCAGTGCTCCGTGTCCTGAATGTCGATATCCACGGGCGGCAGTTCGCTGTAAACGGAAGTGTCCACACGGTCGATCGGCTTCAGAGCATTGCCTGTAAGAGCGGCAAATTCTCTCGCAATGCCGTAATGTCCCCAGAGGTCAGGGCGGTTGGTGAGAGACTTGTTGTCTACTTCAAAGACGGTGTCCTCAATGTCGTAAACCGATTTGAGGTCGGTGCCGAGAGGATAGTCGTCGGTTATTTCCATGATGCCGGAATTATCCGCGCTGATGCCCAGTTCCGCTTCAGAGCAGCACATGCCGTAAGAGTCATAGCCGGCGACGGTAGCCTTGTTGATGGCGAAGCCGTTGACAAATCCGCCTTCCTTTGCGAAGGCAACTTTCATGCCTTCACGGACATTGGGAGCGCCGCAGACGCAGTCGTAAACCTTGTCTCCGGCGTCCACCTTGAGCAGATGGAGCTTCTTGGAATTGGGGTGATTTTCGATTGAAACAATCTGTGCGATTACAACATTGCTAGTGTTTTCGCCATAGTGGAACACTTCCTCCACCTCAGCGGTGGAAAGTGTGAATCTGTGAATAAGTGCGTCGATGTTGAGACCGTCAAGGTCAACGAAATCCCGGATCCAGTTCATTGATACCAGCACGTTACATTACCTCCTTTAAGATTAAAGACTCTCAAACTGCGAGAGTGCCTTGAGATTGCCGCTGTTGAAGGTGCGAATGTCCTTGACGCCGTACTTCATCATGGCAAGTCTGGTCAGACCGAGACCGAAAGCAAAGCCGGTGTATTCTTCAGGATCGATGCCTCCGGCAATCAACACGTTGGGATGAATCATACCGCAGGGGCAGAGTTCGAGCCAGCCGGAATTCTTGCAAGAGGGGCAGCCTGTGCCTCCGCAGACCTGGCAGCTGATGTCCAGCTCGAAGCCGGGTTCAACGAAGGGGAAGAAGCCGGGGCGAAGGCGTACCTTTACGTCACGCTGGAATACTTCGGAGAGCATGGTCTTCATGAAGTAGATCAGGTTGGAAATGGAGATATCCTTGTCGATCATAATACCTTCCATCTGGAAGAAGGTGTTTTCGTGGCAGGCGTCGATGGCTTCGTTGCGGAAGCAGCGGCCGGGGAAAATGGCTCTCAGCGGAGCGCCGTATTTGCGCATAATGGCGTTCTGGGCGGCGGATGTATGGGTCTTGAGCAGCTGTCCGTTGTCGAGATAATAGGTGTCCTGCATATCTCTGGCCGGGTGATGCTTCGGAATATTGAGGGCTTCAAAGCAGTGGTAATCGTCAACGATCTCATCGTAATCCTCGATAGTGAATCCCATTGCGGCGAAGATATCCTCCAATTCACGCTGAACGAGGGTGATCGGATGATAAGAACCGGTTTCCACACCGGAAGGCATGGTGACGTCATAACTTTCCGCGCTGTTGATGAGCGCTTCCAGCTCTTTTTTCTCGATAGCTGCGGCAAGTTCGCCGAGTTTGCTCTCTACATCTTTTTTGAGCAGGTTGATTTTCTGGCCGAATTCCTTTTTCTGTTCGGCAGGCGCCGATTTGAGATCCTTCATCAGTTCGGCAATTTCACCTTTTTTTCCAAGAAAGGCAACGCGCAGTTTTTCAACCGCGTCAGAGTCAGAAGCATTTTTGGCGGCTTCAGTAAAATTACCTAAAATTTCTGCAATTTTTTTCTCCATTGCATTTTCCTCCTTAAAAATTCATTTTTGCATGCGACAATATTCATTACCTGTACCGAGTACAATTCCGGCAAAAAAATAAGACCCCGTCCTTATGGGACGAAATCTCGCGGTACCACCCAATTTCGGAATTTTAATACACAGATAAAAATTCCCTTATGATCACTCATTAACGCATGGTCAGCGGACTGCCCTCGTTTTTGCGTAAAAAAGTCGAACAGTCGGCTCCGGCACCGAAATTCACCGTGTCCTTGTCAAAGAATGTTTACAGCCAGCGACATTCTCTCTCTGATTGACAACCGTTGGAACAGGCGGTTACTGAAATGCCTTCATTGCCTTTTTGTCAGGTATTCAATTGCTTAACTTACATGATATCACAGAATTCAAAAAAAATCAAGCATTTTTTAATAACTTTTGTACCGATAACGACAGCGCAGCCATAAAGGTCTTTCTCCGGCCAATCAATAAGCAAATCCGGAAACAATAAAGTGCGGCAAGGGTTGGATGACGCTTGAAATACTGACGGAAGGAACAATCACAGCATCAGGCAAATGTATTTTGGTATGATGAAATATTCACCGGTCATTGACTGAATCAGTGACCGGTGAATTATTTTTACACTTCAAGAGGCAGCTGCTCTCTGTTTTTCTTTTCGTCTGATAATACGTCCGTCACGTATTCGCTTTCAGGGGATTTCTTGCCGGGACTCAGCTGGGAAATAATGATTCCTGTCAGAATCAGCGCACATCCGGCGTAAGCCTGCCATTCCATATGTGCGTGAAGAATAAGGACGCCACCGATCACGCTGAAAACCGACTCCATCGAAAAAACGATGGCTGCCACAGTCGGGTCGGAATCCTTTTGTCCAAGAGCCTGACAGGTATAAGCCACGCCGACCGACATCAGTCCTCCGTAAATCAGAGGGACCGCAGCCGCTCTCACGGCGGTCAGCGTAATATCTTCCCACAGCAGAGCGCACAGCAGGCTTTCAACGCCACAGACAATAAACTGTCCCATTGAGAATTTCAAAGGGCTGAGTGACGTGACAAATTTATCAATCACCAGAATATGCACGGCCCACATCACGGAACCGCCGAGCAGACAGCACTCTCCCGCACCGATTACCAGATTGAAGCGATCGTCCAGATTCAGCAGCAGCAGACCGGCGACCGCAAGCACCGCACCTGTCCAGACCAGCGCATGCGTTTTCCTGCGAAACAGTATCAGCGAAAGGATAGGCACGATGACGGTGTAGAGTCCGGTAATAAATCCCGCTTTTCCGGCAGGCGTACCGAGCTGGACGCCGTATTGCTGCAGGGCAGAAGCAAGAAAAAGCACGGTTCCTGCCGCCAAGGAGCTGCCAAGCAGCTTTTGCCATTTGGCGCCGTTCATTTGCTCCCTCTCAAACAGGAGAATGACCGGGATAAGAGACGCCGCACCGAGCAGAAAGCGAATGCCGTTGAAGGAGAAGGTGCCGAGATATTCCGCACCGACTTCCTGCGCCACGAAAGCCAGTCCCCAGATGACGGCGGTCAGCAGCAAAAGAAAAGTGGCGCGAATCTGTTTGGTTGTTTTCATTTCGTCCTCCGTTAGAATCATCAAAACTAAATAAAAGCGCCGCAACTTCTGCTCGAATTCGAGCCAAATGCGGCGCAGAATGAATCAATTACAGAATGCTCTGCAGGAATTGTTTGGTGCGGGCGTTCTGAGGATTGTTGAATATTTCCTCCGGTTTGCCTTCTTCCATGATAATGCCGTCGGCCATGAAAACAACCTTGTCGGCCACTTCGCGTGCAAAACCCATTTCATGTGTGACACACAGCATGGTCATGCCTTCTTCAGCGAGTTTTTTCATGACATTCAGCACTTCACCGACCAGCTCAGGGTCAAGAGCGGATGTCGGTTCGTCAAAAAGCATGATCTTAGGCTGCATGGCAAGGGCACGTGCGATCGCCACACGCTGCTTTTGTCCGCCTGAGAGCTTGGAGGGATATTCGTCGGCTTTTTCGGAGAGGCCGACTTCCTTCAGGAGCTGGCGAGCAAGCGGTTCGATGTCCGCTTGACTCATGCCCTTGACGGTCATCGGAGCCAGCATGAGATTTTCCAGCACGGTCTTGTGCGGAAAGAGATTGAAATGCTGAAACACCATTCCCATTTCCAGCATGAGCGCCTTGTGCTTTTCTTTGTCGATGCTCTCGACGGTGCGGTCGTGTTCACGGTGCAAAAACAGCTCGTCCTCGATGAAGATTTTGCCGCCGGTAATCATTTCAAGCTGATTGAGGGAACGAAGAAAGGTGGATTTGCCGGCGCCTGACGGACCGATAATGCAGATCACTTCTCCGTTTTCCACGGTGAGGTTCACGTCCTTGAGAACCTCCAGATGTCCGAATTTCTTACTGATGTGTTCGGTACGAATCATTGACATAGCCAAATCCCTCCTTTATTCATATACCGAAAATTTCTTTTCGATTTTGCCGAAGATATAGGTGAAAAATGCCGTGATAATGAGGTAAATGACCAGCGCCGGAATAAATACCAGGTAGGAACCGCTTGCGGAAATGGTCTTGGAGATGGTGGTAATGTCCATCAGACCAATGACAAACACCAGTGACGCATCCTTGATCATCATGACGAATTCATTACATACCGGAGGAATCATGCGGCGTGCGGATTGGGGAATAATGATCTTGCTCATGGTCTGACCGTAGCTCATGCCAAGTGCTTTTGCCGCCTCGTATTGTCCCTTGTCAATGGATTCCACAGCGGCACGCACGATTTCCGCACAGTAGGCGGCGCTGTTGAGGACAAAGGCAATACATGCCGCCACAAATGCGCCCTTGAAAACGCCTTCGGGGTCATTGGAGTCAAACAGGCTGCGCCAGCTGAATCCTTTGAAGATACCCGGAACGGCCAGATAGATGCAGAAAAGCTGAATCATCAGCGGAGTGCCGCGGAAGAAAAAGATATACGCACGGCAGGGAAGGCTGATAAGGGGATTTTTGGAAATTTTACCCAATGCCAGGAAAACAGCGATGAAAAGACCGCAGACGATGCTGATGGTGGTGAGCAGAATGGTCAGCTTTGCGCCATACAGCATACTCTGACCGCTGCCCAGCATACGGTAGGTGTAATTGATAAACTGACCTGTGACATTCCATGCGCCTTCATCGGCCTTATGTACACTGCCCGCGAAGCCGACATATTTTTCACTGATGCCCTTTACACCCGATGTGGAGAAGGAAGCGTAATTGATGAAATAGAGGTCATTGTAGGTAATGGCCACCTGACGGCGGGAACGTGTTTCGTCTTTTTTGAGTTCGGTGCGGATCTGCTGTGAAGCGCTGTCCATCAGCTCTTCCTCACTCGGTTTGACAAAGGCAAATGCGGTAGCGACCACGAAAATCGCCAAAAGCACGACTGCGATGATCCGTGATTTTTGTTCCCATTTTCTCACGTCAAACGCCGATACAATGCCCTTGAAGAAAGACGCGATTTTTGAGTTCTTCATTTGATAACACCTTCTGTACTCTTGATAATGAAAGAGCCGGTTCAGGCTCTGAAAACCAATTAAAGGCACACAGCGAAAACCGCCGCCATGTGCCTCTAAATGGTTATTTTTTTATTCTGTCAACTCCGGGAAATTACGCAAACCACTTTGCGGTATTCTCCTCAAAGAAGCCTTCTTCCTTCAGCTGCTTCATTGCCTCGTTGATGGCTTTCTGGAGATCGACATCGGTCTTTGCCATAGCGACACCGAACTGCTCTACATTCTCGTTATCGAGGAATGCCAGCTCGTACTTGTCGGGGTACTTGGTGATGTAGGTATCCGCAACAGGGCTGTCGCAGAGAACGACATCATATTCGCCGTTTTCAAGTGCGGTGAAAGCGGTGAGAACCTTCTCGGAGGGGCCCATCTTGCAGTCTGTAACAGTACCGGTCTCAATCATATCTTCCAGAAGAGCCTTAGAAGTGGTGGCGTCCTGAAGAGCGACCGACTTGCCGGAAAGATCCTTGAGCGATTCAATCTTAATATCGCTGCCCTTTTTGACGACAACGGCCTGATAGCTGTCGATGTAGGGATCGGAGAAGAGACAGTTTTCTCTGCGCTCGTCGGTAATGGTGACAGCGGAAACCACGCAGTCATAGTTGGTGCCGATTCCGGCGAAAATCACGTCAAACGCAGTGTCAACGATGTTGACTTCCAGACCCAGCTTGTCCGCCAGAGCATAAACCAGATCAACGTCATAACCGATAGGATCACCGTTTTCTGCCTTGTCCTCGAAAGGCGGATAACCGATTTCCATACCGACGGTGAGAGTGCCGTCCTTGATGAGCTTGAGGTTGCTGACATCAACAGTACCCTTTACCTCAGGGGTGCTGCTGGCAGCGTCCTGCTTGCTTCCTTTGCAGCCTACAAAGCTTACGCAGAGCATGGCGGCGGCAAGGAGCATAGCGATCATTTTCTTTTTCATAGTGCTTTTCCTCCTGCAAAAATCAATTTTGAAAAATTGACAGTACGCTTGCCTTCACGACAGTCTCCATGACCAGTCACGGCGAACGCCAAATATTGCGCAGCCGGAAACTTTAATGCGCTGTCGTATTGGCATACTAAATTCCTGCAAGAATTAACTTAACACAAGAACCGCATTTTGTCAACGGAATTGAGACAAAAAAAACAAAGATTTTAAATATTTGTATAAAAATACAAAACACAACTGCAAAAAAAGCGGTTTTTGCACGTATTTTCTTTAATAAAGCAGTCAAAAATGAATGAATACAAACAAAATCCTGCAAAATAGAGTTATCAACAGCCAACTGTGCATTTTAAGAATCATAAAATTGCTGACCGTCATCTGTGATCAGCCGTTCCGATTTCGGATACTCGAAAACGGCAGGGTTATCAGAATGAGCTTCCAGGTAATCTGCGAATATCGCCGCATACCATTTCGCCATTCCGAGGTTGTGCATGAGATAATTGCCGCAGTTTTTCGGTGTGGTGCCGGGAACGCTCTGGGTGTCTTTTACTGACCGGAAGGCTCTCAGAACAAGGTCAAAAATCTCACGCGGGGGTCTGTTTCCTTTGAGAATGAGATAGAAACCGGTCAGGCATCCCATCGGCCCCCAGTATATGACTTCATTCTTCCATTCGGGATCGTTTCTGAGATAAGTAGCAATGATGTGTTCAAGAGAGTGCATTGCCGCCACATCGACCGCCGGCTCCCTGTTAGGTCTGGTGAGCCTGATATCATAGGTGGTAATCAGGCTGTCGCCGACCTGATCGACACGGCTTGTAAAAATGCCGGGAATGATGGCGTTATGGTCGACAGAAAAACTTGGTATCAGATCCATTTTCATTTCCTCCATGTAATATACTAGTATAGTTTATTGAAGCAGGCAAAAATTTGACTGTGTCTATCATATCACGGATAAGGCATAATTGCAAGAAGAAAAGCAAGAATTCCTTTACCGCTTAACTGAGAAATGCCCTATGTGCGGGCGATTTGATCACTTGATATTTTTTCTGAGAAAATTCATTTTTCTGTGACTATATCACAGAAAAGTCATTGATAATGTCCTATAATTGACGTATAATAGTAATAAAAATAATTCAACACTATTATATCGGAGGTTATCAACATGAAAGAAATAATTATTACGGTAGAAAATTTCACAAAAGAGGTTCTCAAATCCGACAAACCGGTTCTGGTGGATTTCTGGGCGGAATGGTGCGGTCCATGCCGTATGCTGGCTCCCGTGCTGGCCGAATTTGCCGCCAGTCATGACGAAGTGAAGGTGGGCAAGGTCAATGTCGACGAACAGAGCGTTCTCGCAGCTGAATTCGGCATTATGAGCATTCCCACGCTGATTCTGTTCAAGGACGGCCAGCCGGTCGCACAGCGCATCGGATTGCAGAATGCTGCTTCTCTCGAGCAGCTTATCAAAGAATGACGATTCCGTCATCCTACAGGAAATGAGGTATCCTTATGCCTAAAAAGACAGTTATTATCGGCGGCGTTGCCGGAGGCGCAAGCTGTGCAGCACGCCTGCGCAGGCTGGACGGTGATCGGGAGATCATCATTCTGGAACGCGGCGAATACATTTCATATGCCAACTGCGGCCTTCCTTATCACGTAAGCGGAGTGATCCGCAGCCGCAGCGCACTGCTGCTGATGACGCCCGAAATGATGCGCGACCGCTTCCGTATAGAAGTAAGAGTGAAGAATGAGGCAGTCTCCATTAATCGGGAAGCAAAGACGGTTTCGGTCAGAAATCTGGAGACGGGCGAGAATTATGATGAGAGCTATGACGATCTGGTGATTGCCACCGGATCTTCGCCCCTGCGCCCGAATATTCCCGGCATTGATTCCGAAAGAATACGCACTCTATGGACTGTGCCGGACACTGACGAAATCAGAAGGATTATCAGCGAAAAGGGCATTCAATCCGCTGCCGTGATAGGGGGCGGATTCATCGGCCTGGAAATGGCGGAGAATCTGCGTCACGCAGGCCTGAAGGTGTCCCTCATTGAAGCCGCTCAGCAGGTCATGGCTCCGCTGGATTACGAAATGGCGCAGCTCCTGCACGAAAACATCCGTGACAACGGCGTGCGTCTGATTCTTTCGGACGGAGTGGAGAATTTTGCGGACGATGGCAGTAAGGTCGCAGTTACCCTGAAAAGCGGAAAGACCGTTACTGCCGAGCTTGTGATTCTTTCCATCGGAGTGCGTCCCAATAGTCAGCTTGCCAGGGATGCAGGACTGGCCCTCAATCAAAGGGAAGGCATTCTGACAGACGAGCGCATGCTGACTAGTGATCCTTCCATTTATGCGGTGGGAGACGTTGTGGAAGTGGAGGATTTCATTTTAAAGCAGCGCACGATGGTTCCTCTGGCCGGGCCGGCCAACAAGCAGGGACGCATTGCGGCCGATAATCTTGCGGGCGGCCATTCCACCTATAAAGGAACGCAGGGTTCTTCCGTGGCGAAAGTGTTTGATCTGACAGCCGCCTCAACCGGGCTGAATGAAAAGGCGCTCAACCGCAGCGGCCTGACCAAGGGGAAGGATTACCTGACGCTTCTCATCACCCAGAATTCTCATGCGGGATATTACCCGGGAGCCGTTCCGCTCACCCTTAAAATGATATTCTCTCCCGATGGCAAAAAAATATTCGGCGCTCAGATTGTGGGACGTGAGGGAGCGGACAAGCGGATTGACACTCTGGGAGTGGCCATCAGGCTCGGCGCCGGAATATCCGACCTCAAAGACCTCGAGCTTGCCTACGCGCCTCCTTATTCTTCCGCCAAGGATCCGGTCAACATGGCCGGCTTTGTGGCAGAGAATATTCTCAACGGCATGGTCAGCATTGCCGAATGGGACGAGCCGGACACTTCGCCCGATGCGATTCTGCTTGACGTGCGGGAGGAAGCCGAGGTGACGGCCTATTCCATACCCGGAGCGGTCAATATTCCTCTGGGCAGGCTGCGGGACGAATGGGAAGGACTCGACCGGTCAAAGAAGGTAATTGTTTTCTGTGCGGTGGGAGTAAGAGCCTACAACGGGGCAAGAATTCTCATGCAGCACGGCTTTGAGAATGTCAGGATTTACCCCGGAGGCACACGGTTCTACAAATCCACACACGCAACCAGTGAAATTGCCGATGAACCGGCTCCTACTCCACAACGAAAGGAAGAACAATCCGTGAGCAATCAAAGTAAACCCGTCAGTCAAATAACGCTCGACTGCTGCGGAATGCAGTGTCCCGGGCCGATTATGGAGGTATTCAAGGCGGTCAACGGTATGAAGGACGGTGATCTGCTGGAAGTAACCGCTTCCGATCCGGGCTTTGCCAAGGACGTAGGCTCATGGTGCCGCAGAACCGGCAACACGCTCGTCTCCAATGAAGAGCGCGGCGGCGAATACATTGCCACCATTCGCAAAGGCTCCTCGGAAAAGGCTGCTCCCGTAACGGCGGCGGATTCCACCCCGAAAGGCAAGACCATCATCGTATTTGACGGCGATATGGACAAGGTGCTTGCCAGCTTTGTGATTGCCAACGGAGCGCTTGCAATGGGCAGACCGGTCACCATGTTCTTTACCTTCTGGGGACTGACCGCACTTCGCAGAAGCCGCAAGGTCAAGGTTAAAAAGCGTTTTATGGAAAAAATGTTCGGCTTCATGCTTCCCCGTGGAGCCGCAAAGACAAAGCTCTCCAAAATGAACATGGGCGGAATGGGAACCGCCATGATGCGAGGCATTATGAAGGACAAGAACATCGACTCTCTCGAGGATATGATGAAGAAGGCGATAGAGGGCGGCGTAAAAATTATAGCCTGCTCCATGAGCATGGATGTTATGGGTATCCGCCCCGAAGAACTGATCGACGGAGTGGAAATCGGCGGGGTCGGCACCTATCTGGGAGACGCGGAGGAATCCGACGTCAATCTCTTTATCTGAGGAATGGTACACAGTATGGATATTCGGCGTGAAATAGATGCCATGCCATTCCGGAACGATCTGACCGAAGAAGAATATCAATTCGTACTGGAATGTGCAAGGATCAGAGAATACAAAAAGGAAAGTCTGGTCTATTCGCCTGAAAATGAATGTCTGGGCCTGATCAAGGTGCTTTCGGGCAGCGTACGTGCCTTCATGCTGTCGGAAGAAGGACGCGAGGTAGTGCTTTATCACATAATTGAAGGCGGTACCGATCTGCTGTCGGCGTCATGCGTGATCAATCAGATTACTTTTGAAACGCAGATGGTGGCTGATTCCGACTGCACGCTGCTGATTATTCCGGCGGCCTGCCTTGCTCGGCTCAAGCAGAACAATCTTGCCCTGCGCTGCTTCATTTATGAAAAGCTGGGCGAGCGCTTTTCCGACGTGATGAAGCTGATGCAGACCATGCTATTCACACGCATTGACAGACGGATTGCGGATGTTCTGCTGGGAAGCTGCGGCGAAGAACTGCGCATTACCCACGAGGAAATCGCCGGAGCCATCAATTCCTCCCGTGAGGTAGTTTCCCGAACGCTCAAGGAAATGGAACGTAAATCCCTGATCCGACTCGGCCGGGGCAGAATTGTCATTACAGACAGAGCCGGACTGGAAGGCTTATAAACAACGACAAATAAAGAAGGGAACCAACACCGTGAAAGATGAATGTCTGATCTGCCGGGCACCTCTTGAATACCTGGAAACCGACACAATGATGGAGTGTTCCATCTGTCACAAACAGGAACCAAGCAAAACGAGATGCGTGAGCGGACACTATGTGTGCAATGAATGTCATACCTCCGGAATGGACGCTTTTATAGGTCTGTGTCTGGCGGAGACATCCCGAAATCCTGTGGAGATCATCGAAAAAATGATGGCAATGCCTTTTTGTCATATGCACGGGCCGGAACACCATGTAATGGTGGGAGCGGCATTGCTGACGGCTTACCGGAACGCCGGAGGAGCCATTGATCTCCCCGGTGCGCTGGAGGAGATGATGAACCGAGGCAAAAGCGTACCCGGAGGTGCCTGTGGCTTCTGGGGAGCATGCGGAGCAGGCATCAGCTCAGGCATGTTTGTTTCCATTATTTCAAAATCCACCCCACTGAAGAGGGAGCCTTTTGCGCTGTCTCACCGCATGACCGCCCGTTCTTTGGCCGCTATCGGAGAAATCGGAGGCCCGAGATGCTGCAAGAGAGATTCATTTCTGTCAATCCTCAACGCCATTGATTTTGTCAAAGAAAACTTTGGTGTGGAGATGGAGAAGCCTGCTGTCGTCTGTCATTATTCGGCACATAACAATCAATGCATCGGCAGACGCTGCCCTTTTTCAAGAATTCGGTAGCGGAATCAGTCCGGCTGATTCCTGTAGACATTATCCGGCCGGTGGATTGAATTTCTATCATCATTACATGCATGAGTGACCGTGGACGGCACTTTTTTGGAGGAAGGCAGAGGCGATAGTTGGATTCTATCTTCCTCCGGTTGTCAAAAAATACCCGGCAGATATTCAGTCTTTAGAAGGCTGAACTGTCTGTCGGGTATATTATTTATCTGAGAGCCTGTTCAGTATCTCCACGTGTGCGGATGGCGAAGTCAGATTTTTCACCAGATGAAGCCAAAACCGCAGGCAATACTTTGTGTATTAACGAGGATTTTGGCA
>CAMHJC010000062.1 GCA_946185345.1 uncultured Clostridia bacterium
CTTAATCTTTTTCTTGTATAATATTTACTGTATGCGACTTCTTACTATTTTTACTTCTCTGTATTATTTCGTAATTGATGTCCCGCCAATTTCACGGCCGGCTGAGATCATCTTTTTGTCGCAATCACAACTGTTTTTCGTCCTGCCACTTCTTTTATGCATCTTTCTCAATCTCTCGCAAGGCTTTTCGTTTTTACCTTTGCCTGATGCACCTTTTATTACAGTAATTTTTATACAATCTGCGCGGCTTTGGTCTGCTTTTTTCTTTCAGCAGATGAATGATGGTCTTTTGCGTTTGTTTTTTAAAACGGCTTTCCGTTCCGTTTTCTTGCTTACTTTATGGAAGCCTTTGGATTCACATTGCATCGCAACTCCAAGGCATACTGTTCATAAACATTGCACAGGTTTTTATCTTGCATTATCCGATCTGCTTTGATGTTTGGTCTCGGATCGTTTGCTATAAAAACTCTCGGTGCTCAATTGCCTTTTTGTTACTCTGCAATTTCATTCCTGTGGGCTTCCGTTCCGATGTACTGTGAGGCTATCAACTCATCCATCGGCGTCACCCCGTTTCTTAATTGTATTGCTTATTCAAGCTCTGTTCTGAAAAGGATACGATCTTTCTTTTATTCGGGTTGTTCCCATTAAAATCCGATCTCAGACAACTTACTTTTTTCAGTTTCATTTTTTCGATCAATACTTTGATCTACGTTAGGCATTTACGTGAAACCTACTTTATTCATCTTGTCTGTCCTTAGCTTTACCGCTCTCCTAAGCTCAACTATAATATACCACATCCCATCGAATTTGTCAATAGTTTTTTTCAAAAAACTGAAAAAAATTTATTTATTTTGAAATATTGCAAAATTACTATTGACTAATTGAAAAAAAGCGTGTAAAATACATATGGCTTTAAATGAAGCAGCCGAAAAGCGGCATTTGCGCAGACACATATTCCTGTTGAGTCAACAGCTGTTCCGTAATGCGTACCGTTTTTCCGGCGCCACGCTATTGCCAGTTATTTACTTTACAGTGAGGTCAACACATGAGTGACGAAATCAACACAAGTGGCAGGAGCCAGGAGGAAGAGGATAACGAGGAGGACGAGTACCGGATTATCTCTCTGACAGACGATGAAGGCCGTTCCTCTGAGTACGAAATCCTCGACGCCATCGAGACACAGGAAGGCAAGTTTGTGGCATTGATGCCGCTCGCCTCCGTCAATGACGAAACCGGTGAAGCGGAATACATCATTCTCCAGGTTGAAATCGTTGACGACGAGGAGGAGCTTGCCGAGATCGAGGACGATGAGCTTCTGATGGCTCTGGACGATCTGTTCCGTGAGCGGTTCAAGGAAATCTACGGCGACGATGACGAAGTCTACGAGGAAGAAGAACGCAACGCCTGATTTTTGCCGAACGCCGCATAAATGCGGCTCCGCTGCACACAATACAGTTAATATCAGCTAAATAATTCTGCCCGATTCGCGGACTGTGCTTTTATAACCCTACAAATTATTCTTAGGGAGCCAGGTCTCCGGCGGTGGATTGCAGACCTCCCGCAGTCTTGAACTGAGTCCGGAAGCAGGGAGCGAGAAGCCGTTGGGATGGCACCCACCTGTTACTTTTAGTAGCAGGTTATTTAAAGCTCATTACGGTCGGGTGGAATTACTTTTATTTTGCGAAAAACACGGCATGAAGCGCCTCTGCCTCATGCCGTGTTTTTTGTCGTCTTATTGAAAAAAAGGAAGGCAACGGGCCTGCGCCGCCTTCCTTTTTTGTATTAAATGGTGTATCTGCCGGTCTCATAGTCAAAGATGAATTTTCCTTTTTCTTCGTCATAGCCGGCCACATTTCTCCACGTGCGGAAAGTCTGCTTGAATTTCACTCTGAGAGGTGCGTTTCTCCAGGCTGCGTTGGTGGTTCTCACCCCGTCAAGATCCACCTTGAAGAAGGTCTTGCATCCGGGATTGGAGTCGGCAAGGCGCTTTTGTTCATCCGCCGGCACATCCATGTCAAAAATGACCATTTCAAGGTTTTCGTGATGGTAGAGCGGTGAAAGATCCGTGATCCTTTTGCTTTCGTAAAGATTGACCATCTTGAGGTTTTTAAGGTTTCTGAGCGGTTCCACGCTGACCACGTCATTGTCATTCATCTCGATGAATTCCAGCTTTTCAAGCTGAGCGAGCGGAGTGATATCCTCCACAAAATTATCCGTGAGAATCAGCCCCCGCAGATTTTTGAGATTGGCCAGCTGTGAAAGATCCTTGAAACGGCAGTGGCCCAGATCCAGCGACACCAGATCGGTGCAGTACTTAAAAAGCGGCTGCATGTTGTTTTCGCTCAGCTTTCTGCCTTCGCTTCTTCGTCCAATCAGCGTGGAAAACGAAACCGCATCCGAACGGATTTTATACGGGCCGGCCGTGACATACCACACAAATTTGATGCCGGGGAAGCGTTCGATCAGCACGTCCATATCATTGTTTTTGAGGCCGCAGCTCAGCATGTAGACTTTTTTCAGATCGTGAAACATGGGAATTTTCTTCTCGAATTCCGCCAAAAACTCATTGAGGGAATATTTCTTGCGGTTGAGATCAAGCTCCTGGGCGGCGGTGTCGGTTTTCACGCCTAGTACCGACACCTTCCACCTGACAAGGTACTGAGGGAAGCGGTTTTTCAGTTCGGTAAGCGCCTGCGTGTCGGTGCATGCCGCGGCGTTGATTTCACTGAGGGAAGTAAAGTACCTGATGCGTTCGATTTCCGTCGCTCCGTTGTCAAAGAATTCCGGCGAAAGCGTGACTTTCCCGGTATTGCTCAGATATTCCGCGCCGTCAAAGGTAAGCTTTCTGACGATATCACACCCCGGCAGATTTCCCATCAGGTAATCAAAGGTGGTGTCCGAAACGTCAGAGCCTGTCAGGTCAAGCGACCGGAGCCTTCTGAGAACGGCCAGCAGCCTGATATCGCTGTCATTCATGCCGTCAGGCAGCTGAACGCTCTGCGCCAGCGAGCTGTATCTGTTTCCGGCTATGACAACACCGCACTCAAGCTCGGCATTCGGGTGAGCAGCGTAAAATGCGGCGCACTCCCCGGCGTCAAAATCGCTGCCGCTGACACGGAGTCTGGCGAGGGAGGGACATTTTTTGAGCAGAGGGAGCGTCTTCACCGTGCCTCCCGAGACATCCGCCTCCTCAAGACCCGTCAGATTCTCAAGCGGTGAAATATCCTCTATTCCGCTGCCCGAGAGGTCAATGGCCGTAACCGTTCTGCTGAACGTCCGGCCGCCGATATTCACAAAATAAAGGTTGAAAATCAAAAATGCGCCGCATGCCAGAATCAGTACCGCTATCAGGCATACAAGCACAGCTTTTTTGGCGGACATTTTTCCGTTTTTTTTCTTCATGGCTGACAATCCCCCGTTTTCGGTTCAAGCTCAAAGAATGACGATCAGAGTATTGAATTCATTTTACCACAAAACCGACAGAATTGCAACAACTTTATATGGAATAATTGTGTTTGACTTTATTGCCATGTAATGCTAAAATAAAAGTCAAAGACATTCCCGAGGAGGCAGTTTCATTATGAAATACACCCAGGAGCTTTGTCCTGTTATCAAAAAGGAACAGCTCAACCAAACAACATTCAGTTTCACGGTCGCCTCTGAGACCGCTGTACAGAACATGAAGCCGGGACAGTTTGCCAATATTCTGGTCAACGGCAAGACGCTGCGCCGGCCCATTTCGATCTGCGGATACAGCCGCAAGGAGAGATGGATCCGCTTCGTTTTTGAGATAAGGGGCGAAGGCACCGCCATTATGGCCCGGATGAACGAGGGCGAGAGCATGGATATTCTTGCGCCGCTCGGCAACGGCTTCGACATTGATCCCGAAGAAAAGGCGGTCTTTGTGGGCGGCGGCATAGGCGTTCCTCCGCTGCTGGGAGCTTCCGCTCCGCACGGCGCCAATGCGACTGTACTGCTCGGATTCCGCAACAAGGACGCCGTGATACTTGCGGACGAATTCAGAGCCAACGGAGCCGATGTGCGCATTGCCACCGACGACGGCTCGCTCGGCCATCACGGATTTGTCACCCAGCTGCTTGCGCAAAGGCTGGACGAGGCGCCGTGTGACGTCATTTACGCATGCGGCCCCAAACCGATGCTCCGTCTGACGGCCGCCGAAGCGGAAAAAAGAGGCATCAGGTGCATGGTATCGCTCGAGGAGAGAATGGGCTGCGGAGTAGGCGCCTGCCTGGTCTGCGCCTGCAGGACAAGGACGACCTACGGCGGAGAAAAATATCTGCATGTATGCAAAAACGGCCCGGTATTTGACAGCAGGGAGGTAATCTGGGAATGAGCAGACTTAATGTGAACATCTGCGGGGTGGAATTCAAAAACCCCGTCATCGCCGCCTCCGGCACCTACGGATTCGGCAGGGAATACAACGAATTTTATCCGATATCCAAACTGGGCGGCATTTCGTCCAAAGGCATGACCATCCGTGAGAAGGCAGGCAATCCTCCTCCCCGCATCGCCGAAACTCCCAGCGGCATACTCAATTCGGTGGGATTGCAGAATCCCGGCGTGGATCACTTCATCGAGCAGGATCTTCCCTGGCTGCGTGAACAGGACACCGTCATTATCGCCAACATAGCCGGAGCCACCGAGGAGGATTACGCCGCCATCGCCGAAAAGGTCAATTATTCCGATGTGGATATGGTGGAGCTGAACATCTCCTGTCCCAATGTAAAGGCCGGCGGCGCCGCTTTCGGCACATCCTGCGCCGGAGCCGAACGGATCACCTCTGTCGTCAGACAGCATTGTCCCGACAAGCCGCTCATCGTCAAGCTTTCGCCCAATGTGACCAGCATTACCGAGATAGCCAGAGCGGTGGAGGCTGCGGGAGCGGATTCGATCTCGCTCATCAACACCCTTCTGGGCATGCGGATTGATATTCGCACACGCAGGCCAATCCTGCACAACAACAAGGGCGGCATGTCCGGTGCGGCGGTATTTCCCATCGCCGTCAGAATGGTCAACGAGGTCTACAACGCCGTCAAGGTGCCTGTCATCGGACTCGGCGGCATCTGCACATGGCAGGACGCCGTCGAAATGACGCTTGCCGGCGCCTCCGCCATTCAGGTCGGAACAGCCATGTTCACCGATCCCTACGCTCCGCTCAAGATCATCGAAGGCATGGACAATTATCTGAGCGAAAACAGCATCTCCAACATCTCCGAACTGGTCGGACAGGTGCGGCTATGGTGATCATGTCGGTGGACTTCGGACGGGCGCGCACCGGAATCGCCGTCTGCGATCCGGGCGAAATGCTCGCTTCGCCCGTTACGGTCATCAATGAGAAATACGTTCCGTCGCTGGTGCGCAAGGTGGCTGCGCTTGCCGCCGAACGAAAGGCGCAGCTGATCGTGGTCGGACTTCCGGTCAACATGGACGGCTCCGAAGGCGAAAGCGCTCAGAACGCCAGACGGTTCGCCGGCGACCTTCAAGCCGCCTGCGGCATCGAAGTGGATATGCTCGACGAACGCTGCACCACCATGGAGGCTCACCAGTTCCTCAACGCAACCAACACACGCGGCAAAAAGCGCAAGGCGGTAGTGGACGCCGTTTCAGCGGTCATTATTCTGGAAAACTACCTCGCCAGGCGCAAGGCCGCTGCGAGGCAGTGAGCGCCGTGAAACCTGTCGGAATTTACATTCATGTGCCGTTCTGCCGCTCCAAATGTCCTTACTGCGATTTCTATTCGGTCAGGCTTTCGGAGCAGCAGATCGATTTATTCACAGAAGAAACAGTGTGCCGGATCGCCTGCCTTGCCCCGAAGCATCTGAACGCCGACACGGTTTACTTCGGCGGCGGCACGCCTTCGCTGCTGGGCGGCAGGAGAATTTCCGCCATTATGTCGGCGCTGCGCCGGTATGCGGATATCTCCCCCGACGCCGAAATAACGGTGGAAGCCAATCCTTCGGCCGATCTGACCGAATTCCTGGAAGGCTGCGCCGCTTCGGGCATCAACCGTCTGTCGCTGGGAATGCAGTCGGCTGACAAGAAGGAGCTGGCCGCCATAGGCCGCAGACACACTCCGGACGATATTCTGCGGACAATGGAGTGTGCGCACCGCCTCGGTATTCACAATATCTCGCTCGATCTGATGCTGGGAATTCCTCACCAGACGCCCGATTCGCTTCTGAATACCCTGGAATTCATCTCGGAGTGCGACCCTTCCCACCTGTCGGCCTACATGCTCAAAATCGAGGAAGGCACCCCTTTTGACCGCATGAAAGACACCCTGGCCGTTGCGGACGACGATACGCTTGCCGACATGTATGAGCTTGCTTTTTCCCGGCTGAGACAGAAGGGTTACCTTCATTATGAAATCTCCAACGCCTCAAAGCCCGGATCCGAAAGCCGGCACAATCTCAAGTACTGGAACTGCGACCCGTACATCGGGCTGGGTCCGTCGGCGCACGGATTCTTTGAGGGACGGCGGTATTACTTCGACCGCAGCCTTGAAAGCTATCTGTCCGGCGGACAGTCTCACGATGACGGCGAAGGCGGCGGCATGGAGGAATACATCATGCTGCGGCTTCGGCTGGCGGAAGGATTGATCGAAAAAGGCCTCCAGGAGCGGTTCGGGGTCGGAATACCGCCTGCCATGCGTCTGAAAGCGGCATCTCCGTTGATGAGAAGATATTGTCTGTGCGATGAACAGGGCATTTCTCTCACTGAAGCCGGTATGCTGGTATCAAACGCAATCATATGCAACCTGACGGAGCTTTTGTGAAAATAACAAAAAGATGCGTTTGATTATCAATATTTCTGTTGAATTTCTTTAAAGCTATTTACTTTTCCTCTTTTATGTGCTACTATATTAGAAGTGCAACATGAAGAAAGAGGTAATCTACTATGAGTTATTGCTCAAACTGCGGCGGCAGACTCAATGACAAAGGTTTATGTCCCAATTGCGGAGGCATCAGCGAAGCCAACGTCAAGCCTAATCAAAAAGAGGACTCCGATGTATTGAACTGCGTCAAGGCATTTCTGACCGATTCTCCGCTGAAAGGTGTGGAGAAAGCGGCCCGCACACGCTCCGTCGCCGTTTGGGTGACATTCAGCGCGCTTTATGTCGTCTGCGCTACGGTATTGTCTCTGGCGGCATTCGGCACCATGTCTCCGGATTTTTTCCGTGAAGTCTGCGGTGCCGATATCGCATCGGTTCTTGCGGATTCGTCCGGTTCTTCCGACAGTCTCATCCTGTCATTCGGAGGACTCATGGCTCATGCTGCCATTATGGCGATTCTCTCGCTCCTGACACTGACTGCCATGACGGAGATTGCCTTCATTTTCGCCAAGGAAAAGCCTTCCGTCAACCAGGCGCTCAATATTGCCGCATTTTCCACCTTTCCTCTTTCGGCAATCATGCTTGTCGCCATTCCGGCCGCTCTGATTACCTCCTCGTTTGCCATTCTGCTGCTCATTGTCGGCATTACCGCTTCCGCGGTCGCATATTACTACGGAATTCAGAAGGCCTCCCAATTCAGCCGCAGTCCCTTTCTGACGCTCTTAGGATCGGCGATCGTCGGTGCGGCTTTGCTCACGTTCTGTTCGCAGGTTCTGGCTATGCTCTTCTTCGGCTAAGCGTGAAGGGTGGTTAATCAGTTTATGACATCGAATTCTATAGAATACATCACCAAACAACACTTCCACTCCCTGCTCAGTGTTATTCTGACGCTTGTCACAATCGCCATTGCTGCGGTTTCGGTGGCGATTACGGTGCTGGCAGGCATTTCTTCCGCCAATGCCGGTATCGCCGTTTTCGCAGGCTTTTCCTCTTTGTCGGCGCTGTTTGCCGTCATCAGAATGTTCTCGGTCAAAAACGGCTGCACCCTCATGCGTATTTCCATCGGCATTTCAGCCCTGCTGTGCTTCTTGGCCGGAATGGGAATGTTTACCCTCGGCTATCTGCTGATCAAAAACAATGACATTCAGAATCACATCAACAGCTATTTATCCCTCGCCGGTTTCACGATAGTAACCCGGCCCCGGATCACCGCCATCCTTATGATTTCCGCTTCCGTACTGCTTTATATGGCTTCGGGATGCTCCTTCTTCGGCCACAGATACCTGGGGGCTGTCAGAAGCTGCGCTGGCGGAACCATCAGGCGCAGCGGACTCCGGGTATTTCCGGCGGTTTCGCTCATCCTTTTCATTCTGTCGGTTTTGGCCGCCTTTACGCTGCTGATGCTCTCGGGTGACGCCGCCACAAAATACAAGCTGCTTTCCGACATCACCTCCAATCAGGTGAATATCCTCAGTGCCGCGCTTGTTTTCCTGCTTTATCTGCATCTGCTGTTGTCCGGAATATGTGCGAGATCCTTCGCCAGCAAAACCTTTGCCTTCAAGGTATTTGAAAAACAGATAATGAAGGTGGAGACAAACGCCGACGGCACGGTCTACGTTCCGATCAGCAAGGACGAGGAACCCGACGCCGGAACGCCTCAGGAAACGGTCAAAGCCGAACCGGTCAGCGACCGTCATCAGAACAGCAAGCCCTTTATCAGGGAAATCTCCGGCACGACCGTTCACAGTGAAAGCGAAAACGGCCGTCTCTGCGATGAAAGTGAAATCATCTGAACTTCCGCAATAAAAAAACAATCCCGTGAAATGACTGTCATTCATTTCACGGGATTTTATTATTCGTTAAATAAATCAGTTGCCGTTGGCGGTCAATACAATCAAAAATGTCCTGAGAATCAGCTTACAATCAAGCAGAAAGCCGCATTTGTGTATGTAAGTGACATCCATCTTCATCCAATCGGGGAATTTTACATCGTCGCGGTTTCTGGTGCTCTGCCAGATACAGGTAAGACCCGGTCTGATCAGCAGGCGCTGCATGGCAAAATCATTGTACTGATTGACTTCACGCGTAAGAGGCGGTCTGGGGCCGACAATGCTCATGTGTCCCATAATGATATTGATCAGCTGCGGCAGCTCGTCAATGCTTGTTTTGCGGATAATGCGACCAAAACGTGTGATACGAGGATCGTCCTTCATTTTATAGGTCGGATCCTTGGGATCCTTGATGGTGATTCCCTTTTTTCTCAGTTTTTCAAGCAGCGCCTCGGCATTGACCACCATCGAGCGAAATTTGATCAGCCGGAAGGTCTTGCGGTTCTTGCCTTCTCTCATCTGAATAAAGATCGGGCTGCCGTGCGGATCATCAATAAATATGATGGCCGCAATCAGCACCAGAAACGGAAAAAGCACCACTAACGCAAAGAGGCTGAGCACAATGTCAAAAAAGCGCTTGAAAAAACGGTAGACCGGTTTGCCCTTAAGAACATCGGTTCCAAGCGGAAGCACCGGCCCGAACGAGCTGAGATCGCCCCAATCCAGCTCATTTTCGTCCTTCGACGCTCCCTTGTTTTCTACCTCGACCTCAACAGCGTTGTTTTCTCCATCCACAACGACTTCCGTAATGCCGGCATTTTCACTGATCATACCGACATCGGAAAAATCGCTATTGGGTTTTGTCTTATTCATTCTTTTCAACTCCGTTAACATCAAACATAATATCCATCCAAAAAAATCATTTTGCATGCTGAGTGCGTGAAAACCTGCTTGTCCTGCACTCATCAAAGGGTATTATAACACATCACAAAAAATAATACAACACATAAGCTTTAAAATATATATAAGCAAACGCACCATCAATTGTGCAACTATCACAATAAAGCATTCTCTTTACTGGTTGTCATTAAGCATTTTGGAATGTTTTTTACACAATTAGAAATAATATTCCCTTTCAACTTCATCAAAATTGCTCAGCCTTCAAACTGGCTGTAATAGAGCTTCGAATAAAATCCGCCCTTTTGCAGCAGCGATGTGTGATTTCCCTGCTCGATGATGTGTCCGTCCTTCATCACCAGAATGATGTCAGCGTCACGCACGGTGGAAAGTCTGTGGGCGACGATAAAGCTTGTGCGGCCCTTCATCATGCGGGCAAAGGCATCCTGAATCTTCAGCTCGGTGCGTGTGTCAATCGAAGAAGTCGCCTCGTCCAGAATGAGCATCGGCGGCAGACAAATCATCACCCTGGCGATACAGAGCAGCTGCTTCTGCCCCTGAGAAAGGCTGCCGCCTTCCTCATTGATCACCGTGTCGTATCCCTGCGGCAGACGCTTGATGAAGCTGTGAGCATGCGATGCCTTCGCAGCGGCTATCATTTCCCCGTCTGTGGCGTCAGGCCTTCCCATGCAGATATTCTCACGCACCGTGCCGTTTTTGAGCCAGGTTTCCTGGAGCACCATTCCGTAATTGCTTCTCAGGCTGCGGCGTGTGATGTCCCGGATGTCGCTGCCGTCCACTCGGATGCGTCCGCCGTTGACGTCATAGAACCGCATGAGCAGATTGATCAGCGTCGTTTTGCCGCAGCCGGTCGGGCCGACAATGGCCACCCTCTTGCCGTGGCTCACCTTCAGGTCAAGATGTTCGATCAGGCTGACTTCCGGCACATAGGAGAAGGACACGTCCTCCAGTGAAACTTCTCCCCTGACATCGGCCAGTTCGGCGCAGCCTTCGTCCGACACCTGCGCCGGTTCCTCGATCAGCTCGAATATTCTGCCCGCGCAGGTGAGCGCGTTCTGAAGCTCGGTAATGACGCCCGATATTTCGTTGAAAGGCTTGGTGTACTGATTGACATAGCTGAGGAATGACGAAAGGATGCCGGCCGTGATGCTGCCGTTGATGGCGGCAAATGCGCCGACCAGTGCAACGGCAGCATACACGATATTGTTGACGAATCTCGTGCCGGGATTCGTCAGCGAAGAAAAGAATGTCGCCCTGAGGGAATATTTGGCCAGCCGGTCGTTGATCTCGTCAAATTCGGTCATATTCTCGTCCTCATGGCAGAATGCCTGCACTACCTTCTGATTATTGACCATTTCGTCGATGAAGGCGGTCTGCTGACCTCTCGTTTCCGACTGGAGCTTGAACATGTCGTGGGTATGCGTGGAAATAAACCTCGCCACAAAGAGAGAAATCGGCGTCATTATCACCACAACCGCCGTGATGGCCGGATGAAGCATCAGCATGAACACCAGGGTGCCGAGTATCGTGACGACGCCCGTAAACAGCTGGGTAAAACCCATGAGCAGTCCGTCGGCGAACTGGTCAACGTCGGCAATCACCCGGCTGACCGTCTCGCCGTAGGAATGTGAATCAATATATCCCAGCGGCAGCATTTCGATCTTGCGGAAGGCCTCGTCCCTGATGTCACGCACCACTTCAAAGGTAATCTTGTTGTTGACGGTATTCATCAGCCATTGCAGCAGCGCCGTTGCGAGTGCGGCGATGGCTATTCTGAAAAGATAGCCCTTGATCAGGACAAAATCCACCTGTCCTTTGTCGATAACGCAGTCGATGGCACGGCCGATCAGCAGAGGAATCCACAGTGTAAGCGCCACCGATATTCCCGCAAAAAGAATGGACGCCGCCAGCCAGAAGCGATGCGCTCCGATATATCCCAGCACCTTGAAGACGGTGCTTTTGTTCTTTCCGTTCCCGTTCTTCACCGCACATCCTCCTTTCCCTTCTCCTCACTGAACTGCGAACGGTAGATTTCGCTGTAAACCTCGCAGTTTTTCAGAAGATCATCATGCTTTCCCATTCCCACGATTCTGCCGTCATCCAGAACGACAATCTGATCGGCATGGGCGATGGAAGCCGCTCTCTGGGAGACAATGAATACCGTCGGATTGCCCTCCATTTCCCTGATGGCTTTGCGAAGGGCCGCATCGGTGGCAAAATCGAGCGCCGATGCGCTGTCGTCCAGAATGAGTATTTCCGGCTTTTTGACCAGCGCACGGGCAATGGTCAGCCTTTGCCGCTGACCGCCCGAGAGATTTCTTCCTCCCTGGGCGACCGGGTAATCAAGGCCGCCTTCCTTGCCTGCCACTACTTCAGCTGCCTGCGCGGTGGCAATGGCGGCGTTGATTTCCTCATCGGAAGCGGCCGGATTCCCCCAGCGCATGTTGTCACGAATCGTTCCCTTGAAGAGAACCGCCTTCTGGGGAACAACGCCCACCTTCGCACGGAGCGCCTGCTGTGAATACTTCCTGACATTCACACCGTCCACCAGCACCTCTCCGGAGCAGGCGTCGTAGAACCGGGGGATCATATTCACGAGAGAAGATTTGCCCGAACCGGTGCCGCCGATCACGCCGACCGTCTCTCCCCTTTTGACCTTAAAATCAATATCCGTGAGCGCATTCTCGCCCGAATCGCCGTAGCGAAGGCCGGCATGTCGGAATTCCACCGAGTATTCGCTCTCCGTGTTGCCCTGCGCGGCGGAAGCTTCCTCCGGGAATGTCATGGAGGGCCGGATTTCGAGAACCGCCTGAATTCGGTTGCCGCAGGCGATGGATTTGGTCACGCTGATGATGAGATTGGCCAGCTTGATCAGCTCCACCAGAATCTGGGACATGTAATTATACAGCGCCACCACGGCGCCCTGCGTGATAATGCCCCGATCCACACGGACAGCGCCTATGTAAATCAGCGCAATGACGGAGAAATTGATGATCACAAGCGTGACGGGATTCATCAGCGCCGAGATTCTGCCCACGAATTTCTGCGCATCGGTAAACGCCTTGTTGCGGTCAAGAAAGCGCTCGGTTTCCTCCTGCTCCTTGCAGAAGGCCCGAATGACTCTGACGCCCGTAAGATTCTCCCGTGTGGAGAGCAGCACCTTGTCGAGTCTCTCCTGCACCTTGCGATAAAGCGGAATACATATCAGCATGATGCCGAACACTACCGCCGACAGCAGCGGAATCGTCACGACGAAGGTCAGCGCCGCCTTTGCGTCCACCGTGAAGGCCATGATCATGGCACCGAACACCACAAAGGGCGAACGCAGCAGCAGCCGAAGGGTCATATTGACACCCGACTGCACCTGATTCATATCGCTGGTCATGCGGGTGACAAGGGTGGATGTTCCGAGCAAATCTATGTCGCTGTAGGAGAGGCTCTGTATGTGGCCGAACAGCGCGTGCCGCACCTTGGCGGCAAATCCGACGGCCGCCTTCGCCGCGAAATACTGCGCCGTCACCGAGCTGATCAGGCCGACAACGCCCAGTCCGGCCAGCAGCAGGCACATTCTGACGGTAAAGCCTCTGTCGCTTCCGCCTATGCCCTTGTCGATGATGGCGGCCACCACCAGCGGCACCAGCAGTTCAAAGGAAGCCTCCAGCAGCTTAAAGAGCGGCCCCAAAATGCTTTCTTTTTTGTAGTCTTTTAAATATCGGAGCAGTTTGTACATTTTTGAAATAACCTCCGCATCTGTGATAGATGTGTTAAATTATATTATACTATGTTTTCGGGTCAGGTTCAACAGGTATTTTTTTAAAATTCGGGCAAAAGAAAAAGACACACCCCCCAACCAAAATCAATCGCATTTTACAAAATACCGGTTGCAATATGCCTGTGAATGATATACAATAAATATTAATTTATGGCGCTTCTGCGTCAGACAAACATTGGGGAATGTTTTTATCATTTTATCTTATTATTATTAATCCGGCAATAAAATATCTATCAAATTTTTCTTCAGCCGAGGGAAGGA
>CAMHJC010000063.1 GCA_946185345.1 uncultured Clostridia bacterium
GCTGGCGCCTGCCTAGGACGATGACGCCTCAGGGCGCAAAATAGGCCGCAAAGAAAGTCTGATTTTAGCTGAAAATTAGTATTTGTTTTATGATTCATCTGAATATGGCCAAAACAAATATATATCCGGCAATACAATATCTATCCATTTTTTCTTCAGCCGAGGGAAGGATTTTTTTGGTTTTTGCCTTTTGCGTATTCGCCTGACCCCGTTTTACTCTTAGTGCGTTTTGCTCGCTCAGCCAAAGGCTTCGCTCGTGAGGGCGCTGCCCTCACGCTCCCGCCAAGGCTCCGCCCTGGACGGGCCAGGAGGGCAGTGGCCCCCCTGGACTCCCATTATTGGCGCTGCGCTTGCTTTTTTCTTTTTATTATCAATATTTAGTTGCCGGAGTAATAATTAAAAAATTACATGCATGCTGCGTTAATTTCTGAACAAACCCCTCAGCAGTTCGTTGAATGCGGCGGAGAAGGTGACTTTCTCCGAAGCGCGGTCGGAACAGATATCGTAACTGCCGATGATTTCCCCGTCAAGCACCAGATTCACACGTCCTATGGGCTGGCCTTCTTCCACGGGAGCATCAAGGGAATCGGGCAGCTCCACCACGGTTTTGATTTCCTTGCCCTTGCCCTTTTCGGTGAGCACCATGCCCGAAATATCGGCATATGCGCCCACCGTCTTTTCAATGCCGCCCACAACGGAAACCTCGGAAAGCTCGGGCCGGATATCGGCGGCATCCACAAGTTCGTATTTGGCAAAGCCGTAATCCAGCAGCTTCTTTGCGTCGGCAAAACGGCTCTTGCTGTCCGGCGCGCCGAGAATGACGGCAATCATGGTCATCGAATCCCTGCGTGCGGCGGCAGAAATGCAGCAGCCGGCCTTGCTCGTGGTGCCTGTTTTGAGGCCTATGGCTCCGTTGTAATGCTTGATGAGCTTGTTGGTGTTGGTGAGCTGAAGCTTACCGTCACGCAGCGTGTCCGTCCAGATTCCGGTGTAACCGAGTACTTCGCTGTGGGTGAGCAGTTCGGCGGATGCCACTGCGATATCCCTTGCGGAAGTCACATGTCCGTCGGCGTCAAGCCCTGTACAGTTGCAATAAAACGTGTCGTTCATGCCAAGCTCCTCGGCACGCTGATTCATCATCGAGACAAAGGCCTCGTTGGAGCCGGCAATGTGTTCCCCCAGAGCGACACAGGCGTCATTGGCGGAGCCGACCAGCGCCGCCTTGATCAGTTCGTGGACGGTCATGGTTTCGCCGGGTTCCAGCCATATCTGCGAGCCGCCCATGGATGCCGCGTATTCGCTGCATGTGACGGTGTCGTCCATTTTGATTTTGCCGGCATCGTACGCTTCAAAGACCAGCAGCATTGTCATTATTTTGGTGATGGAGGCCTCCGGCAGCTGTTCGTTGGAATTAACCGAATAGAGGATTTTGCCCGTTTCGGCATTCATCAGCACGGCGGATTTGGAGGTAAGTCCCAGTGAATCGGTCGGTTGTGCGGATTCTGTTTGCGGTGTTTCGGCGAATACGTGCAGCGGACACACCGTCCACAAGACTATCCATACGGCCAGAGCTGCAGCCATTTTTCTTCTCATGTTTTTTCATTCCTTTCTGAAGTTGTCTTCGGCTTTAGTATATGCAGAATGAAGGAGATTTAGACAAATGTCCCGTCTCTTATTGCGATTGAGAAGATAAATGAGAAAATAAATGAAAAAACACTTGACAAATATATCGGATAGTGATATATTAATTACGTAATCCGATATATCGTATTACGTAATATCGGATTACGTAATATTTATGAAAAGGAGCGGTTTATCATGGCATTAACCAATCAGAAAGCACAGGAAATTTTTGAAAATCACCCGACCAGATTCAACAGGAAGGAAAAGCAGGCGCTGCGCGGCACTCTCCGCAGCGAATTTGTCAAAATGGGCTATGACGAGGAAATGATCACCGAAATCAAAGCTTCCGGAACCAATCTGCTGGTAGGCGACCCGAATGCGGAGTATATGTTTACGGCTCACTACGACACTCCCGGTAAAACGGGCTGGATGCTTCATTCGTCGTGGCTGTGGGGACAGACCGGCGCCAATGTATTTCTCATGCTCATTATGATCCTGCTTTGCGCAGGAATTTCGTTTTGTAATGTCTTTTTTATGGATAATTTTTCCCCGGAAACGGCATTTTTGTTCGGCGAGCTGGGAGTGCTGGCAGTGTTGCTGGTGATGGTTATTTCCATGGTTATCAAGAATAAGAACAACCGCAACGACAACACCAGCGGTGTTCTTTCGCTTCTCGCAATGGCTCAGAATGTAGCAGCCGATGAGGAAATGAAGAAAAAGTGCTGCTTTGTCTTCTTTGACAATGAGGAATGGGGACTGCTCGGTTCGGGCGGATTTGCCAAGTACTGCAAGAAGAACCGCATAGACCTGACCGCCACAAAGGTCATCAATTTCGACTGTGTCGGCAACGGCGATGTGCTTACCTTTGCATCCACCAAAAAGACCGAGATCGTCAGTTCACTGGCCAAGGCGTTTGAGGAAGAAGGACAGAAGCCGGTTTGCAAGCAGAGCATGATGATATTCATGAGCGATCACGCCAACTTCAAGAATTCGGTTATGGTCAGCTATACAAAACATTCGGTTATGGGACTGCTCTATCTGCCGCTGATTCACACATCGAAGGATATTCCCTGCGATATTGACCAGATCAACCGGCTGACCGATGCGGTTTTCGGTTTTGCGCAGCAGGGCAGAATTTAACCGGACACTAAGGGAATGATGATATGAACGAAAGCAAGGGAGCGCTTACCGAGGCGGTCTATTATATACTCATCTCACTATATTCGCCGCTGCACGGCTACGGCGTCATTCAGAATGTGGAAAAGCTCAGCGGCGGCCGTGTCAGACTCGGCGCAGGCACGCTTTACGGTGCGCTGAATAATCTGCTCGGCAAGGGCTGGATTATGGAATGCGGCGAATCGGGCGACCGCAAGAAGGAATACATTATCACTGAAGCCGGCAAGCGCACGGTGCTGGACGAGACTGACCGCCTTCAGGAGCTGCTGGACAACGGCAGAAGGCTGTTGGAACAGCAAAAGAGGATTGAAGGGAAAGGACAGCAGGCAACATGAGTAAGCAAAAAACAACCAAATTCCGTATTTACGCTACCATCGACCGGGAGGAGGTATTTCTCAATGAAATGTGCGCGCAGGGCTGGAAGCCGGTCAGAATTATACTCGGAGCATGGTTCGTGTTCGAGAAGTGCGAGCCGGGCGAATACATCGCCAGAGTGACCACCTGCGTTGACCCTAAAGGACGAAAGGCAGGAAAAGAACGCCGGAGACAGCTTTCGGAAATCCTGACCGAATCGGGCGCCGAGATCATTCCGGAAACAAACGTAGACGCAGGCACCAGGATCTACGCTGTCCGCAAGGAGGCGATGGGTGATTTTGAGATCAACACCGATATTGACTCGCTGATATTCGAATACACCGGCAGACGCAGGTATCACATTACATTTGCGGTGATGGCGGCGGTGTTCATCATTTTATCCGTCATGCTGGGCAGTCTGATGATCTATGACTTTCTGGTAAATACCGGCGACAAAAGGACGATTGTCAGCGCGTGCCTGGAATTTTCAGCTACAGCGATTCTGCTGGTGTGTTTTCTTATGCTGCTGATGCCGGTGCCGTCATACTCCAAAAAGATCAGGGAGCTTCGCAGCAGGCGTGAGTTTGAGGAATGAGCCGACAGCATGGCAAAAGAAAAATTCGGCGAGGAATAAATTTCATTTACAGCCTGTTTACTTATTGACGCATAATTATTTGAATATGCCGGTTCGGCGTGTGATATAATGAATCGGGTGCCAAACCATATTCATAAAGAAGGAGCGTATCTGAAAATGGACAACAATTTTGCTCAGACGGGCATGTCTGAGCAAGACATGCCTGCACAGGCGGAAATTGCGCCGGGGAATGATGCTCCGCCGGACGGAAGGCCAGTCTATCAGCCCATTGACAAAAAAATACTGAAAAGCTGCCGTCACAAGGCGGAACGGCGCTGGTATCGCCGTCTGTTTGTGCTGAATATACTGATCATCGCCTTCGCCATAGGCTATTTTATCTATTCGATCGACGACAACAGGAAGTATGTGGAAGCCGTGTACAACTATGCGGCTGAAACCCTGCGCTCTTTCGACGATCACGAGGAAGCCGGCCAGTCCCCGGAGAATTCATCCGATACGGACGGAAAAGAGGAAGAAAGTGCGGAATCCCATGTAGGCAATACGCCGCAGAACATCGAATATTTCATTATGGTGGTCTTTTCCGTCATTGCCGTTCCCTTTATTGTGAGCTATGCCTATGCGCAGTACCGGAGCATGTCGGTGCGCATCACGGAAAAGACATATCCCGAGATATACGCCATCGTTGAGGAATACTCTCAGAAGCTGGGCCTCAAGCGTGTGCCGAAGGTGTACATGGTGCAGGGCAACGGCGTGCTGAATGCCTTTTCGGCATTTGTTCCGTTCAGACAGTACATAGAGATCTACGGCGACCTTCTTGAGGTGGCCTACCGTGAATATCACGATATGGACACCATCAGATTTATCGTGGCGCATGAAATGGCGCATATCTATTACATGCACGCCACCATGCACTACTACTACGGTATGATGTTCTCGCAGCTGATTCCGATACTTGGCCCGACTGCTTCCCGTACGAGAGAATACAGCTGTGACCGTCTGGCGCAGCTTCTCTCAGGCAGTGACGGACTTGACGCCATGATGACGCTGATTGCGGGAATCCATCTTTACAGGCAGGTGGACAAGGAGGATTACATCAGGCATGCGCACGAAGTCAAGGGACTGTTCCTTTTCTGTTACAACCTGGTGTGCAGCCATCCGGTCATGACCAAACGTGTCATCGCCCTTGCCGACCCCGAGCGCAAGAGCGGCCAATTATATTGATGAATTTTTCATCGGAAAGGATAATGAAACAATGTTAGCCAATATCAAAAAGACTTTTTCTCCCATGCCAATCCTATTGAGTAATGCCCGTGAAGGCGCACAGGCCGGCTGGAACGTGTTTTTGGTGGGACTCCTGGCGCTGGCGGTAGGACTTGGCTCGGTCTTCAGCGAAATGATACCGCTGATTCCGTACATCATCGTAAAGATCATCATAGGATTGAACGCCCCGGAAGGATACACCTTTGATATGAATGGCGAGGATTTGATAATTGTGCAGCTCTTTGCCAAGGCTGCTCCCATCATCGTTCTCATGCTGTATGTGAAATTCGCCGAGAAACGCAGCATACGCACAATGGGATTTGTCAGGGAACACGCCGTTACCGATTATCTGATCGGTATGGTGACAGCTTTTGCCATGTTCTCGGCCTGTGTCGGCATCTGCGTCGCAACCGGCTCGATGACATTCGAAGGAAGCACGCTGGATGGCAAATATCTCACACTGGCGCTGATTTTTGTCGGGTTCATTATTCAGGGAGCAAGCGAGGAAACGGTGTGCAGGGGCTTTATGATGACCTCCTTCGGAAGCAAGGGCGGCGCCGTTGCAGGTATGCTCTTGAATTCGCTGCTGTTCGGAGCGCTTCATCTGCTCAACAGCGGAGTGACGGTGCTTTCCATCCTCAATGTCATACTCTTCGGCGTATTCATGTCGGTTCTGGTTCTCAAGCTCAATTCCATCTGGATGGCCTGCGCCATTCATACGGTGTGGAATTTTGTTCAGGGCAATTTCTTCGGTATTCTGGTGAGCGGCAACCAGTTCGGCCCCTCGGTCTTCCGATTTGAGAGCGTGAGCGGCAAGGAACTGTTCAACGGCGGCGGCTTCGGCATGGAAGGCGGTCTGGTGACTTCGGTTATCCTGGCGCTGGCAATCGTCATTGTTCTTCTGATGAAACCCAGGCAGCCGAAAGAGGCGGCGAACGGATGAATTCAGCGAAATATTCAAAAATTTAAAAACCTGCTTCGGCGGCGGATCCTTTCAAGGAACGCAGCCGAAGCAGGTTTTTTATTGCTTGATTCAGATGAGGTTCAGCAGTGCCGTGAGAATGAAATACAGTCCGCTGACGCCGGAATAAAGCAAAACCGTCGACCAGATCACATTGGTCTTGAGATAGAGCAGACTGCAGGCCGCACTCTGCACCAGCGTGAACAAGGTGATTTCCAGGCCGAAGTTTTCGATATTGGCGGGATTGATGCCGAGCAGTCCCAGAGTCATTATCACCGTGCCGGCAATGATCAGAGGCAGTTCCGCTTTTTGCTTGGTTTCCGAAACGAGTGTCAGCAGCATCCGGATCAACGCCAGGGGAAGCACGAGATACAGCAGAATATTGGCGACCGGTACGACGGTAAGCATGCTGACATAATAAAGAGACTTTGAAAGCAGGCTTCCGGACAGGCTGAATGACCTGCCGACGGCCAGGTGGTGAATCAGCACATAAGCGGCGCAGCTGCCGAATGAAGCGAGCAGTATGAATTTTTTGTATTTGCCCAGGACTTCATTCGGTCTGCCGTGAACCGAGTAATTGATATTCAGAGCGATTCCCAGCAGCACAGCGATGATGATGAAAAGCAGAATGTGAAGCAGCGCGGTGACCGTGTCGGAGAGAAATCCTGCCGAATCGTCGATCATTCCGAGATAACCGACCGCCTCATACCGGATATTTCCTATCAACAGTCCGGCGTAATACAGCAGCGTCAGAATCACGCAGGAGGAACCTGCCGTGATGAGATAAATCCATACATTGGTGAGCGCTTTTTTGGAAGCCGGCGCTTCGGGAAAAACGGAATCCAGCCGCTCCTTCTCCTGAAGCCGGAGAAGTTCCTCCTCTGTTATGGCGGAGGTGCTGTCGTGAGTGCTTTTTCTTTTTTTCAGCATAATGACTCTTTCCTTTCGGTGTTTATTCTGAAAGCGGTTGACGTCGGGCATCGGAATGTTCTCCCCAGGGACAGGCTCTCATGCAGAGTCCGCAGACGGCTCCCCGGCCTATGTGACCGAATGCCTTTTTCATGTGCTGTGAGCATTTCTCGGCGTCGAATATTTCCTCCCGTTTCATTCCCCTCACGTAATTTCGGCCGAGTATCGCTCCGGAAGGGCAGGCTTCGACACAGCGGGTGCAATTGCCGCATTGAGAGGCCATGGGAGGCGTGTCGCAGGAAAGCTCCATGTCTGTCAGAACGGTGGCAAGGCGTACTCTGGGGCCGTATTTGGGTGAGACAAACATGGCGCTTTTGCCTATCCAGCCCAGTCCGGCTGCCACGGCGGCGGATTTGTGCTGGTAAATGCCGGTGTATTTGTCGCCTCTGTCGTGGACGCTCTGAGAGGCCGCCACAGGATAAGCCGCCGCGCCTTCTCTGCGGAGCATTTCACACGCTATCAGGGCGCATCTGTCAAGCAGCGCATTGGCAGCGCGGTAGTGCTGGAAGTAGGCGTAGGTGGGAGAATCGTCGATTTCCTCCACAATGGCGTCGGACATGCGGTACATGAGAGTAATGGCGTAGTGATAGCGCGCCAGATCCTGCGGAACCGTCTCGTCTATTCTGCTGAAGCCGACTTCGCAGAGACCTTCATACAAAAGGCGTTCACGCAGAGCGGAAAGGAATTCATCTTTTTCCATCATCGCAGTTTCCTCCTTGGCTGATGTATATTTCTACTCCACGTACTTGCAGTTGGTGAAGTCGGCGGCGCCGTCAAAGGGGGAGAAGTAGATGCCCGAGACGGTCGGACGCATGACAAAATAAGTCACCTCATAATACACGGGGTAAAATATGACATAGGTGTTGAGATATTTCTCGGCAGCTGCCATTGCCGCAAGCACATCCTCCGTATTGCTTCGCGCGGAGGCCTTTTTGACAAGCTTGTCGTAGGCGGGATGCTGGAGAAAGGCGGGATTGGACGGATAATCCGAGGTGAAGCGGTTGAGGGTGTTCAAAGGGTCGTCCTTGGTGGGAGCGATGGGATAAAACGCCACCTGATAATTGCCGAGATTGATGCGGTACTGCAATGTGCTCATGTCGAGAGGTTCGATATTGACATAAACGTACAGATGTTCCTGCCAGGAGCGCATGATGCTCTGCATAAGCTCGATGATTTTCTCATTGTCGGGACAGATAAGGGTAATGTTCGGTATTCGCTTGAGATTGATGGAATTAAGCGCCTTGTTCATATCCGAGCGGGCCGTTTCGGTGCTGAAGGATTCCTTGAATCCGCCGCCGGCCAGTTCACGGTAAAGCTGGCCGTTGATGTGGGTGGAAGGCGGAATGATGTCGTTCGCCGTTTCAAAACCGTAGGGAATCAGGCTCTTGCCGTCCTTTCCGGTGCAGGCTTCGTCGGTGACGCAGGCCATGAGCGAACGGCGGATGGTGGCAAGCTCCAGCGCCGGTTTCTGCACGTTGAAGAGGAATCCCCAGGTGGTGTCGGTTACGGTGGTGTATTTGTAATCGGTACCCTCCAGCTTGCTGATGTTTTCGGTCTCAATCACGGCGGATTCCACTGTCTCGTTCTCGAGCAGCTGGAAGTAGTCGGTGTCGGAGCTTCTTATGCCAAAATAAAGCACTCTGGGGCAAACCTTGTTGTAGCCGGCGTATTTCTCGTTGCGCAGCGTGCGAACGTAGTTGTCGTGGTTCCAGCCGTTTTTGGAGAGCACAAAAGGGCCGTTGCTGATGATGTATTCGTCGTCCAGTCCGTAATGCCCCTTGGTGGTGAGGAAGAATTCCTCATTGCAGGGCATGAATACCGCGTTGGGCGTCTGAAGCACGAATTCGGCGTAGGAATATTCCATGGAAACCTTGAGGGTGTAATCGTCAATGACCGTGACGCCCAGCGATTCGGGTTGCGCTTCGCCGCTGTTGACCGCACGGGCGTTTTTGATGGGAAAGAGGGCAGAACAGGTGGTGGACTTGGTGGCCGGATCGAGTGCGCGCCGCCAGGCAAATACAAAGTCGTTGGCGGTCACAGGCGTGTCGTTTGACCACACGGCATTCTTTCGCAGGCGGAAGGTGTACTCGGTGAATTCCGTGTTGCTGCTCCAATCCTCCGCCACGCCGGGAATGATGTTGCCGTTCTGGTCGTAACGGGTAAGTCCCTCAAACAGATTGCGGATCACCAGCAGGGAATTGTTGTCGGACGCCATCTGCGGGTCGAGATTTTTCGGTTCGTCGGTCAGTGAATAGCTGATGGCCTTGTCGGTGCCGTCGTCGGTGCTGCACGAGGCCAGTGTCGGCAGCAGCATGGCGAAGGTCAGCAGCAGAGCGGTTATTTTTATCATGTATGTCCTTTTCATCTGAGAAATCATTGCCTCCGGAATTGCTGGAATGAAAATAGCCGTAAAATAATGATCATATTATATTGTAACGCAATGAATAAAGTTCTTCAAGGGAGATAATATAAATTTTTATCCCGCAGAAGCAAAAACTCCTCCGCACGGTATTCTCATGCCGCACGGAGGAGAAAAGGAGGGTGATGGAAGTTGATTGTAACATCTTAGCTGTAGACAGGATAGATTTCTATGAAATTGTTATCCAGTCTGCTGATGGTGGTGTTGGGTGTCCATTTCAACTTCGGCTCGGAAGCGGAGGATTGTTGAAAGGCTAATTGCAGATTTTTCCGGTATTGCGCAGGGGAGACCTTGCTGCCGTTCCAGCGATAGACATAGTATTTTTCGTATTCCTCAAACCCGTTTATCCGATCGTAAACCGATTCGTCTTCCAGTCCGTATTCGCCGGATGCGGTCTTGACGAAGCTGCCTTTGTCGATTTTGTAGACGTAATCGTAATACTGATCCATTCGTCCGCCGCTCTCCAGAAAGGAATTTTTGCGCTCGATATAGGTAATGCCATAGGGCCAGACTTCCCGGGATGTCAGCTTGTTGTTGTATACCGTTGCCACGACGCTTCCGTCCGCCATGACGATGCTGCGGTTGATGAGCAGCTCGGGAATATCATCGTCATTGATGTAAACAAGACAACATTCCGAATTTTCGTCAACGATGTTGTTTCTGATAAAATCAATGTACAGCTGCCGCCATTTTCCTTCGGATTCATCATCGGGATAGGCTGAAAAGTCAAAATAGGACGTTTCGCTCAGTCTGAGTACCGACCAGTATTCCTTGCCGTCAACGGCATTTTTCTTACAGGTGGTGTACGCCGTGTCAATGGGATAATCCGTGTCATAGCCTTCATCCGCCTGCCAGGAGGCATATTGGCGTTTGTACCTGATCTGGTAATCCAGTCCGTTGAAAAGCACCTTGTCAAAGGAAATGCCGTAGCCTTCCCAGCCGCCGAGTCCTCCGGGCATTTCTACGTAATAAGCGCCTTTGTAGTAATAGTAATATAATCCGAATTGGTCGGTCTGACCGTTGAGAGCGGACGTCATAAAGGACGAAGTCGAGCTGTGAACCGGCGTGACGTTGAGAATATTTTTCAGTATCCAGTCAACCGCATCTCCGTCAAATTGATAGTAACCGATCGTATAATTGTCAGCGTTGTAGGAAAAAGCATTCAGAGGGTCCTTTTTAAAGCCTTTTTCCTCATGATTGTAGGACGAAAGCTTGTTTTTTGTCACGGCATAGGACGATGACCACCAAAGACCGGTTACAGGATTGAGCGCAAGCCACATGGCGTTGTCGATTTCATCGGAAGCGGCGCAGTCAAAGCTTTCATCGGTCAGAAAGGTAAGTATCCTGGCAATGGAATTCTTTTCTTTTTTTGTCAGTTCCACAGGCTGGTAACCCGTGATGACCTTTTCGGCGATGAGTTTGTCAAGTTCGTCATAGCCTTTTTTGACCTTGGCCTCCTCGGGAGGAATCATGCCGAAGAAGGCAGTGAAGTCGCAGTCGTCGTATTTCTGGCTGAGATTGTAATAAAGCGAGGATTTTTCAGCCACGGTGAGGTCGATGGCTTCAAGCGTTTCTTTGTATTCCTCAATGATTTTGATTTCTGACTGAATTTTCTCCAGTTTTTTTGTTAATCTTTTCTTTTTCAGATTGGTGATTGATTTATTCTTTAATTTCTTTTGAAGATCGGCTTCTTTCATCCGATCGTTTTTGAGGTAAGTGTCGATTATGTCCATGCCGTTCTGACGGGTTATGTGGCACATCTTAAGGAAGGTATAGGTGCTTTGGGCGTATTTTGTCCACGCTTCTTTGCTGTCGGGATTGTTTACCGCCTTCTCCCTGCACTCTATACTCCAGTGATAGGCTTCGCTCTGCAAGACCTGGAGATAGAGCGCAAGCTGTGATTTTTCGGTATTATCCAGACCGTTTTTAATGGAAGGGATAAATTCCGAAGCAAGATTCCAGCCGAGAAGCACCAGACAGCCTTGTGTGCCAAAGAGATACTTCTGGAGATCCTTCGCTGTGAAGAGTTTGATAGCGGAGGACGCATTGTTTTTCAGCGTTTTAATGAGGGAATATTTCAGCATTTCGCTCTGAAATTCCGATGTGTTGATATAGTCGTTCAGAATTTTGACGTCATGATCCGACAGGCAGACGGGGTCGTTTTTCTTGAGGTCCTTGGTAAATGCCTTCATTGCGTTCAGAGAAGTCTTGTCCTGCTCCTGAAACTCGATGTAATAGGAGGCGAATTCAAGCCCCAAAGTTACGCCGGTAAAGCCTTTATCGATGAGCTCAACATTCAGCTTCTCACTGGCGGTGTTGAATATTTTGGAAAGCTCTGAACTGACTTCCTCGTTCTTGACGGCCTTATTGAGCGTATTGTAAAGCTGTTCCATTTCGGCGGAGGAAGCGGACTGCTTCTTGGCAAATTCAATGAGCTTGGTTACTTCGCCGACTTCCCACTGGTAGTGCTCGTTGAGGTTGGTGGCGACTTCTCCGATATCCTTAATGGAGGCGAGAGCACCCGACCCGAGAGTGAGCATTTTACTTTCTGACCGGATTTCATCCTGACTCAGCGTGCAGAAAAGCATAGCGGCGTCCTGAAAATATTTGGTGTCCATCATACTGGTGTTCAGGTAGTTGAGGTCTAAAGAAAGCCAGCCGTTCCATATGTTGATCAGTTCACAGGTGCCGAGTCTGGCATAGCTGTCACCGAGGTCCTCTATGATATCAAAAATGTATTTTGAGGAATTGCTCATGATGTCTACATAGGTTCCCAGCAGCGTTTCAGACGGAGAAGTCACCATCGAGCTTTCGGGAATATAGCCGCTGTCCAGCAGCCGCAGCACATACACAAACGGTACCCAGAAGCCGTGGTCGTTTTTGACCGCCTTGCAGGGCATGTCGTAGTCAAATGAGAAAAGACCGTTGAAGTAGAATACATCGTCCGAGCCGTCGGTAAACCGGACGACCCTCTTTATGGAAGAAGTTTTTTTGACCATTGTGAAGAACTGGTCTTTTCCCGAGGCAATGTAACCCAGTTTTTCTCCCAGGGATCGTGCTTCCGCATATACGTGTCCGTCTTTGATCATGACCGGCAGATTGTCTGTCTCGTCCATGGTGAACCAGCTGAGGGGAAGAACGCCGTATTCCTCCTTGCTGTCCGCAAAGACGTTGGGACACATGCACAATATAATAGAAAAGACGATGAGGAGCGCCGCCGCTCTTTTAATTTTCATCAGATGGTTCCTCCTGCTCTGTCAATCCGAAGTATTCCATGAGTTCATCGAAGGCTTTTCGGTAAAGCTCGCTGTAAGCGGTCTGAAGTCCGCCCGTAAGCGCATCGGTGATTTCGGGATTGTTGTACTTGACATACCATTTTCCGCCGATTTTGCTCATGGGAATTTCGGCGTCGTGCGAATAGCTGTATTTTCCGGATTCGATCATGGACTGCACATCGGCGTAGACGGCTTCGCTGTCCATTTTCGGCGTGTCGTCCTCAGTCAGATACTTGGAGCTGATTTCCTCCATGATCTTTTTCATGTCCGGGCCGTTAATGGTGAGCTTCAGTGTAGCGTCGTCGTCCAGCGTGATGACGGAGGAGCTGTCAATCCTGGAGTGCGTGAGAATGAGCTTCTGAAGGTCGTGCTCCTGATCAGTCGTCTGCGTGTCGTCGTCATTCTCATCGACTTCGTCGAGCAGCGCCTGAATATCCTCCGGCAGTTCGGCGTAAACGCCGGGAAGAAAGGCTTCCATCGCGCTGCTGTCACCCGAACGGCAGGCTTTGACAAATCCGTCCGCCGCTTCGTTGGCCGCCACGGAATTGATCGCAGTGAGTACGGCAAGAGTGATTCCGGCGACCGCTAGCAGACCGCCTATGACCGCAAATACTATGACAGGCAGCTTTTTTTTGCCGGATGAGCCGGATTGGCTGTAACTATTGTATTTCTTTCCTTTCGGAGCGGCATAAGGGAGATAATCCACACCGGTGATGGATGCCTGACTTTTTTTCTTTTTCATAATGGTTCTTCTCCTTGGTAATTGGTATTGTCAGCTATTATTATATAGTTTATTGCCGCAAAATACAATAGATATTTGAGTATTTATGGACTATTTGCTAATTCTTCTGAATAACACGCATCCACAGTTCCTCTTACATATCAAATAATCTTTATATAAGGAATCGAACATATATTCATCATAAATGCAGCACCTATTTGCGTGTTTTTCCGGATGAAGGGGGAAATGGTAACAGGGAAAAAA
>CAMHJC010000064.1 GCA_946185345.1 uncultured Clostridia bacterium
TGGCGCTGCGCTTGCTTTTTTCTTTTTATTATCAATATTTAGTTGCCGGAGTAATTATATGCCGAATCTGCTCTTGAAATCCGGCAGGTAATGGCGGCTGATGATCAGCTTTTCGCCGTTTTCCAGCTTGGCCTCATAGCGGCTGTTGAGAAGCGGCCGCACGCTTTCGAGCTTCAGAATATTGACGATGCACGACTTGCTTATGCGCACGAAATTCGCCTTGGAAAGCTGCTCCTCCAGCTCGTAGAGCTTCATGGAACATTCGTACACATCGTTTTCCAGATAGACGAAGGTGCGCTCGTCGATGCTGTCAAAGTAGTAAATCTCCCCCAGCGGCAGCACCCTTGTCACGCCGTCCTTCACTCCCGTAACGGAAAACATATTCAGCCGTATGTGGTTGATGATATTCTCCAGACGCTCGTCCATCATGCCGCACCTGACGGTGATCTCGGGTTCGCCGTATTCCTCCGACTGCTCGATGATCAGTTTCATGGTCTATACACTCTCCCCTTTGCTTTGAGTTTGGAGTTTGGAGTGTGGAGTGAATGAGCGCCTGCAGCGCTGGAATATAAACGCTCGCATTCGCTCGCTTAAAGTAAAAAATTAATCGAGATTGTAATAATTTCAAAAGAGCGCACGAACGTGAGCGTTATATTTTAAGGCGCTTTGCGCCTTCCTCAACTCCACACTCCACACTCCACACTTTTTTTAACTCCAACCGCCTGTCTGCTGTAATTCCATATTACCACATTCCGGCCGATTTGTGAAGTCCTTTTCCGCCAACCTGCAAAAAACGGCGGTCGAGTTACATTCCGCAAAAAAAAACGGAGCCGCGGCCAATCCGCCGCTAAGCTCCGCATGAATGCTGTATGCTGCCGTCCGGAAAATTCCTCCGTCAGAAATGTCCGTGTGAACCGCCGTGGCTTCTTCCCGAAGAACTGTGGTGCGTGCTGCTTCCTCCGCTGTGGGAGCGGCCGCTGCTGCCGGTGTCCTTTGGTTTGGCGACACGGGTGATGGTGTGGTACAGAAACAAGTCGGTGCGTTCGGTGATTTTCAGGCTGCCCTGCTTGGTATAGGCCGTCGCCATCGTCTGCGCCTTGACGCTCGTGAGCTGGCTCTTGAGTGACAGCGCCACAATAAGGCCCACTATCAGTCCTCCAAAGGCCGAAATGCCGATGGATTTCAGCCAGTTGAAAGGCTCCTTCGGCATATGACCGTAATCATACGCCCTGCCCGTTTCGTCGTATTCCTCGATGAATTCGTCACAAAGCTCCGCAAACCGCCTGAATCCGCCGTAATAATCCTTATCGCTCATATAGGACACAAATTCTTCGGTCATGTATTCCTGCCCCTCGTCGGTAAAGACGGTGATGCCTTTGCCGCAGGTGCTGATGGCCCATTCTCGGGTGTCCATGCTGACGAGCAGCAGGATTCCGTCGTATCCTTCGCCGTAGCCGTATCCGTTGTAGTCGTAGAAATCGTCGGCGAATTCGTCCACGGTTTTCTCGCCCAGCGAATCATTGGTCACGATGACCACATCGAGCTGCCGCTTTTCGCTTATCGCGTCAAGATTGGCCAGCAGCTTCGTCCTCTGGCTCTCCGTGAGAAGATTCGCTCCGTCCACCAGTCTCGGCTGGAGCCTTCCGTCCGGAACAGGCTGCACGCCCTTCTCGGTGAGCATTTTTCCGGTCAGCTTGACAAACCGGAGCAGCAGCGCCGCATCGTTCTTTTGCTTCACCGCCTCACTGACAATCTCCTCCAGATCGTCCCCGGTAAAGATATTCAATGCCCTGCCGTATGTCCTGATATAGGCATTGCTGCTGTCCACCATCATGACCACGGAGGATTTCGTATAGGCCGACGACCGGTAAATTTCCTCGCCCGTTCCGTCCGGGTCGGATAATTCACCGCCCGTGATGTAGGCAAAGAGATCCACGCCGTTGCTCTCGTAAACCGACTGTGCGGCGGTTTCGATCTTTTGCCTGTTTTTTTCGGAGAGCAGACCTTCGGAATCCACCACATGATGCAGACCCGTTTCGTTCTCCGGCTGGGAGGCTTCCTCCGAAGCGTAAATGGGAGCCGCCATGACCAATATCATCATAAATACCGCACAAAGGGCGGAAATTCTTTTTTTCACAGCCAATTACCTCCCGTCAAAACAGCCACAAGAGCCACATTACAAGCACGCCCGCCACGGCCACCGCCCCCGCAATGCCGAACAGCCACTTGAAGAACGCACTCATGTCGGTAGGCAGATTGCCGACGAATTTGCCGGTCTGTCCGTTCATGGCGAAAAGAAAGGTCTGGTTGTTCCATTTGGTAGTCAGCAGCCATATGGGAAGCAGCGCATACTTGGCCTTGGCGTTATTGAGCTGAATATTGACATTTTCCGTGCGGACGGTGGTGTAGCCGGTCACGGTGGCGGAAAATTCCTTCTCGGTGCTGTTGCGGACACGCTGATTGGCGCGTTCCACGCTCTTGTCCTCCGAAACGTCGTACTTATCCGCCAGATAGCCCGAAAGATAGGCGGTCTGGAAATCCACCGCCTGACTCAGGTCAAAAGGCTCGAGCGATTCGGTGATGTCGTTGTCAATCTTGGAGCTGCTGTCCACCGGAATATTCTCAAATTCCAGCGAACCCTTGCGCACCACCGAATAATAGCTGGTATCGGTGTATATGTAATTGCGGTCGCTCCATGTGCGCACCCTGGTGGCACGGTAATTGATGTGGGCGTTGGCCTCGCTGTTGAAAAGCCAGAACGGCACATAAACACCCTTGATTTCCTCGATGTGGCTGTCGTTCTTGAAGGCCTTTGGCAGCAGCACCTTGCCCTTGAGGTGATTTTTGAAGGCCGCCACCGCAGCGTTCTTGTCCAGCTTGAAGGGAATGACGTAATCCGGGCGGAGATCGCCTGTAAAATGTCCCATCATAATAACGGGATTGTCACAGTAGGGACAGTGCGTGGCCGCCGTGGTGCGGTCGCAGATAATCTCGCCGCCGCAGGACTTGCAGATATAGACAAACATGCCCTCTGTCTCTCCCTCGGCCCAGCCGCCGCTCTCGGTTCTGTCCCATTCCATCTGTGTGGGAGTGGTGTCGTTGAGCACTGTGTCGTAATTTTTGAGTGTATCCACCTCGAATTCCGTATCGCAGTAGGGACACTTCATCTTTTGTATGCTGCTTTCAAATTCCATCTTGCCGCCGCAGCACGGGCACTGGTATTCCATCAGTTTATCTGCCATGAGCAAATCTCTCCTCTTTGTTTTTCCGACAGGCAATGGCATAAAAGCCGCCGGTTCCGTCCAGTCATGGATTGAGGACGAAAACGACGGCTTCGTTGATTGATCGGTTATCCGTTTAATTCATCGAAAAATCCGACACCTGCATTACTGGATGTCGTTGCCGTCGAATACGTCGCCGCATTCGGGGCAGAATTTCGGCGGATTGTGCGGATCCTCCGGCGTCCAGCCGCATTTGTCACAGCGGTAAAGCGGTGCGCCTGCCGGCTTTTTGAAGCCGCAGTTCATGCAGAATTTGCCCTGGTTGGTGGTGCCGCACTGAGGACAGTTCCAGCCGTTTTCTTCGGGCTTCGGCTTGCCGCAGTTCATGCAGAATTTGCCCTGGTTCTCCGTGCCGCATTCGCACTTCCAGCCGCCGGAAGGATTGGCCTGCTTCGGCTGTGCCGCCTGCTGTGCCGCCTGCTGTGCCGCCGCCTGTGCTTCCGCCTGCTGACGTGCCGCCTGCTGCTGAGCGCTGATTTCAAAGAGCTGCTGGGCGTTCATGCCGCCGGCGTTCTGCGCCATTCCCATGCCGAGAAAAGCGTTCATGGCGCCGTTCTTGTTCTTCGCAGCGTCCTTCATGGCGTCCGCCTGAGCGCTGACCAGCGTGGCGGCTGCCATACCGGGATCCCTGTTGATGGCGTTGCGCTGTGCCATCTTGATAAGCTCCATGTCCTCATCGGGCAGGGTGATGGAACCGAAGGCAACCGAAACCACCTGGATGCCTCTGAGCTCCTGCCACTTCTGGCTGAGCTCGGCATTCAGGGCGTCACGGAATTCCGGAATGTGATTGGAAATCTCATTGGGGCGTATCTGAAGCGCAGAGATTCGTCCGAACGACGGCTGGAGAGCGTCGATAAATTCGTGCTTGAGCTGCGCATCGATCTCGGAGCGCTTGAAGGAATCGGCCACGTTGCCGCACACGTTGGTGTAGAAGAGCAGCGGATTGACTATCTTGTAGGAGTAAACGCCGTTGCAGCGTATGGAAACGTCAATGTCGAGGTTGATGTTCTTATCCACAATACGGAACGGAACGGGCTTCTGCGAACCGAACATGTTTTCGGTGATTTCCTTGGTGTTGAAGTAATAGACGCGCTGATCCTTGCCGGTGTCGCCGCCGTAGGTGAAGCGCCTGCCTATCAGCTTGAAGGTGTTGATGATGCTCTCGCCCAGGCTGCCGGCGAAGATGCTCGGCTCGGTGGATGTGTCGTAGGTATATTCGCCCGGCATGGCGCAGAATTCCACCACCTTGCCCTGCTCGACAATGATCATGGCCTGGCCGTCCGCTACGGCGATGCCCGAGCCGTTGGAGATGATGTTGTCGTTGCCTCTGGTGTTGGAGGAACGGGAGGTGATGCGCTTCTGTCCCTTGACCACGAGCGTGTCTCTGGACAGTGCCTCACTATAGAAAAATTCCTTCCACTGATCGGCAAGAACGCCGCCTGCCGCGCCTACTGCTGCTTTAATAAGTCCCATGATGCATGAAACCCCTTTCAAAAAAATTGATTGTTTGTTTATATGACCGGATGATAATCCGGATTTATCAATTAAGTCATTCGTTCTCCAACACGGATTTATTAATCCGGCAATAAAATATCTATCATTTTTTTCTTCAGCCGAGGGAAGGATTTTTTTGGTTTTTGCCTTTTGCGTATTCGCCTGACTGCATTGCTTTTCCCAGTGCGTTTTGCTCGCTCAGCCAAAGGCTTCGCTCGTGAGGCTCTGCCTCACGCTCCGCCGGTGGCGCTGCCCCCGGACCCCTGCCAAGAGGGCAGTGGCCCCCTTGGATTCCCACGCTCGCAAGCTCGCTAGTTAGGGCGCTGCGCTTGCTTTTTTCGTTTTTTTATCAATATTTGGTTGCCGTAGTAATATTTTCCGGCGCTTCCATTGCCTGCAATGCCTTTGCGCCCTCGGTGCCGTCTGCCGCCTGATAGACCGTCACCCATCCGGAGGTGTCTTCTTCGTCCGAAGCTTCATTGGGGTACAATTCCGTTCCGGCCGGTGGAGCTTCCTCCGTCCGGGAATCATTCTCCGGACAGCAGAAAGGATCATAGAGGCCGCTGTACTCATCCTTCAGCTTCTGCTCCTTCTCACGGGTCACGGAATAAGGATTGGCCGAAGGCGTATTGTCATCGACATGCACCACTTTTCCTCCCGAACGGGCGGTATAGCCTCCTCCGGTGTAGGCCAGCCTTCGCAGCAGCCGCATGAGCAGCGTCATGGAAACCGCCGCCAGCGGCCAGAATGCCAGCGCAATGAAAAACACCCACAGCGGCGGAAATCCGAACATGAAATAGGCGGCGAGCAGCAGCCACGCAGGAACCGACCACCGGAAATTCAGCAGCATATTGATGAAGCATACAACCAGTAAATTGCCCGTTCTGCTCGTCTGTCGCAACTCACACACCGTCCTTCCCTCAGAGCCTCACAGCATAATGAATATGCCGCACCGTAAGGTTTAATATTTTACACAAATCCATTATATCACACATGAATTCATTGTGCAAGCTGTTTTTGATGAAACGGTTAAAAACATATTTCGACAGCCAATTTCAAGGACGCCTTCCGCAGAGTGAAAAATTATTTTCTCACATTTTCTCACATTATCTTCACAAATCATTTTAAGTTTACTGAAGGTTCGCTTTTTATAATAAGGCCATCAAGAGCGAAAGCCAAAAACAAAAAACAAACAATTCAAAGCCAATCAAAAATCGCTCTGCAGGAGGTAACATTATGAAAAAGACAAACATCACCGACATCGTAAAAGCCGAAAAGGCAAAGAAAAAGAATATCCGCATTTATATAGCCACCCTCATCGCCGTTCAGATGCTCATGATGCCGCTGGCAGGCTGCGCTTCGTCAAACGGCCTGACGGCTTCCTCATCACAGACCTCGGCGGCCGCTTCGGTCATGACGCTTCAGGACAATGACAGCGCTTCGGTCTCCGCTACAGGTAAATCCTCCGGCGGAACGCTCAGCGCCGATGAGCTTTTCACCGAACGTGACCTCGCTCAGACAGCCGATACCGGTGAAGCCAAAACCTATACCCTTCAGTCCGGCAGCCATATCACCGTCACCGAGGAAGGCGTCTATATCATCAAGGGCAGCGCCGAGAACGCCTCCGTCATCATTGACGCAGGCACCGAGGACAAGGTGCAGATTGTGCTGGACGGCGTGAGCATTACCAATTCCGACTTCCCGGCCATTTACGTCAGGCAGGCCGACAAGGTATTCGTCACCCTCACGGGCGAAAATTCGCTCTCTGTCACAGGCGCCTTCACCACTGACGGCGACACCAAGACCGACGGTGTCATCTTCTCCAAGGACGATATCGTATTCAACGGCAGCGGCTCGGTTGTCATCAGCTCCACCGACAACGGCATTGTCGGCAAGGACGACGTCAAATTCACCGGCGGCAGCTACACCGTTACCGCCGCTTCCAAGGCCGTGGAAGCCAACGATTCCATCCGAATCGCCGACGGCACATTCAACCTCAAAGCAGGCACAGACGGTCTTCACGCCGAAAACGAGGAGGACGACACGCTCGGCTACATCTATATAGCCGGAGGCACATTCCGTATCGACGCCGGCGACGACGGCATTCACGCCACTTCCGTGGTGCAGATTGACGGCGGCAGCTTCACCGTCAGCGCCGCCGAATGTATCGAAGGCACCTATATCCTCATCAACGACGGCACATTCAGTCTCTCCGGCCGGGACGACGGCATCAACGCCGCAAAGAAATCCGGCGCCTACACTCCCACGGTCGAAATCAACGGCGGCCATATCACCGTTACAATGAGTTCCGGCGACACCGACGGCATTGACTCCAACGGCAATATCATTGTCAACGGCGGCACCATTGACGTCACGGGCAATTCCTCCTTCGATTACGACGGCACCGCTCAATTCAACGGCGGCACCATCATTGTCAACGGCCAGCAGGTCACCGAAATTCCCAATCAGATGATGGGAGGCCGAGGCGGCATGGGCGGCATGAACGGAGGCTTCAGCGGCAGAATGGGCGGACGCAGAGGATGAGTGCGCTCACCTTGAAATAAGACGTCCGCACAGTGAATAATTGAATAATGATTACTCCGGCAACTTAATATTGAGAATAAAAAGAAAAAAGCAAGCGCAGCGCCAATAATGGGAGTCCAGGGGGGCCACTGCCCTCCTGACCCGTCCATGGCGGAGCCTTGGCGGGAGCGTGATGGCAGCGCCCTCACGAGCGAAGCCTTTGGCTGAGCGAGCAAAACGCACTTGGAAAAGCAATGCAGTCAGGCGAATGCTCAAAAGGCAAAAACCAAAAAAATCCTTCCCTAGGCTGAAGAAAAATCTGATAGATAATTTATTGCCGGATTAATCAATTACGAAATAACAAATCATTCATGCGGGAACACGCTTCGGAAGGGAGTGTGTTCCCGCTGATTGGTTTTTATGAATCAATATTTCAAATTATTGCATAAATATGCCTGAAAGCCGGGTTTTTGAAAAAAATTCCAGTTATCCATGAAATTATTTCTTGAATTTGTTGCAATTTTTTATTCCCTTTCCCGTAAATATATGATATAATTGAATTTACAAGCATTTTTTCAATACTTTTCAGGGAGGAAAAACTACAAATGTACAGGATCATTTCAAAAAAGGAACTTAATCCGACCGTCACCATGATGGACATTGAAGCTCCGCTGGTCGCCAGAAAGGCGCAGCCCGGTCAGTTCATCATTCTGAGAGTCGATGAAAATGGCGAGAGAATTCCCCTTACGGTGGCAGGCTGCGACCGTGAAAAGGGAACCGTTAAGATCATATTCCAGATTGTCGGCGCTTCCACCGAACTGCTGGGTCACAAAAACGAGGGCGACTTCATTCAGGATTTCGTCGGCCCTCTGGGCAAGGCCACTCACACCGAAGGCCTTAAAAAGGTCGCCATTGTCGGCGGCGGCGTCGGCTGCGCCATTGCTCTGCCGGTCGCCCAGAAGCTGCACGAGCTGGGCTGCGAGGTTCATTCCATCATCGGCTTCCGCAGCAAGGATCTGCTGATCCTCGAGGACGAATTCAAGGCCGCCTCCAGCAGGCTCATCGTCATGACCGACGACGGCAGCTACGGCGAAAAGGGCGTTGTCACCGAGCCGCTCAAGCGCCTGATCGAGAGCGGCGAGCAGTACGACGAGGTCATCGCCATCGGGCCGCTGATCATGATGAAATTCGTCACCCTCACCACCAAGCCTTTCGGTATCAAGACCATCGTCTCCATGAATCCCATCATGATCGACGGCACCGGAATGTGCGGCGGCTGCCGTCTCACGGTCGGCGGCAAGACAAAATTCGCCTGCGTGGACGGCCCCGAATTCGACGGTTTTGAGGTCGATTTCGACGAGGCAATGAGCAGAGGCGTCATGTATCGCACCTTTGAGCAGGAGCAGAGAGAGCATGTCTGCAATCTCTTCAAGAAGGAAGTTCAGTAATTTCATCCGCTGTTTTAAAATTTTAAAACTTTACGGCTTTATTATATCAAGATAGCAAGGCAGACCACGCATCTGCCCGCATTGAAAGGAATGGTATCAAAATGCCAAATATGTCACTCAAAAAAAATCCCATGCCGGTGCAGGATCCCATTGAGAGAGGCAGAAACTTCAGGGAGGTCGCTCTGGGCTACGATGAAGCGACCGCTCTTGACGAGGCCGCAAGATGTCTCAACTGCAAAAACATGCCCTGTGTCAGCGGCTGTCCGGTCAACGTACATATTCCCGAATTCATCGCCAAGGTCAAGGAGCTTGACTTCGAGGGCGCTTATCAGGTTATCAACAAATCCTCCTCCCTGCCGGCCGTCTGCGGCAGAGTATGTCCTCAGGAGACACAGTGCGAAAGCAAGTGCGTCAGAGGCATCAAGGGCGAAGCGGTCGGCATCGGCCGTCTGGAGAGATTCGTCGCCGACTGGCACAACAGTCATTCCACCGAGGCTCCCAAGCTTCCTGAGCCAAACGGCCACAAGGTCGCCATCGTCGGTTCCGGCCCTTCGGGTCTGACCTGCGCCGGCGATCTCGCCAAACTGGGCTACAAGGTCACCGTCTTTGAAGCGCTCCATCTGGCGGGCGGCGTGCTGGTCTACGGCATTCCCGAATTCCGTCTGCCAAAGACCATCGTTCAGAAGGAAGTCGACACCCTCAAGGCGCTGGGCGTCGATGTGGAGACCAACGTCGTTATCGGCAAGACACTTACCGTTGACGAGCTGTTTGATGAAATGGGCTACGAAGCCGTATTCATCGGCTCCGGCGCCGGTCTGCCCAGATTTATGGGTATTCCGGGCGAAAGCCTGAAGGGTGTGTATTCCGCCAACGAATTCCTCACCAGAAGCAATCTGATGAAGGCTTACGAGGCCGACTCCACCACTCCCATCATGCACGCCAAGAAGGTCGCTGTCGTCGGCGGCGGCAACGTGGCGATGGACGCCGCCAGAACCGCTCTCAGAATGGGCGCCGAGAAGGTCTACATCGTCTACCGCCGCAGCCTCGAGGAACTTCCTGCCCGTAAGGAGGAAGTCGAGCACGCCATGGAGGAAGGCATTGAATTCAAGCTGCTCAACAATCCCACCAGAATCCTCGGCTTTGAGAATCCCGACGACCGCCGCGATCCCCGCAACGGCTTCGTCACCGGTATGGAATGTATCAGAATGGAGCTTGGCGAGCCTGACGCTTCGGGCAGAAGAAGCCCCGTGGAGATTCCCGGTTCGGAATTCGTGCTTGACGTGGACAGCGTCATCATCGCCATCGGCACCTCTCCCAATCCTCTCATCAAGTCCACTACCGAAGGCCTTGAAGTCAACAGGAGAGGCGGCATCGTGGTCGAGGAGGCAACCGGCCTGACCTCCAGAGAAGGCGTTTACGCCGGCGGCGACGCCGTCACCGGAGCCGCAACGGTTATTCTCGCCATGGGCGCCGGCAAGACCGCCGCCAAGGCCATTGACGAATATCTCTCGGCCAAATAATCACCGCCGCATTTTCCTCCGTTCTTTTGCTTTGAGCCTGTATGGGCATTGTCACGGCTCCGTCCGTCCTGCCTTCCCGAAAGGGAAACCGGGACAGACGGGGCCTTTTTGTGCTGTCCGAAAAGGGGTTCCGTCATTTCCGCCTTTCCTGACGATCAAACAGGCCGGTTCATTCGGATGAATGGCTGCATTGTGTCAATCAAGGACAGTCTGTGTTTTAATCGACACAATTCCGGGGCGAGATGTACCTTTTTCGGGACTGTTGACGTCTCTCCGGTATTTTTATGCGTTCCGTCTATTGAATTATTTGTTCACATGTGATATATTGAAAACACATCAGCACTGTGTGAAAAATAATCATTCCTGTGGGAATGGATGACAGGAAAGGAAGATACTATGAATAACAGTAACTCTAACAACAGCGGCAATTCAGGCTGCGGATTAATTATCATTATCATTCTGATTATCCTTATGTGCGGCACCTGCGTCGGAACATGCAGCGGCGGCTCGTCAAGCAAACGCAGCGGATATTCTCAGGCCGAGTGGGATGAGGCCGAAAGGGCTGTCCGTGAAGCCAACGACAGATATTACAGAACGCAGCATTGGGACTGACGCACTCACATTCGCAGGCTGACACAAGACCGAAAAACGAAAAATAATCAATCACATCAGGCCTTCAGCGGCAGCGTTATGTCCGGATTTCAAAAAACAGACGACCTATTCGGTGATTTTTTTCTTGAAGTACGTGCGATGCTATGGTATAATAAAGGCAAATCCGATCGGGAGATGATTTTTTGTGAAAAACAAACCTCAGGTCATTATCGTCAACAACCCTGCCGCCTATAGCAGTCCCAAGAGCAGAATCGCCGCGCTGCTGCTCTGCTTTTTCCTCGGTCTTATAGGCGGACACTGCTTCTACGCCGGCAAAGTCGGCATGGGAATTCTTTATCTGTTTACCGGCGGTATTTGCGGCATCGGCGCTGTGATTGATTTTATCAGGATCCTTGCCGGCACCTACACCGACGGCAACGGACTTCCGATCAGGAACTGGTAACCGGATCGCTCGTCCCGTAAAAATTTCCGGCGCATGATCAAATTTTCCCTTGACATTCACCAAAATCAGAGGTATAATGCAAATTACAGTTAAAAATTTTCATGCGCTGTCGGGAAGAATCATTCAAGCTGCCCTCAGAGAGTCAGGCTCACGGCTGAAAGGCCTGACGGGTCAACGCAAAATGGCTGGCCGCCCGATATTTTTCAGATGAAAAAATGCGCTCCGGTGACGAATCGGACGTGAGTCGAGCGTTAATTGACAAAAAAGCGGCTTGCGTGTTCTCTGCGTGAACACAAAGCAATCTGGGTGGTACCGCGGCTCTGTTCGTCCCTGTTTTTCCTCTGTGGAAAGGCATGGCGGACAGGGCTTTTTGGTTTGCCGAAAAACTTTTTTTACACGCAATGAAAGGATTTGATTACAAAAATGGAATGGACCGGACTTAACGATCTGAGAGAAAAATATCTCTCCTTCTTCGAGAGCAAGGGACATCTGCGTCTCCCCAGCTTCTCCCTCATTCCCAAGAACGACAACAGCCTGCTGCTCATCAATTCCGGCATGGCTCCCATGAAGAAGTATTTTACGGGTGAAATCACACCTCCCCGCAAGAGAGTCACCACCTGCCAGAAGTGCATCCGCACGCCCGATATCGAGCGGGTCGGCATTACCGCCCGTCACGGCACCTTCTTTGAAATGCTGGGCAATTTTTCGTTCGGCGATTATTTCAAGCATGAGGCTACCTCATGGGCATGGGAATTCCTCACCAAGACGCTTGAAATGGACGTTGACCGCCTGTGGGTTTCCATCTACGAGGACGACGACGAGGCATTTAAAATCTGGACGGAGGAAGTCGGCGTAGCGCCGGAAAGAATCGTCCGTCTCGGCAAGGAGGACAATTTCTGGGAGCACGGCGAAGGCCCCTGCGGCCCCTGCTCCGAAATCTACTTCGACCGCGGCGAGGAATACGGCTGCGGCAAGGACACCTGCGGCGTCGGCTGCGACTGCGACAGATACGTTGAAATCTGGAACAATGTCTTCACCCAGTTCGATTCCGACGGCAAGGGAACCTATACCCCTCTCGATCATCCCAATATCGACACCGGCATGGGTCTGGAACGTCTGGCCTGCGTGGTGCAGGGCGTGGACAACCTCTTCCTCGTTGACACCGTGCAGAATATCATGAAGCACATCAGCGAGATCGCAAATGTCAAATACGGCGACGATCCCAAGACCGACATTTCCCTGAGAGTCATCACCGACCACATCCGCTCCACCACCTTCATGATCGGCGACGGCGTGATGCCATCCAACAACGGACGAGGCTACGTTCTCCGCCGTCTGCTCCGCCGTGCCGCCCGTCACGGCAGACTGCTCGGCATCGACAGAATGTTCCTCACCGAGGTCTGCGACACCGTCATTCATGAGAACGAGAGCGCCTATCCCGAACTCAAGGACAAGCGTGATTTCATCCACAATGTCATCGCCACCGAGGAAGCCAACTTCGCCAAGACCATCGACCAGGGCATGAAGATTCTCGAGGACTTCGTGGCCGAACATGACGGCGATACCCTCAGCGGCGAAGCGGCCTTCAAATTACAGGACACCTACGGCTTCCCGATCGACCTGACGGTGGAAATTCTCGCCGACAAGGGCATGAAGGTGGACGTGGAGGGATTCCGCAAAATCTACGACGATTACCGCCTCAAGACCAAAATGGCCGGCGTTCACGCCACTACCGAAGCCTGGAAGGGCGACGCCGACCTTTTCAAGGATATGGAGGCCACTCAGTTCCTCGGCTACACCGATGGCGAATGTGAGGCCAAGGTGCTCGCCATCGTTTCGGGCGGCGAACTCACCGACAGCGCTTCCGAAGGCGAGGAAGCCATTGTCGTGCTTGACCGCACGGTATGCTACGCCGAAAGCGGCGGTCAGGTGGGCGATATCGGCGTAATTTACGGCGAAGGCGTCAACGTGGCTGTTGAAAACACGACCAAGAACAATTCCGGCGTATTCCTGCACACCTGCAAGGTGACGGAAGGCCAGCTCAGCGTCGGCAACACCGTCAGAGTCGCTTATTACAATGAAACCAGAATGGCGACACGCCGCAATCACACGGCGGCGCACCTGCTTCAGGCGGCGCTGCGCAAGGTGCTCGGCACGCACGTCGAGC
>CAMHJC010000065.1 GCA_946185345.1 uncultured Clostridia bacterium
TCCCTCGGCTGAAGAAAAAATGGATAGATATTTTATTGCCGGATTAATAATATAAAAACAGAAACTGAAATTATTGTGAAATGTTGGCGGCGACTCTTGAAAAATCCTTCGGAATGAGTTACTATTTAACTGTAGGAGAGTATATTTTTTTATGCTCTCCTTCTATTTAGCGGAAAAGGAGTGGATTGAAATGGGCGGCAGCTTTGGAAGCGGCGGTTATCGCTTTGACGGCGATGACATGCAGGATTTTGAGGACGATTTTACCGAGACGGATTACGGCCCATACGATGACGGCGGCAGTTACCGGGATCGCGGACAGGGCGGTTCTTATTACGACGACGGTTTCTCGGACGATTTTGACGACGGCGAAAGATATGACGACGACTACAACGGCAGCTACGACGACGGATTTTCCGACGATTTTGACGACGACCTTTCCACCGGATACGACAGCCGCAGATCGTCCCGGTGCGGCGGCTACAACGACGGCTTCTCCGATGATTTCGACGACTTTGACGACTACGACGACTACGACGACTACGGTCGGAGGGCTGACAGCCGCAGAAGATCGCCGCAAGGCGGCTACGGCGACGGTTTTTCCGATGATTTTGACGACTTTGACGACAGAAATGACCGCGGCTCCTCCCGTTACGGCCGTGACCCGAGAAACGGCAGAGCGGAACGTGACGGCTATCAGGGAATCAATTACGATGACTTTGAGGACCGGGGCTATTATTCCGGCGATGCCAGAAGCCTCTCCGGCAGGCGCAACGTGGTTCCGGAGCAGCGCAGGCACGAAACCCAGTCCGAACGCTACGACCGTTACGCCGAGGAACTGCGCAAAAAGAAAAAGCGCATGGGCGCTCCCTCCGGTCAGACCGGCGACTTTTACGATTACGACACCTCCGCCGATTACGACGACGACTACGATGATTCCGACCATTACTACGGCAGAGACCGAGGCCCGGCCGACCGTACTCCCGAGCCGATTCCTCCGATTTACGCCAAGTATCTCGGCACCGGCAACGGCGAAGGCTCCTATTACGAGGAACATTACGGCAAAACCGCCAAAAAGAACAATTCCATCAGTCTGCGCAGCCACCGCACCAGAAAACGCCTGAAATTCATGGGAATCACGGCCGCCTGCATTGCCGCGGTGACGCTTGTCGCCTATTATTTCACGTCGGTGCATATCTACAATCCCGTCAGGGTGGACAATTCCATCGTGAATCTGCAGAATTCCGACACCACCAAAATGCTCCAGGGCGTCATCGGCAACAAGCTCAGCGACAAGACCATCAAAATCGTGGTCAACGGCGAGACCTTCAAAATGAATCTGGGTGATTACGGATTCAATTATTCCTCCGACGCCGACGGCTCCTCCAAGACTTCCACCGCCAAGGACACCGACGGCAAGGAAGTGGAAACCACCATCGTCACCTACAAAAATATTCTCTACAACCAGACCAAGATGGAGGCGCTGCTCAACAGCATTTCCGACAAATACGGCACCACCATGGTCAAGCCTTCCTACACCATCGAAGGCGACCAGCTCATCATCAAGGCCGGCTCTGACGGCGTAGGCGTTGACGAAAACAGCCTGATGGGCGAGATACTCGAGCGCATCCGGCAGGGAAATTACGAAGACAGCCTGGTGGAGGAGCTTGTGACCACCAAGACGCCCGATGTGGATATCGACAAAATCTACAAGGAAGTGGTCTGCGAGGCAAAGGACGCCACCTCCTACGTGGACGAAAACGGCGAAACCATATTCAACTCCGACGTCGTCGGCAAGAAATTCAACCTGGAAGCCGCCCGCACCGAAATTTCCAACGGCGGCAACACCTGGAATATCAAGCTCAAGCTCACCCAGCCGAAGGTTACGCTGGTCGAGCTGAAGGCGCCCTACTGTCCCGATCTGCTGTCGGAAACCACCACTTCGTTTGACGCCGGCAACAAGACCCGTGCCGCCAACATCAAAAACGCCGCCAAGCGCATCAATACCTTCGGCAGCTTTGAGGACGGCTACGTGCTCCAGCCGGGCGAAATATTCTCCTACAACGACACTGTCGGCGAACGCACCGAGGCAAACGGATTCTCCGTGGCTACCGTTTACACCAACACCGGTACCACCAACGACGTCGGCGGCGGCATCTGTCAGGTATCGTCCGCTATCTTCTCGGCGGCATTCAAGGCCGATCTGGAAATCACCCAGCGCACCAATCACATGTACAAGGTGCATTACTGGACCACTCCCGGAGAGGACGCCACCGTCAACTGGGGAACGCTCGATTTCAAATTCCAGAACAGCAAGAGCTACCCCATCAAGGTCAAGATGATCTACAAAAACAGCAATTCCAAATACGACGGCAAGGCCACTATCACCTGCCAGATTTGGGGAACCGACGACGGCTACCGCTGCGAGTTTGACAACAAGACCATCAAGATGGTCAGAACCACCGTGGTCGAGAGAAAGGCCACCGCTACCAAACCCAGAGGAAAGATCGAATGGGGTGACCCCGGTCTTACCATCGAAATCTGGAAGGTGCGCTACAAGGACGACAAGAAAATAAGCAAGGAGCTTATCTGGACCAGCGTCTATCAGCCGCTCGCCACCGTCAAGTACGTATAGCATTTCAAAAAAATCCGCAGCGTTACGGAAGTCAGTCGCTTCCGTGTGCTGCGGATTTCTTATGTGGCTGCCTGTATAAGAGGCGTCATTGCTTCGATATGCATGCTTTGAGCTGATCGTATGTCACGCCGTATTTTCTGGCGATGTCCTTGGCGTAGCTCTGGCCGCAGGGAGGTGCGAGGCTTACCTTGAAGGAGCGCTTGCCGTTGTCTATGCCGGTGATGAGGCTGGCAACATTGCTGTCGGTCGGCTCGGAATTGTTCAGCTCATCGAGGTGCATGGCCAGCTCGTGCATGTGGGTGTTGAATATCGCCCTTGCGCCAAGGTAGTGCATCGCCTTTACCACATCGTTGGCGATGAAAAGGCCTTCCTCGAAATTGGTGGTGGCGAGCGACTCGTTAAAGAGCAGCAGGCTGCGGTTGGTCGCCTGCGAGAATATCTCGCCCATACGCTTGGATTCCTCGCCCAGGCGGCCGAGATCGACGGTTTGACTCTCGTCCGCCGGAAAATGCGTATAAATACAGTCCGCCGGAGAAAGGATGCACCGGCTGGCCGGAACATACAGACCGTGCTGCGCCATCAGGAAGATAAGGCCGATCGCCTGTGTGAAGGTGGTCTTGCCGCCCCGGTTCGGCCCGGTCATGATGTAGATTCTGCGTTCCCGGCGGAAGTCGGCCGTGTTGGTCACGATGTCTATCTCCTCGCCGTCCAGCTTTTTCAGACCGAGCTTGATGTTGTAGAGACCTTCCGCGTAGAATTCCCTGCGGTTCTCGTCGATGATCTCCGGCTTGCACATAGGAATACCGGCCGTCAGCAGTTCCTCGGTCAATTCCGCCCATTTCAGATAAAACGTCAGTTCCGGTATCAGAGAAATCAGCGAATAGCCTTCCACATCAACGTATTTGGCAAGAACGTCGTTCAGCTTGCGCACCACTGGTTTGAGCATCTCGGTGATGACTTCGCTCAGGTTTTTCATCAGAGGATTGGTCTCGTTGTCGCTGAGGACGTACACCTTGGCAAGTCCCGTTAAGGAGCCTTTGATGCCCGACTGTTTGGGTATGCCCAAGATGCCGGAGCCGGTTTTGGGCAAATGGAATTTCATCGAATCCGGCCCGGTTCCCTCGTGAACGCCGTCCTTCAGCGCGGCGAATTCGTAGAAATTGGACAGCACGCCGATGCGTGAGAAGGATTTGTTGTTGATGGATACGATGCCGACCTCTTCGGGAGCAAGCGTGCGAGAAAGATTGACGCCGAGGGTGATGCTCTTGATTTTGCCGGTGTCGTTGATCACTTTCTTGATATCCTCTTTGAGGGCAGGAAATCCGCTGTCGGCATGAATGTGCCGCACAAGCCTGAGAAGCTCTTTCAGTCCTTCGGAGTGTATCTCGTTGTGTTCCAGAATCTCCTTAATGCCCGCAACGCAGTCGATGTAGGAATCCAGCTCGTTGAGACGGTTGATGATCTGGAATACGCTGGAGGCTTCGCTGTCACGGGCGTGCTTGTGCAGGCTTTTGAGAAACTCAAGCTGTCCGAGCAGCTCCGCTATGTTGCTGCGGAGTTCCGGATGACGCAGAATGTCGTCAAAGATATCCACACGGTATTTGACAACCTTTGCGCTGGAAGGCATCTGCCGGAGCAGGTTCATGAGCATGTTGCGATCATATTCCTTCTTGAAAAATCTGGTGCAGAACATGTCAAGCGAAAGATCGTTGCAGGCTTCTTCGCTCAGCTCCTTGAATTCCATTGGACAATCCTGCGGCCACAAAAGACTGAAATCAGCCATAATGATGAATCCCCTTTCGGTGTTTTTCGTTTTGATGTCTTTATTATAAACTATCTATCTGAAGAACGTCTGAAAAATTTTACATATTTGGAAAAATTTTTTTCGGGTAAAAATTCCCCCGGCGCCACGGCTTGACAAAACATCCCTTTATCCTTATAGTATATAGTATGTTCAGCGCTCTGCGCTCCTATATTATTCATTATTCAGTTTGAAGTGAGCGAACTTGCGAGCGCTAATGTCTCATTAAATAACTGCTTAAGCCATTTATCCGAGGAGGTACCTATGGAGCTTCACGATACCAGTACACAAAAAACCGTCGCACTTCTCGCCGGAGTCGACCTGGGCGAACCCGACACCGAGGAATCGCTCGATGAGCTGCGGGAGCTTGCCCGCACGGCAGGCGCCGAAGTGGCGGGCGTCATCTGCCAGAAACGTCCGGCACCCGATCCGGCCACCTGCGTCGGTTCGGGATTCCTGCAGGAAATGTCCGATTTCTGCCGTGACAACGACGTCACTCTCATCATTTTCGACCGTGAACTTTCACCCATACAGATGCGCAATATCGAACAGGCCACCGACGTGCGCACCATCGACCGCACCATGCTGATACTCGATATCTTCGCCGGAAGAGCGCGTTCCAACGAGGGCAAGCTTCAGGTTGAGCTGGCGCAGCTCAGATATATGCTTCCCAGACTCACCGGCAAGGGCATTGCCATGAGCCGTCTCGGCGGTGGAATCGGCACCAGAGGCCCGGGTGAAACCAAGCTGGAAACCGACCGCCGGCACATTCACCGCCGTATCGATTCGCTGAAGGAAAAGCTGGAGGAGGTCGCAAAGCAGCGCAGCCGCCAGAGAGAACGCCGCAAGCGTGACGGCGTGGTGACCGTTGCCATCGTCGGCTACACCAACGCCGGCAAATCCACTCTGCTCAATGCCCTGACCGATGCCGGCGTGCTCTCGGAGGACATGCTCTTTGCCACTCTCGATCCGACCGCACGCGCGCTGGAACTGCCTTCCGGAAGCAGCGTGATGCTGGTGGATACCGTCGGATTCATACGCAGACTGCCTCACCACCTCATCGAGGCCTTCAAATCCACCCTTGAGGAAGCCGTGCAGGCCGATATTATCCTGAATGTCTGCGACTGCTCCTCCCCCGTATTCCGTGATCATCTGAGCATTACCACAAAGCTGCTTGAGGAGCTTGGCGCAAGCGGCAAGCCGGTCATCACCGTCCTCAACAAGATCGACAAGGCCCTTCCGGAGGAACTCTGCGGCATTGAAGGAGTCCGCATCAGCGCCAAAAACGGCGAAGGCTTCGATCGGCTACTCGCCGCCGTGGAACAGGCCCTTCCGGTGCAGAAGCTGCGTGTGAAACTGCTCTTTCCCTTCAGCGATATCGGTCAGTCCGCCCTTGTCCGTGAAAACGGAACCATCTTCTCCGAGGAATACACCGACGCCGGACTGCTCCTGGACTGCCTGATTGATACCGTAACGGCACAGCGTCTGAAAAATTACGCGGAGTAATATTCTACTGTTTGTAATATATTGTAAATTCATTCCAATATGGAATATTTTAGAAACAATATCGTCATTGATTCCATAAAAGTCCTGCATTGTCCTCTGTTGATAGAATAATGCAGGGCTTTTTTTGCTTTACGGCATCAAATTTGGGGAAAAATAATATCGGCTTGAAATACAGCCTGTAATTTTTTTCAGACGGATACTTTAATCAAAGAAGGGAATGATCCTATGAAAAGAAACCAATCGCTGCTTGTCACCGGCCTGATAGCCGTCATGATTTCCTCCGCCTTTGCGGTGAATTCGGTTTTCCCGGCCTCGGCGGCCACCAGGAAACCGACCGCCGACAGGCCTGCCGGAACCCGGACGTCGCAGTCGGCGCAGACCACGCAGCCATCCCGACAGGAAGCGGATCTCTCCTCCCTCAGCTCAAAAAAAATTGGCTGGGGGCAGGGCAGAAATTTCGATGAACTGAACCGTCCGCGCGATGCGGTCACTTCCCAGGAGAAATACGGCGAACTGGGCGGATTGTTTATCGGACTTCCCGAAGGGGACGGCTCCGAAAACAGGAAAATCTACCTCACCTTTGACGAAGGCTACGAAAACGGCTACACCGCAAAAATTCTCGACACACTGAAGGAGAAAAAGGTCAGGGCGGTGTTCTTCATCACGGGCGATTACGCCAGACGGGAGGGAGCGCTTGTCAGGCGGATGATCGACGAGGGACAGGTCGTGGGAAACCACACCTGGCGACATTACTCCATGCCAGAAAAATCGCTCGAAACCTGCCGTGAAGAAATCGGCCTGCTGCACGATTATGTAGCCGAAAATTTCGGCTACGAGATGACGGTGCTCCGTCCTCCCAAGGGCGAATTTTCCGAGCAGACGCTTGCTCTCGCCAAGCAAATGGGATATCGCACCTGCCTGTGGAGCTTTGCCTACAAGGACTGGGATGCCAATTCCCCGGGCGACACGACCCAATCCCTCAAACGGCTCAATGAACGGCTGCATTGCGGCGCCGTTTATCTGCTGCACGCCGTTTCCTCCACCAACGCGGCGATTCTCGGCGATTTCATCGACTTCGCCAGATCGCAGGGATACGAATTCGTCACCCCGTAACATTTCATACTAATTTTCGGTTGAAAGTAGACAATTATTTGCGAGAATATTTTGTGTTCTGCAAGGAATAGCTGTCGACTCGTCGACAGCAGGACGACGGCAGGCTGGCGTCTGCCTAGGACGATGACGCCGCAGGACGCAAAATAGGCCGCAAAGAATGTCTGATTTTAGCTGAAAATTAGTATCAGGCCCGGCAAAACAAATGGCGCCGGAATCTGCCAAATGTGGCGGATTCCGGCGCACAAACTATACATGATTCAACAATTGACCGACGCAATCAGTCGAAATATCTGTAGTAGGAAGTGACATAACGGTTGAAATATTCCTCTGACATCTCCCATGTGATATGGTGTTTCTCAAAGATATCCACCGCTCTCTGACGGTCGAGCGTCCAGCGCGCGATGTGGCGTTCATCTCCCTCAAAGAGATCGGCTCTGTCAATGATGTAAGCGATGCCGAGCTTTGCGTGCTCCTTGATATTCTCATTGGGTGCCTGATTCATCAGGCGTTCGAGCTGAGGAACCGCCGCAACAGAGAGGTTTCTTGCGATGTAATCCACGTCGATGACCTCTTTGTCGGGATTTTCGAGATATCTGCTGACATTGTATTTGGCCACGAAGCCTTCCACATTGAAAAGGCAGTAGGCCGCGGCGGTCAGAGCGAGTATGCTGCCAACGACAGCCGAAACTCTGAGCCTGTCAAAGAGAATTCTGAGCGCAACCACTATCACGACAACCGCCATCAAGCCGATCAGCACGGCGGCGTTGAAACGCATAACGGTCAATTTGTATTCTCCGATGTAGATAAGCAGGCGGCGTGCGGCGGAAATAATCATCACACCGTTGCTGGCGGTGATAATAAGCAGGGCGATCTTGACATAGACCGGAAGTCTGTCATTCTGATTATTCTTGGTAAGCATGCACACCGTAGCCACCACAATGGTGGTGATCACTATGACAAAGACCAGTTCAAAGAATCCTCTGCGGCTGTATTCCGCCAGTGTCAGTCCACTGGGCAGGCTGCCTATTCCCGCAAAGAGATAGGTGAACTGCACGGCCACAAACACCAGGTAGATCACGCTGGAGGCAAACAGGACGGTTGCGGTGATAATCGGGTCAAAAAATCTTCTGGACTGCTTGTGGTTGTACTGCTTGTGGAATCCGCTGCGCAGCGAAACCACCAGCGGCATCACATAGAGCATCACAATCAGTGTAAAGAGGATATCCGCCGTAATTCTGAAGGGATTGAGGTTGAGCACCGTGAGGATTCTGTCAACCCATCTGGCAAACATCTGATCGGCAAAGGCGAACAGCATGATCAGAATCAGCACAACCGGCAGGGAAATGGCCACACCGATGGCGATCTTGAGGGCATTCTTGTTTTTGCGGTCGCCCTTCTCCTTGCCGAGGAAGATGCCGGCAAGCGTGGTGCCGATATTCATAAAGGGAAGCGCCAGATAATTGATGCAGGTATCACAGAGCAGGTCAAAGGTAAAGGGCTTGCCTGTGGTGCAGTTGGCTAACAGCGTGGTCTGCACCGTGGTGATGAGGAAGGAGGCAATCAGTCCCACAATCACGGCTCTGGCGTCGGAGAAGAAGGTGAAGGACGCAAATATGATGATCTGCGGAATGAAGAGAAGCCAGCCGAAAAGGGAAAATTTCTTCTTCTGCTTGTGGAGTATGAAGGGAAGATAAAAACTATAAAACGCCACACCCATGGCCGTCATGCCAACGCCCAACTGGCCCGAAAGCAGCGAACGTCCGCATATCCAGCCGAAGATTACCGAAAACAGCACAAAGAGCGCCATATTCATCGAACCGACTGCCTTCTTGGCGTCAACGGCGTACTGAGGCATCTGACGAGGCTGCACCGGCTGCTGATAGACAGGACGCACAGGCTGCGGCACCGTCTGCACCGGTAAGACGGGCTGCGCCGGTCTGGCAGGCTGAACAGGTCTGACGGGCTGCGGCTGCCGGTAAACAGGCTGCTGATAAACCGGCTGGCTCGGCTGCCGGTAAACAGGCTGCTGCGGTCTGACAGACTGCTGACCCGACTGCTGTACCGGCTGCTGTGGATTGTAATTGAGTGGATAATTCTTTCCGCCAACATTGTGGTTATTCATAATAATCTCTCCTTTATATCTTTTTTTAGGTAATTGTAAAAGTGTAGGAATAGCGTAAATCGGGGGCTTTACAGAATTTGCAAAAGCAGGCTTTTCTCCATTCGGAGCAAGGCAATTTTTTTGCTTTTACCCTATCTGTGGTGCCCGGGTCTGTTGCTTGTCATGGTGCGTTGCAGCGAGGGGCGCTGCCCTCGTTGTCAGCTTCGCTGCCAACATCCCAAAGCAGGGCGCTGCGCTATGCTTTTTTTCTTTTTTTGTTTTACAATCTAATCAATTTTTTGATTGATTTTTCACCCTATTGGCTCCTGTTCGGGCGCCTGACTAATGATTCCTGTTCTGCATGAGCTGTGAACGGTACTGCTCGGACATCTGCTTGTACTTGCTTTCCTTTTCGGGCTTGACTTCCTTGCCGATGAATTTTCTCGCGGATTTCCACGATTTTTTCAGGTTGTCCGACAGCAGGCTGTCCACATATTCCATGCGTTCCTCGCCTGTGATGCTGTTGAGAATGGTCATGGTGATAATGCTCTTGACGTCCATGTCGCCGGAGTCGTACATCTTGTTGATGAAATCGAAGAAGGACTCCGCCTGGGATTTTCTGCTCTTGTCGCTGAGCAGGCGAGCCACAGCGGAATTGACCACTTCCTCGCAGAATTTGTTGGGAAGCAGCAGGCCGAAATACTCCTTGTGCATGAGCAGAGGCTCACGGCATTCGGGAAGCACACCCGGAATGCGGTTGACAAAATAAACCGCCGAGTTTTCATCGCTTTCGCGTTCCTTTTTGCTGAGCTTTTTGGAGGCCTCCGGAATAACGTCGAGCGCCACCGGGCCGCCGAATGTCTCGGCAAATTCATTAGCCACCGAACAGGCCTCACGGATATCCGCCGCGCTGTCGCCGGTCGGCTCGAAAAAGTAGCTCTGAAGCTGAAGATAACCGTCCTCATCGCAGCCGGCGTCCCCTTTAAAAAGGAAGAACCGATTGGCTTCGGGCGAATAAACGATTTTGGCGTTGGTCTTGCCGTTGGTGAGAACCGCCGTTTCATCATTGCCCTTGGTCTGGTTGGAAACAGCCTGATAGTCTGGCATATTTTCAATCAGTCTGCATACTGCCGCGTCAAAAAATACACTCATATTGTTTAATATCCTCCGTTATTCTTACTAAAGTATAAACCATGTCTACGCCTTTGTCAACAAATATTTACCGTTTTTCAATAAATTTACAAAATTGTAATTCCAAGGCATACTCATTCAAGATGATTATATCACAGATATCCGCAATAATCAATTATCTTTTCGTTAATAAAGCGCCGCATTGCCAATAAAAATGACCGCCGGACGGTTCAACCTCCCGCGGTCATTTTGCTGATGAAGCCCTATGTGACAGACAAAGGGTATTATCTCTTCACGGCGGCAATCATGGAAATGCCCGCCACGCTGATCCTGCCGGACAGGGTTTCAATCGTGTCGGTGCCGGCTGTTTCGCCGTTGACGCAGATATCCCATTCACCCTCGGGCAGTTCAAAGGTTTCGTCGGTTCTGTTGGCGTTGAAGATCACCAGAAGATCATTCGGATCGCCCTCACGGCATGCCTTCACGGTGAAAGCCACCATATTGTTTGACGGACAGCAAAGGAAAGCCAGATTGTCGCACACCTGTCTCGCTTCGTCAAATCTCAGCGATTTGTGCGCCTTGCGGAATGCGATGAGTCCCTTGTAATAACGGAATACGTCTATGTACTCGGACTTGCGGTTCCAGTCGATATTGTTGACCTTGTCGGGAGAACGGAAGCTGTTTTCGTCAAAACCGCCCAGTTCTTCGTTGTACTTGGTGCGCAGGAAGTCCTGACCGAACTGAATGAAGGAAATTCCCTGTGCGGTAAAGACGATGCCGGCGGCCAGTTTATCCATTTTGATGCGTGTCGGCTCGCTGTCCTCGGGATTGGAGGTGGCCAGCTTATCCCAGATGGTGAGATTGTCGTGCGCCTCGACATAATTGACCGACTGCGTAGGATTGAGCGCCCAGCCCTTCTTGGAATAATTGACCCTGTTCATGTCGATGCCCGGGAAATCAATGCAGCCCACCAGACCGAATTTGACGGTTTCTTCAAACTCCTTTGCGCCGCTGACAAATCCCTTTTCCTTCAGCTCAAAGACGTGGCCCTTGATGCCGTCACGGATGTCGTTGCTGAAAGCGCCGACTCCCGGGAACTGCTTGGCGTTGCACTTGAGCGCCCTGAGTTCGTCCGGAATGCCGCATTCGCCGCCGGTCCAGCCTTCGCCGTAGACGATGATGGTCGGGTCGATTTTGTTAAGCTCCTCACGGATCTCGTTCATGGTCACGATGTCGTGAATTCCCATGAGGTCAAAGCGGAAACCGTCCAGCATGTATTCCGAAGCCCAGTAGACCACGGAATCCACGATGTATTTGCGGCACATCGGACGGTCGGAAGCGGTCTCGTTGCAGCAGGCGGAACCGTCGTAGAAGGTGCCGTCTTCACGGGTACGGTGGTAGAAATGCGGCACGGTCATGTTGAGATAGGATTCCTCGCCGAACATGGTGTGATTGTAAACCACATCCATAATGACACGGATACCGTTTTTGTGCAGAGCCTGCACCATCTGCTTGTATTCATTCACACGCACCGCACCGTCGTAGGCGTCGGTGGAATACGAACCCTCCGGCGCATTGTAATTGAGCGGATCATAGCCCCAGCTGAACTGCGGCTTGTCAAGCTTTGTCTCGTCCACGGTGTAATAATCGTAGGAAGGAAGCAGCTGCACATGGGTTACGCCCAGCTCCTTGAGGTGATCGACGCCGATTTTGGTGCCGTCCTTCAATGTCAGTCCTGTCTCGGTGAAGGCGAGGAATTTACCGGGGAAACTGCTCTTTCCGCTGAAGTGATTGGAGAAATCCCTGACGTGCGTCTCATAGACCACCGCATCGGTTGGCCTGCATTCGCCGAACTTCGGACGGGGTGTTTCACGGAATCCCGCCGGATCGGTCGACGCAAGGTCGATGACCATTCCGCGCAGGCCGTTGGCGCCGACCGCCTTTGCGTAGGGATCGACCACCTCGTTGGTTTTGCCCTCAACGGTGACACTGTAGGTGTAATAAAGTCCCTTCTGATCGCCTTCCATGACGTGGAGCCATGTGCCGTTCTCGGCCTGTTCCATCTCAATAGAGTCAAGCCGGTTGTCGCCCAGTCCTTCACGGAATATATTAAGCATGACCTTGACGGCCGTCGGCGCCCAGAGACGGAACTTCGTCTTTTTGGGGGAATAAATCGCTCCGAGCGAACCGCCGTAGTAATACTTCTCGGTAAATTCCTTTGTATCGTAGATATTAGCCATTGACTTGAATCCTGCCCTTCAATTAAATATTTTGATTGTTTAAGTCAATGCACCTATTATAGCACAACCGCCCTATATTTTCCATCATTTTTACAATTTTTTAACGTTCCTTAACGCAAAATTGTACACAAATTATGTAAATGAAATTTAGACAGTTTTTTCGCATCGCCTTCTGCCGGAATCTTTGTGGTTTTTCTGTTATGATAATATTGCATTTGTAAAAACATAATGGTATAATCGATTTATATATGGATTGGCCAACCCACACCAAGGAGATGAAGCAATTGGCACAGGAATTCGGTTTTGAACCCGTATCGGAGGCTCCTTATTATTTCATCAGCTACAACTCGCAGGATTCGGCGAAGGTCGGCGCCATCTGCCGTGAGATGAACCGCCGCGGAGTGCCGCTGTGGTACGACAGGGGACTGCTTTCGGGGGAAAAATGGGAAAAACAGATCACCGCTCACATCAGGAACTGCCACGAGGTGATACTCTTCGTCACCAGAAAGCTCATGGCAAGAGAAAATCCTTACGTCTATACGGAATACGCCATAGCAAGAAAACTTCACAAGAAAATACACATCGTCATGCTGGACGAAATCCAGTTTGAAGAAGTAAGCGACGACCTTAAAGGCTGGTTCGTCAACCTGGAGACACTTCACGGCGTCTATCCTCCGGCGGACGCCGCACCGGTGCAGATCGTGAATTCGATGGAGCGGCTGATTCAGTTTATCGGAAAACAGCCGGAGCCGCTGAGGGATGCTTATTCCCGGACGGAGCCGCTGAGGGAAAATTATTCCCGACCGGAGCCGCTGAGGGAAATCAATTCCCGGACAGAGCCGCAAAGAGAAAATTATTCCCGGACAGAGCCGCAAAGAGAAAATTATTCCCGGACAGAGCCGCAAAGAGAAAATTATTCCCGGACAGAGCCGCAAAGAGAAAATTATTCCC
>CAMHJC010000066.1 GCA_946185345.1 uncultured Clostridia bacterium
ACACAAAATATTCTCGCAAATAATTGTCTACTTTCAACCGAAAATTAGTATAAAATCAGCTTTTGCCCAAATCGTAGAAAAATCTGATTGATATCATTTTCGTTTTTTTACAATCGGCTTGTTGAAACGATATCAAAGGAGGAATAAAACAGATGAATAAGAGAAAAAAACCGAACCGGCTGCTGATCGGACTGATGGCAGTTTCCCTGTCGTTTCTCTCGGCCTGTGTGTCTCACGACAGGAACCTGACGGGAAATGATTTCGACGCTTCCTCTCCGTCATCGCAGGCGCAGGAGAACGAGAAAGAGAAGGCGGAATTCGGATTCACCACAACGGATATGAACGGCCGTACCGTGACAATGGAGGATTTCAGCTCCGCAAAGGTGATCATGTTCAATATGTGGGAGCCGTGGTGCGGGCCGTGCCGGGGCGAGCTGCCGGATCTGCAGAAACTCTATGAAAAATACAGGTCCCAGGGCGTCATGATAGTGGGTGTTTTCAGCGACAGAAACGGCGTTGATGATATTGTCGATGAGCTGGGGCTGAGCTATCCGATGCTCAACTACTGTGAGGCGTTTGATCCGTTCCAGAGCGGATATGTGCCGACCACATTCTTTACCGATGGCAGCGGAAAGGTGATTTCGGACGAATCCTATATCGGTTCAAAGTCTTACGAGGAATGGGAAAGCATCATTCTTTCCTACCTGAAATGACCGACAGACGGAGGATGATTCTCACAGCGGCGCTGCTGTTCACCGCCATACTGCTGATTGCGGCCGGAGTGGCCGAGGGTCAGTATCACCAGGTGCTTGCCAAGGCGACACGCATCTGTCTGGAGTGCATAGGAATTGGATAACAAAAAAAGAACCATTATTCAGGCGGTGGCGGCGGTGCTGCAAAACGGCCACATCGCCGGCTTTTTCACGGGAAGGATTTACGGCGGCGGGGCAAAGCATTTCTGCGTGCCGGGACTGAACTGCTATTCCTGTCCCGGCGCACTGGGAGCCTGTCCCGTAGGCTCGCTGCAAAGCGCCGTATCGGCGTGGAAATTCAGATTTCCGTATTATGTGCTGGGCGTGATGGTGTTTTTCGGAGTGACGCTGGGCAGACTTGTCTGCGGATTCCTCTGTCCGTTCGGATTTTTGCAGGATCTGCTGTTTAAGGTGCCTGCGCCGAAAAAGCTGCGCACATTCCGGGGAGACATGTATCTCAGATATCTGAAATACGCCGTGCTTCTGCTGATGGTGCTGGTGCTGCCGTTTGTCTATAAAACCACGCCGTTTTTCTGCAAATATCTCTGTCCTTCCGGCACCGTGGCCGGAATGCTTCTCACGGCGGCCGATGAGAGACTGCGCGGCCTGCTGGGCTGGATATTCACATGGAAGGCGGCGGTGCTGACGGCGGTGGTGCTTGCATCGGCGGTGATCTTCCGGCCGTTCTGCAGATACCTCTGTCCGCTGGGCGCCTTTTACGCTCTGTTCAACGGGGTGTCGGCGGTGCGTCTGAAGGTGGACAGCGGCAAATGCACCGGCTGCGGCGCCTGTGCCTCGGCCTGCGGCATGGCGGTTGATCCGGTGAAATCGCCGAATCATGCGGAATGTATCCGGTGCGGTCAATGCGTGAGCCGCTGTCCACACGGGGCGATAAGCTTCTCGCACTGTCTGAGCCGATCTTCGCCGGAGGGCAGAGAAAAGGCGTGATTTCTCCGCTTAACAAAAAAACACGCTTGTATTAATAAAAATTCAATCAATTCACAAAATATTGGTATATAATAATTGGATAGGGAATGTATTACAGATGAAATACAGCCTGAAATTGTACCTATATTGACGATCAATTCAAAACCGAAGGGCAGGATTTAAAAACATGGAAACAGGAAAAATACTGATTGTTGACGATGACCAGAATATCTGCGAGCTTCTCAGGCTCTATGCGGAAAAGGAAGGCTACACGGTGGCGCTGGCGCATGACGGCCGCAAGGCGGTGGAATGTTTCGAGCAGGAGAGTCCCGACATCATTCTGCTGGACATCATGCTTCCCGAGCTGGACGGCTGGCAGGTATGCCGCGAGATCCGCAAGAAGTCTCAGTGTCCCATCATCATGCTCACAGCCAAGGGCGAGACATTTGACAAGGTGCTCGGCCTGGAGCTGGGCGCTGACGACTACGTGGTCAAGCCTTTTGAGACAAAGGAAGTGCTGGCGCGCATCAAGGCCGTGCTCCGCAGAAGCGGCAAACAGGATCCCAACGAAAAGAAGGTTGTCACATTTGACAAGCTTTCCATCAACCTCAACAATTACGAGCTGAAGGTCAACGGCGTACAGGTGGACACTCCTCCCAAAGAGATGGAGCTGATCTACCACCTGGCCAGCAATCCCAACCGCGTATTCTCCCGCGACCAGCTGCTGGACGAGGTATGGGGATTCAATTATTACGGCGACAGCCGCACGGTTGACGTCCACGTAAAACGTCTGCGTGAAAAGCTGGAGGGCGTGAGCGACCAGTGGTCACTCAAAACCGTCTGGGGCGTAGGCTACAAATTTGAAGTAAAGTAGTGGAAAGTGGATTAATCTGCTATGCAGTTTGACAATGAAAACATCAAGGACAGCGAGTTCGACGGAGAATTCGGTTCTTCGCACACAGGCGGAGCCAAGCTGAAAAAACGGGGCTTCCGTTCCAGGCTGATCGGCTTTTTTGATGAGATCAGGCACATCGTCTCCCGCTCGCTGTTTACCAAATATCTGTTTGTCACTTCGTCAGTGCTGATATGCAGCCTGATCATATTCGGACTGATTATGTCCGAGCTGATAGCCAACCGCTGGCAGAGCGAAAAGCAGCAGCAGCTGGCCGACAATGCCCATATCGTGGCCGACGGCATGAATTCCTACATCATTCCCGTGCCGATGCGAAGCAGCGATGTCAGCATGAATGCCACCATTCAGTATGTCATTACCGACGCAGGCAAGGAAAAGATGCGCTCCACCCTGGGCATACTCAGTTCCAGCTGCGGCGCCGATATCTTCATAGTGGACGCTCAGGGAAACACCGTCATCTGTTCGGAGGAATACCTCCACGCCGACACTCCTGACGACAAGGAATTCATCTGCCGCCACCAGAAGTGCGTCATTTCTTCATCGGTGATTTCGGCGGCCGCCAGAGTCAGCGAATACCGTATGACCGACCGTCTGGGCGGCATTTACGACCAGAGTCACTACATCGTGGCGGTTCCCTTTGTGGCGGGCGGCGAAGTCGGCAAGGAGTATATCGCCGGATTTGTCTTTGTGGCTTCTTCGACGTCGGCCATTTCGGATTTCCGCAGCGACATTTCACGCATAGTGGTGGCAGCCGTGCTGATCGCCGCCATTATTTCATTCTGTATGGTTTACATGCTGACATACCGGCAGGTTCAGCCGCTCAGGCAGATGGTCAAGGCCGCCAGGAAATTCTCCGACGGGGATTTTACCATGCGCATTGATTTCCAGAGCGAAAACGAAGTCGGACAGCTCGCCGACGCTCTCAATGAAATGGGTTCCAAGCTGGCCGAAAGCGAAACCATCAACCGCAGCTTCATTGCCAACATATCCCACGAGCTGAAGACGCCCATGACCAATATTTCGGGATATGTCAACGGACTGCTCGACGGCACCATTCCGTATGAGCAGCAGGACAGATATCTCCGCATCATTTCGGACGAGACCAAGCGGCTGGCCCGTCTGGTGCGTTCCATGCTCGACCTGTCGAGGATAGATAGCGGCGCGATGGAGCTGAAAAAGCAGAAATTCAACCTGTCGGAAGTGATCTTCCAGGCGCTGCTCTCCTTTGAGCACCGCATTGAGGAAAAGCACATCGACATTCAGGGACTCGACGGGTTGGATGCCATTACGGTCAACGGCGACGCCGACCTGATTCATCAGGTGCTTTACAATCTCTTTGACAATGCGGTTAAATTCACCAACGAAGGCGGATATATCCGTGTGAATGCTTCGGTGCAGAACAAGGTGGTCACCGTCAGCATCTCCAACAGCGGCATCGGCGTTTCCACCGAGGAACTGTCGCACATCTTCGAGCGTTTTTACAAGACCGACAAAAGCCGGAGTTTTGACCGCCAGGGCGTAGGTCTGGGACTTTATATCGTCAAGACCATCGTTACGCTGCACGGCGGCAGAATCCGTGCGGAAGGTTCAGAGGGAAATTACTGCAACATCATCTTCACTCTGCCCGAGGCGGCGGAAGGCTCCCGCAACGCCTCACGCTCCAAGAAGCAGAGCGAGGAAGAAACCTCCTGATTTATTTTATTATTCACTCAACCATCACAAAAGCAACACTTATAAGGCTTATATTGTAAATACAAGCAATGTACATCTGAAAAGAGGAATTGATATGAATCAGCAAAATATGAACGGCTCCAGACCCAGTCAGACAAACGCATATCCCGCTTCCGGTACCGGCTACGCATATGCGCCGGCCCAGCAGTCGGGCGTTCCGTATCCTACGCTTCAGCCGCAGCAGAAATCGGGCGGCGGCAAAGTAGCCGTAGCCATTGTCGCGGTGATACTTGCGACCGCACTGATAGGCTTCGGAAGCATTGCGCTCTTCCGGGCGGGATACAGCTGCACCGATTCGGGTTCACAGTCAGGCGGCAGCACGGACAGCAACGGCGTATTCGCCTTTAACGAGGTCGAAACACCCAAGACCGACACCACTGTCACGGCGGCAGGCCAGCAGCTTACCCCGGCTCAGGTAGCGGCCAAGGTGCGTCCCTCCATTGTCAGCGTTATCACGGTGGACAATGTGAGTTACATGTCCCAGAACAGCGGCGAAGGCTCCGGCATCATCATCAGCTCGGACGGATATATCGTGACCAATTCACACGTTATAGGCGACAGCAATAAGTACGACGTCTCGGTGATTACCAGCGACGGCACGACATACGATGCGAAGGTTATCGGTTATGACGTGCGTTCCGACCTTGCCGTACTCAAGATCGATGCGACAGGACTTCCGGAGTGCGAGCTGGGCGACAGCAGTCAGCTTGTGCTGGGCGATTATGTGATCGCCATCGGCAATCCCGGCGGCAGACAGTTTGCCGGTTCCGTCACAATGGGGATTGTTTCGGGCGTTGACAGAATCATTGATACCGAAAATATGGAATCCACCAGCGCCATGAGATATATCCAGACCGACGCGGCCATCAATCCCGGCAATTCCGGCGGCGCTCTGGTCAATATGTACGGCCAGGTCATCGGCGTCAATACTGCCAAGATTGCCGAAACAGGCTATGAAGGCATGGGCTTTGCCATTCCGTCCTCCAAGGTTAAGGAAGTGGTTAACGACCTGAGCAAATTCGGCTATGTGCAGGGCAGAGTCAAGCTGGGCATCACCTGCCGGACGCTTACCAGCGCATACGAGAGCCAGGGAATTCCCGCAGGTCTCCAGGTTTACGACATCAACAGCGATTCCGACATGAACGGCAAGGCGCAGAAGTACGACATCATTACCCACTGCGACGGCAAGCGCATCACCGACCTTTCGCAGCTTCAGGATATCATGTTCGAAAAGAAGCCGGGCGACACAATCACTCTGACCATTTACCGTCCCGCTTCCACCACCGCCGCCTCAAGCACATTTGACATCACCGTCAAGCTGCTGGAGGATACCGGTGCAACCGACTGATTGTTTCGGCCACAGTCACCCTGACAATTTTTATTCCGGCGGCAGCTCTGCCTGCATAACGGCAGAGACCGCCGGATTTTTTTATTCAATTTTTGTGTATATTTAGAATATTTATACATTGATCCGGCAGCGGCAAATCAATTGTATCGACCGGACAAGGGCTTTTAATCGCCTCTTAAGGAGTGAAATGAGGTGCGATTGCAAAAAAATGCCTATAATTCCTGACCGTGAATTCGGAATTATCCCCATTTGCACGAAAATCATCTGAAATGCATAAATATTCATTTTTGCACTTGATTTATACATCAAAACGCCGTATAATCAAATTGTGATTGCAAATGCCGCAGCAATGTGATATAATTAATTTGATACGGCATAAATATTTAGAATTGACGGAGGAACCAAACATGTCTGAGATCAAAAAGGTAGTTCTCGCCTATTCCGGAGGACTTGACACATCCATTATCATTCCGTGGCTCAAGGAAAATTACAACGGCTGCGAAGTCATCGCCGTTTCGGGCGACGTCGGACAGGGAACCGAGCTGGACGGTCTGGAGGAGAAGGCCATTGCCACAGGCGCCAGCAAGCTCTACATTGCCGACCTCAAAAAGGAATTCGTGGACGATTATGTTTATCCCACGCTGAAAGCCGGCGCTGTTTACGAGAATAAGTATCTGCTCGGCACCAGCTTCGCCCGTCCCATCATCGCCAAGAGAATCGTCGAGATCGCTCTGGCGGAAGGCGCCGACGCCATCTGCCACGGCTGCACCGGCAAGGGCAACGATCAGGTGCGTTTCGAGCTGGCCATCAAGAGATTTGCTCCCCAGATGAAGATCATCGCTCCCTGGAGAACATGGGAATTCAAGAGCCGTGAGCAGGAGATCGAGTATGCGGAGCAGCACAATATTCCGCTCAAGATCAACAGAGAGACCAACTACTCCAAGGACAAGAACCTCTGGCACCTGTCGCATGAAGGCCTTGACCTGGAGAATCCCTGGAACGAGCCGATGTATGACAAGATCCTTGAAATGGGCGTTTCTCCCGAGAAGGCTCCCGACGAGGCAACCTATATCACTCTGAGCTTTGAAAAGGGTATTCCGGTGGCGCTCAACGGCGAAAAGCTGGACGGCCCGGCCATGGTCGCTGCGCTCAACGAGCTGGGCGGCAAGAACGGCATCGGCATTGCCGACATGGTGGAGAACCGTCTGGTCGGCATGAAGAGCCGCGGCGTTTATGAGACTCCCGGCGGAACCATTCTCTATCACGCGCACAACAAGCTGGAGGAAATCTGCCTCGACCGTGACACCTATCACTACAAGCAGCAGGTCGCCATCCGCTTTGCCGAGCTGGTTTACTTCGGTCAGTGGTACACACCTCTGCGCGAGGCCCTTTCGGCATTCGTTGACAGCACCCAGGAGAAGGTCACTGGTGACGTCCGTCTGAAGCTCTACAAGGGCAACATCATCGACGCCGGCGTAAAATCTCCCTATTCTCTCTATGACGAGGATATCGCCACCTTCGATGAGGACGAGGTTTACGACCAGAACGATTCGGCAGGCTTCATCAACCTTTTCGGACTGCCCATTAAGGTTCAGGCTATGAAGGAACAGGCTGCCGCAAAACAGGATCAATAATTATTTACCGATTTGTATTTTCGGTCATTCATCGCGCAGGGCAGGGAAAACAGGCTTTTTTCTGCCCTGCCGTTTTTTTAGGTAGAAGGTAGGAGGTAGGAACCTGCAACCTTCTACCTTCACCCTGCAACCTATTTTTGAAAGGACGTATTCATCATGGCAATCATTATCAACGAAAAAAAGACTTTTGAAATTCCGAAAAAAACCATCGCTATCGTCATTGCGGTGCTGGCAGTCGTTATCATTCTGTTCAACAGCATTACCATCGTGGACGCAGGACACACGGGCGTTATCAACACACTCGGTCACGTCAGCGAAAATGTCCTTCAGGAGGGTATTCACCTGAAGGTTCCCTTCATTCAGACCATCATCAAGATGGACAACCGCATTGTCAAGCTGGAAGTAGAGACCGAGGCATTTTCGAAGGATTTGCAGACGGTGGAGACCAAGCTGGCCATCAATTACCGTGTGTCAAAGGACAAATCCTACGCCATTTACAAGAATGTCGGCAGCGATTACGAGACGATTCTGGTCAGTCCGGCAGTCAACGAGGTACTTAAAGCCATCACCGCCAAGTACACGGCCGAGGAGAGCGTTGCCAACCGCTCACTGATTTCTCAGGGTCTCATCGAGGAGCTTAACAACAAGCTCAACAAGAACGGCATTTATGTGGAGGACGTGAACATCATCAACTTTGAATTCTCCGAGGCCTACATAGCCGCCATCGAGGAAAAGCAGGTGGCAGAGCAGCGTCTGCTGAAGGCCAGAACCGAGAAGGAAGAGGCCATTGTCAAGGCGGAGGCGGAGGCCGAAACGCTGAGAATTCAGTCGGAGGCACAGGCGAAGGCGAATAACATACTGAGCAAGTCGCTGAATGAGAATCTGATCAAGTACGAGATGATGAAGAAGTGGAACGGCGAGCTGCCTATGGTGACGGACGGCAACACGATCATTGATTTCTCGGAATTCAGCAAAAAGAATAAATAAGCAATAAGAATAATGAAGCAAGCGCAGCGCCCATCGCTGCATCGCACTTCGATTTTGAAACGCACCCGGGCGCAACCGATAAGGGAAAAGCCTAAGATTTGCCTTCTCACGAACGGAGAAAAGCTTGTGGTTTCAAACACCGTAAAGCCCCGATTTTCGTAGCTTTTCGACTTTTACAATCACCTAAATTACAAAACACAAAGGAGACTACATACAATATGCAGCTTTGGCAGGGACGCTTTTCAAAGGCGATCGACAAAAAAACAAACGACTTCAATTCCTCCATTTCCTTCGACAGCCGTATGTTCCGTGAGGATATCGAGGGCAGCATGGCTCACGCCGATATGCTCGGCACCTGCGGCATCATCGACCGGAGTGAGGCCGATAAAATCATAGATGGATTAAAGGGAATTCTCGCCGACATCGAGAACGGCACGCTTTCCATCGACATGGAAGCCGAGGACATCCATACCTTCGTGGAAGGCGAACTCACCGCACGCCTTGGCAGCACCGGCAAACGTCTGCATACTTCCCGCAGCCGCAACGATCAGGTGGCGCTCGACATCCGCCTGAATCTCCGCAAGCAGGCGGACGAAATTCTCGCCGATCTCAGGGAATTAGTGAATGTCATCTGCGACAAGGCGGAGGAAAACGCCGAGACCGTCATGCCGGGTTATACCCATCTTCAGCGCGCACAGCCGATTACCTTCGGCCATCACCTGCTCGCCTACGCCGAAATGCTCCTGCGTGACATCGCAAGAATTCAGGACGCAAAGAAGCGCATGAATGTCAATCCTCTCGGCAGCTGCGCATTGGCCGGCACGACATATGAAATTGACCGCGGCCTGACGACCGCTGCGCTGGGAATGGACGATTTTTCAAGAAACAGCCTGGACGGCGTTTCCGACCGTGATTTCTGTCTGGAACTGGCTTCCGCTCTGGCCATCGTGATGGTGCATCTCTCACGGTTTGCCGAGGAGATCATCCTCTGGTGTTCGTGGGAATTCAAATTCATCGAGCTGGACGATGCGTTTTCCACCGGCTCCTCCATCATGCCGCAGAAGAAGAATCCCGATATCGCCGAATTGGTCAGGGGCAAATCGGGCAGAGTGTTCGGCGATCTGATGACCCTGCTCACCGTGATGAAGGGTATTCCGCTTGCCTACAACAAGGATATGCAGGAGGACAAGGAAGCCATCTTCGATTCCTTCGACACCGTGAAAATGTGCATTACCACCTTCATTCCCATGCTCGACACCATGACGGTGCTCAAAGACAATATGAGAGCCGCCGCCGCCAAAGGCTTCATCAACGCCACCGACTGCGCGGATTATCTGGTCAAGAAGGGACTGCCTTTCCGTGACGCCTACAAGGCGACCGGCACCCTTGTGGCCAAGTGCATTGAGACGGGGGAAACGCTTGAAACCCTGCCGCTCGACGAATACAAAAAGATCTGTGACACCTTCAACGAGGGTGTTTATGAGGCCATCAACCTGGATGTCTGCGTCAGCCAGCGCAAGAGCGCAGGCGGCCCGGCCAAGGAAAATACCCTTGCCAATGTAAAGAGAATACGTGAAATGATAGACCGCTAAAAGGAAAGTTAAGCGCACAGCGGAGCTGTGCTTAAGTTTGGAGTGTGGAGTGTGGAGTGTGGAGTGAAGGAAGGCGCAGAGCGCCTTGGAATATAACGCTCACGTTCGTTCGCTTTTGAAATAAAAGCACTAAATATTCTGATAATAACCTTTTAAGCGAGCTTGCGAGCGTATATTTTTCAAGCCCGCAGGGCTTCCAAAACTCCACACTCCAAACTCCACACTCCAAACTCATCTAACTTTCCGTTTATTGCAGAATCCAAAAAGATAGGAGAATTCATATATGACCATACGCAGGGCGTCACAAGATGACATACCCATGCTCAGCGAACTGCTGCGGCAGGTCTGCAATGTGCATCATCAGGGCAGACCGGATCTTTTCAAGCCGGACGGCGTGAAATACACGCCCGATCAGCTTGCGGAGTTAATGCAGGACGACAACCGCCCGATTTTCGTCGCCGATACGGAGGAAGGCGTGAAGGGATATGCCTTCTGTATGTTCAAGGAGCATCCCGGCGACACCTGCGTGACCGACATCAGAACGCTCTATATAGACGATCTCTGCGTGGACGAACAATGCCGGGGACAGCACATCGGGCGGCAGTTGTACGAATTCGTGCTGCGTTTTGCCAGAGAAACGGGCTGCTACAACGTCACGCTGAATGTCTGGTGCTGCAATCCCGATGCCATTCGATTTTATGAGAGCTGCGGACTGATTCCTCAGAAAATCGGCATGGAGACAATACTGTAATTCAACAAGGAGCATAATCCTATGGGCGTACTGAGAAACCTCTACAGAAAATTCGCCTCGCTGATCCTCTGCTTTTTTAGCGTCATCGGTCTGGCGACAGGCGTCCGGAATCTGACCGGCAGGGAGCGCGGGAAGCTGGGAATCATCGGCGGCGCCGACGGCCCGAGAGCGGTTTTTATCGCAAAGGAGAATAATCCCGTCAAGACCTTTCTTCGATTCATAGCCACATGGTCAGCCATCATTGCGGCCATTTCCACCCTGCTGCTTGCGCTTGTAAAAAAATATACGGAGGACTGATATTCAATGAAATCGAGAAGAGAATACTACGAGACAAGAAAAATACTGATGACAGGCTCACGTTTGTGCTACAGCCTGTCGTTCCTGCTGTTCTTTGTTTGCATGTTTATCAGCAAAGGCTTTATCACCATTGCGGCGCTGATTTCCATACTGATTCTCGGAGGCATATTGTGCAGCTTTTACGCGCACAGGCAGAAGGAATTTCTTTTTTGCCCGAAATGCGGTTCCAAGAATATCGTCAAAAAAGCCTTTTTCGGCATGCCTTACGCCATTACGGAAGAATGTCCCGATTGTCATAAAAAAATCGACCTCGACAAGCCGATAGACAAGGACTGAGATTTTTATTATATGTCAAAATTTTTACTCAGATTATCTCATTCCCGTGTGATTCCCGGCGGAATTACCGCTCCGCTCGGCTTTGAGGCGGCAGGAATCCACAGCGGCATGCGGCGCAACAAAAACAAGCGTGACCTTGCGATGATTCGCTGTGAGGTGCGCTGTCCGGCGGCCGGAGCCTATACCCAGAATCTGGTCAAAGGAGCGTCCATTGCGGTCACACGGGACAATATCGCCGACGGATATGCGCAGGGCATTATCTGCAACAGCGGCAACGCCAATACCTGCAACGCCGACGGCGAGCAGAAGGCACGGGAGATGTGCCGCATTGCCGCCGATGCCATGCATATCGCCCCCGAAGACGTCATTGTGGCGTCCACCGGGGTGATCGGGCAGGTGCTTCATCTTGACCCGATACGCAATTCGGCGGCGGAGCTGGCTTCACGGCTGCGCCGTGACGGAGGAAGCGAAGCGGCCGACGCCATTCTCACCACCGACCGCTACCGCAAGGAGATTTCCTTTGAATACGACCTCTGCGGCACGACCGTCCGCTTCGGCGCAATGGCGAAAGGCTCCGGCATGGTTCACCCCAATATGGCGACCATTCTCTGCTTCATCACCACCGACACGGCGATTACCCCCGAAATGCTGCGCCTGTCTCTTGCCAGGGTCGTTCCCCAGACCTTCAACATGGTTTCGGTGGACGGAGACACCTCCACCAACGACACGGCGGCGATCATGGCTTCGGGACTCGCCGGCAATCCGATCATCGACAGCGAAGGGTACGCCTTTGACCGCTTCACCCATGCGCTGAAAGCCATCTGCATTACCGTCTGCCGGGAGCTGGCCAGGGACGGCGAAGGCTCCACCCGATTGCTGACCTGCACGGTTCACGGTGCTGTCGACAAAGAAAATGCCCGGATGATCGCCAAGTCGGTGATCTGTTCGAGTCTGGTGAAGGCGGCGATCTTCGGCTCGGATGCCAACTGGGGCAGAGTGCTTTGCGCGATAGGCTATTCCGGAGCGAAGTGCGACATTTCCAAGGTGGAAGTAGCGTTTGTATCGGAACGAGGCAGGGTCATTGTCTGTCAGAACGGCGCAGGGATTGATTTTGACGAAGCAAGGGCAAAGGAGATTCTTCTCGCCGACGAGATTATCATTGACATCAGCTGCGGCAGCGGCGACGGCAAGGCGGAGGCCTACGGCTGCGATCTGACATACGACTACGTGAGGATCAGCGGCGACTACCGCGCCGAGCAACTCCGGGATATTCTAAAAAAATAAAAAGCATAGCGCAGCGCTGATGAAGCGAGCGTATGCGAGCGCGGGAGTCGAGGGGGTCTGGACCTCCTCGCGGGTGCAGGGCAGGTGCCCTGCTGGGGCGTGGGGCAAAGCCCCACGAGTGAGGCGAAGCCGAACGAGCAAGACGCACCCGGATGCGCAACAGACTCAGGCGAATACCGACGCAGTACCGACCAAAAGCATGACCAGCCCGGACACGCAACAAGGTCGGGCGAATTCCAAAGCAGCACCGAAGAATATGAGTAACGGGATAGTATCAAAGAAAAGGGATGAATATGAAATTCAAGGTATCGACAATATCCTATTACGGTTTGATTTTTTTGCATTTGCTGATTTTTGCTTTATGGCTTGCACTAATTCTCATTTGTCCGATTCAGAATTGGGAAGATTTCAGCACAAGCATGGTTGTTTTTTTGATTTTGGAACTTCTGCTAATCACTTGCTCGCCGATTGCCCACAGAACGGTTACCATTGACGACATCAATGTGACCGAAAAATGGCTCTGTTTTACTTTCAACCAAATGGAACTATCAAAAATATCCGATATTGGCGTATGCTCCTATCTGTCGGGCAATCAGGTGCGGCAATTTGCCTTTTTTTCCACTGAAAAATTGTCTGATGAAGAAATCGTTCAATTTGACAAAATGGGTATTTTTCAAATAAAGAAACACAATGGAAGATTTATCACCATAGAGCACCCGCAGAAGGCAATGTCATCAACTTAAGACTTCTGATTCTGATGGAACTTAGCAGACCTATGT
>CAMHJC010000067.1 GCA_946185345.1 uncultured Clostridia bacterium
CTGACGCCGTCAGATTCATCGATCCCAGAAAAGAATAATCAGAGGAGGTAATGCATAATGATTACATTTGAATCATACGACAGAAGAGAAAAACAGATTCTCGCAAAGCTTGCCGAGTACGGCATCGGCTCCATCGAGGAGGCTGAGCAGATTACCAAGGACGCAGGTCTCGACGTTTACCACATGGTAGAGAACATTCAGCCCATCTGCTTCGAGAACGCAAAGTGGGCTTACACCGTCGGCGCTGCCATCGCCATCAAGAAGAACTGCCGCAAGGCTTCCGACGCCGCCGCAGCCATCGGCGAAGGCCTCCAGTCCTTCTGCATTCCCGGCTCCGTCGCCGATCGCCGCAAGGTCGGTCTCGGCCACGGCAACCTCGGCAAGATGCTGCTCGAAGAGGACACCGAGTGCTTCGCATTCCTCGCAGGCCATGAATCCTTTGCTGCCGCTGAAGGCGCTATCGGTATTGCCGACAAGGCCAACAAGGTCCGCCAGAAGCCCCTCAGAGTTATCCTCAACGGCCTCGGCAAGGACGCAGCGCAGATCATCTCCAGAATCAACGGCTTCACCTATGTCGAAACCGAGTACGATTATCACACCGGCGAGCTGAAGGAAGTCTTCCGCAAGTGCTATTCCAAGGATCCCGCAAGCCCGAGAGCAAAGGTCAACTGCTACGGCGCCAACGACGTTCAGGAAGGCGTTGCCATCATGTGGAAGGAGAACGTGGACGTTTCCATCACAGGTAACTCCACCAACCCGACCAGATTCCAGCATCCCGTTGCAGGCACCTACAAGAAGGAGCGCATCGAGGCCGGCAAAAAGTACTTCTCCGTTGCTTCGGGCGGCGGCACAGGCCGTACACTCCATCCCGACAACATGGCGGCAGGCCCTGCTTCCTACGGTATGACCGATACCCTCGGCAGAATGCACTCTGACGCTCAGTTCGCAGGTTCCTCCTCCGTTCCGGCTCACGTTGAAATGATGGGTCTGATCGGCGCAGGCAACAATCCTATGGTCGGTATGACCGTTTCCGTGGCCGTTTCCATCGAAGAGGCTGCAAAGGCCGGCAAGTTCTGATTTTTTCAGGCATCAGGCTTTCGCCGGTAACCGATTAATTTTTACAGGCGTCAGGCAGCCGCACAAAACAGTGGCTTGACGCCTGTTTTGTTTTTTAAAGGAGATTCAATATGCATTACCAAAAGAGCGATGACCAACTGAAACCGTATGTCGATTTTGTGCGAAGCAAGGCAGAAACCAAAGACAAAGTGCAGGCATTGGCTAAGTCACGGCAGAATTTCTTGGAGAATTTCTGTGTCTATGTCAAAGACGTGTTGTCTGAAACGGATTATTCATTAGACGACGACACAATCAAAAGAATCTCCTGTATTACGCTTTCCACATACGGCTTTTATTTTTGACATAAAACATCCGACCGTGTTTTGTAATGATTCGTCAAACACGGTCGGAAATTTTTTATTCGGAATAAGAAAACGGTAACGATTGGCCGCTTTCTCCGATGAATTCCTGCGTTGCGTTGGCCAATGCCCTTGCGATAGCGTCAAAATAGGTCAGAATCCACTCAGCATCTTCGGGATTATCATGATAGGCAGTCTCCACCAGCACTGCCGGATAATTCGGGCGCAGCACTTCGCCGAGGAAGTCGGTCGGGCGGACATCCACCAGCTGCGGTTCGGGATAGATCTTCCGGAATTCCTCCGCAATCAGATCGGCGGCTCTTCTGCTTTCGGGGTCGGCCGGGTTGTAATAAATATCCGGCCCACGTAACATTCCGGCGAATTGCTCGGGGGCGGCATTGGAATGAAGCGCCAGGTAAAAATCATACGGCCCGGTGGAATTCGCCTGCTGAATGGACGTGCGGGCGGTCATCTGGGGCGTATTGCGTGTGTAGTCGATGCCGAGCCGGTCGAGATACGGCACAAGCGCGTCGGCAAGGCGGTTCATGTTCTGCTCCTCGGTGCCGAGATTGTTGACATATTCATTGTATTCCTGCGTGGACGGACTGAGATAAATTCTTGCCATAATGAAAGTTAACCTCCCGATATTCTATGTTGTTAGCATAGTATGCCGAAGGCGGCCTGAGTGTGAATGACTTGCTTTTATCGGACGGGATGATATATGTAAAATATGTAAAATAATCATAAAATCGTGGGTTTTGTCTTTTTTTCTACTTGAAATACAGCGGAAAATATAGTAAAATATATCATAGATATGCGGCGTAGCGGCAGTTCATATTTTAACGGAGGCAGGCTCCGTTAAAGACGGCAGGTTCGTAAGGCGGCATTATCCAAATTCTGTAATTCATGCCGTATCAAAATATTTCGGCATTGACACGAAAGGATGTATTACCCATGAGTTCTCTTCTTAACAAAAAGAGCGTCGACGATATCGACGTAAAAGGCAAGAAAGTGCTGGTTCGCTGCGATTTTAACGTACCGCTCAAGAACGGCGTTATCACCGACACCAACCGTCTGACCGCTGCTCTGCCTACCATCAAAAAGCTGGTTGCCGACGGCGGCAAGGTCATTCTCTGCTCCCACCTCGGCAAGCCGAAAGGAGAGCCCAAGCCTGAGCTTTCCCTCGCTCCCGTAGCCGCCAAGCTCACCGAGCTGCTCGGTCAGGAAGTCAAATTCGCCGCTGACAACGAGGTTGTCGGCCCCAACGCAAAGGCCGCTGTTGAAGCAATGCAGGACGGCGATATCATCCTTCTCGAAAATACCCGTTACAGAAAAGAAGAGACCAAGAACGGCGAGGAGTTCTCCAAGGAACTCGCTTCTCTCTGCGACGTATTTGTCAACGACGCATTCGGCACAGCCCACAGAGCACACTGCTCCAACGTCGGCGTAGCAAGCATTGTTGACACCGCTGTTGTCGGCTACCTCATTCAGAAGGAAATCCAGTTCCTCGGCAACGCCGTTGAGAATCCTGTCCGTCCCTTCGTCGCCATCCTCGGCGGCGCCAAGGTCGCTGACAAGCTCAACGTCATCTCCAACCTGCTCGAGAAGTGCGACACGCTCATCATCGGCGGCGGTATGGCATACACCTTCCTCAAGGCTCAGGGCAAGGAAGTCGGCCTCTCCCTCGTAGACGACAGCAAGATCGACTACTGCAAGGAAATGATGGAAAAGGCTGAGAAGCTCGGCAAGAAGCTCCTCCTCCCCATCGACACCACCATCACCAAGGATTTCCCCGATCCGATCGACGCTCCTATCGAAGTAACCGTTGTTGACACTATTCCCGCTGATATGCAGGGTCTCGACATCGGCACCAAGACCGCTGAGCTTTACGCAGACACTGTCAAGTCCGCCAAGACCGTTGTCTGGAACGGCCCGATGGGCGTTTTTGAGAATCCGATTCTCGCAAAAGGCACCATCGCTGTTGCCAAGGCTCTGGCTGAGACCGAAGCAACCACCATCATCGGCGGCGGCGATTCCGCTGCGGCTGTCAACAATCTCGGCTTCGGCGACAAGATGTCCCACATCTCCACCGGCGGCGGCGCTTCCCTTGAATTCCTCGAGGGCAAAGAGCTTCCCGGTATCGCATGCCTCAACGAGAAGTAATTTTATTCAGGTCGAATGGCAAAGAGTGAAGGGCGAGACGAATATTGCGAGCTTGTGAGCTTATGTTTCAGTGCGCAGCACTCCGACATTATTCACTATTCGTTATTCACTTAGCGAGCGAATGCGAGCGCCTTTGCTCCACACTGATTAAAACTCCAAACTCAACACTCATTCAGAAGGCGGGGCTGATTCCGTGCAGGCTTTGGACTGCTTTTCCGGAGTCGGCTCCGTATTGCATTTTGACAATTTATTTATCAAAGGAAGGTAATTACAATGAACAAGACACTTCGCAAGGCTGTTATCGCCGGCAACTGGAAGATGAATAAGACTCCCGCGGAAACCACCGCTCTCATCAACGAGATCGCTCCCCTGGTAAAGGATGCGGACTGTGACGTTCTCGTATGCGTTCCTTACGTTGACCTCCAGAACGCTCTGGAAGCCACCAAGGACACCAACATTAAGGTCGGCGCGGAGAACTGTCACTGGGCCAAGAGCGGCGCCTTCACCGCTGAAGTCAGCGCTGAAATGCTCACCTCCATGGGCGTGCAGTATGTCATCATCGGCCACAGCGAGCGCAGACAGTACTTCGGCGAAACCGACGCTACCGTCAACGCAAGAACCAGAGCCGCTCTTGACGCAGGCATGACCGCCATTGTATGCGTTGGCGAGACACTCGATCAGCGTGAAGCAGGCGTGACAGAATCCCTTGTCCGTGAACAGACCACCAAGGCCCTCGAAGGCGTAACCGCTGAGGAGCTTGACAGAATTATTATCGCCTACGAGCCTGTCTGGGCCATCGGCACAGGCAAGACCGCAACCGCTGAGCAGGCCAATGAAGTCTGCAAGATTATCCGCACTCTCATCGGTGAACTTTACACCGCAGAGGCAGCGGACAAGATCGTGGTGCAGTACGGCGGTTCCATGAACGACGGCAACGCTGTCGAGCTGCTCGATCAGCCTGATGTTGACGGCGGCCTGATCGGCGGCGCCTCTCTGGTTGCGACCAAGTTTGCGGCAATCGTCGCAGCAGCCAGCAGATAATAAAGGAAAAGCCAGCGCGCAGCGCCGTAACTAGCGAGCGAATGCGAGTGCGGGGTCCAGGGGACTGGTTCCCCTTGCGGAGGGGTGGGGCAGCGCCCCACGAGCGAAGCCTTTGGCTGAGCGAGCAAGACACGCCCGAACCTACAACAGAGTCCGGCGAATACAGAAACAGTCTCCTATTCAGACTGGCTTTGTACCGTCAGCAAGAATCCCCCCCGATCATTCCCTTTGGCGCTGCCGCTGAATATTTAAATCTGTTGGATAACAAAAACGGAAAGGAACAAATTTCAATATGAAAAAACCCCTTGTTCTTTGCATCATGGACGGCTACGGCATCAAGGATTCCTACGGCAACGCCATTGTCGCCGCCAGCAAGCCAAATCTCGACAAATTCTTCTCGGAGAATGCCTACACCACCATCGGCGCTTCGGGAATGGCTGTCGGACTTCCGGACGGTCAGATGGGCAACAGCGAAGTCGGTCACACCAACATGGGCGCCGGCAGAATCGTCTATCAGGAGCTTACCAGAATCACCAAGTCCATCAAGGATGGCAATTTCTTTGAAAACGAAGCCCTCAAAGGCGCTATGGAGAACTGCAAGGCCAACGGCAGCGCTCTGCACCTGATGGGCCTGATGAGTGACGGCGGCGTTCACAGCCACATCACCCACCTTTACGCCATTGTCGAAATGGCCAAGCAATACGGTCTCAGCGAAGTGTATGTGCATTGCTTCCTCGACGGCCGTGACGTTCCTCCTGCTTCGGGTGCCGATTACGTCGCCCAGCTTCAGGAGAAGCTTGCCGAGATCGGCGTGGGCAAGATTGCCACCGTCATGGGCAGATATTACGCCATGGACAGAGACAACCGCTGGGAGCGTGTGGTCAAGGCCTATTCTGCCATCGTATACGGCGAAGGCATCCAGAATCCCGACCCGGTGGCCGCCATCAGGGCTTCCTATGAGCAGATCGACGAGGAAGGCAAGAATATCACCGATGAATTCGTCATTCCGGTAGTCTGCACCGAAGGCGCAGGCATGAAGGCAAACGACTCGGTTATCTTCTTCAATTTCCGTCCCGACCGCGCCAGAGAAATCACCCGCACGCTGGTTGATCCCGATTTCAGCGGCTTCGAGCGCAGAAACGGCCTCTTCCCGCTTTACTATGTCTGCATGACTCAGTACGACGCCACCATGCCGAATGTGCATGTTGCCTTCAAGCCTCAGTCGCTCAAGAACACCCTCGGCGAATACATCTCCTCTCTCGGCATGACGCAGCTGCGCATCGCCGAAACCGAGAAGTATGCCCATGTGACCTTCTTCTTCAACGGCGGCGTAGAAAAGGTGTACGAAGGCGAAGACAGAGTGCTTGTCAAGTCACCTGCCGTTGCCACCTACGATCTCCAGCCTGAAATGAGCGCCTATGAAGTGCGTGACAGACTGGTGGAATGTGTACTCTCCGGCAAATACGACATCATCATCGTCAACTTCGCCAACTGCGACATGGTCGGACACACCGGCATCTTCGACGCGGCCAAGGCCGCTGTGGAAGCGGTGGACACCTGTGTCGGCGATCTGGTAGAGGCTGCTGTCAACAAGATGGGCGGCGTGGTCATGATCACAGCCGACCACGGCAACGCCGATCAGATGCTCGACGAGAAGGGCGAACCCTTCACCGCTCACTCCACCAATCCCGTTCCGTTCTGCGTTGTCGGATACGACTGCAAGCTGCGTGAAGGCGGCTGCCTGGCAGACATCGCTCCGACCATGCTGGAAGTCCTCGGCATTGCGCAGCCGGAAGAAATGACGGGCGTATCGCTGATAGCAAAATAACAATAAAAGAAAAAAGCGCCAAACAATGGGGTGCAGGGAGCAAGGCTCTCTGCCGGGTCTTTTTCCCAGAGCAGGATCAGTTCTGATATGCCATCATCCCGGGCAACTACCGAAAAGGTACGATCCACTCCTAATAATCTGTAATTGCGCTTTCACGCATCATTCCAACCGTATAAACCGGGCAGACATTTCCTCTCAAAATATGCCTGCCCGGTTTTTTCTAAAAAGGAGCAACGGAACAATGTACCGGAATTATATTTTCGACCTTTACGGCACACTTGTGGATATCAACACCAACGAGGGCAAGCCTTATCTGTGGAAAAAGGTCACTGAGCTTTACGCCTATCACGGAGCATTCTATACCCCACTGGAATTCCGCAAGGGTTATCTCAGGCTCTGCGCCGAGCACACCAAAAGGCTGAGAGAAAAAAACGGCGCGGATTATCCCGAAATTCAACTGGAATATGTCTTTGAAGACCTTTTCAAGGAAAAGGGCGTCAATGTCTCTATGGACATTATCCGTACGATCGGACAGACATTCCGGGCGATATCCACCAAATTCCTCTGCCTTTACGATGGAGTGACCGATCTGCTGGATGCCATTCATGAAGCAGGCGGAAGGGTTTACCTTCTCTCCAACGCTCAGGAAATGTTCACCAAGCACGAAATGATCGCACTCGGCATTTACGACAAATTCGACGGCATCGTTTTTTCTTCCGATGAAGGTCTCTGCAAGCCTGAGGAACGCTTCTTCCGCACCGTGGTGGAGCGTTACGGGCTGGATGTTTCGGAGTCCATTATGATCGGCAACGACGCCGGCACCGACATCAAGGGCGCCAACATGATCGGCATGGATTCGCTCTACATTCATTCGGATATTTCACCGAAAATCACCGATCTGACGGGTGCGGATATTCCTGCCACCTACAAGGTAATGGACGGCGATTTCACCAAAATCAAGCAATTGGTTCTGTAATCAGCAGAAAAAAACAAATCCCGATGTACCGGAAACAATACATCGGGATTTTATTATTTTATGGATACAGTCCAAGCCGCATTTTCAATCGAATGATTCTCCGCACGGACTCATCGATTCTGCTTTGATCAATCTCGCCGCTGGAAGCCGCTTCAAGCACCGCATTGTAATCCGACAAGGGATTTTTGGGCGCGCAGAGAATATCCACTCCGGCATTGACTGCCATAACGCAGGCTTTTCCGGTGTCTCCTTCGCTGAATTCGATCAGAGCGCCCATGTCGAGCGCGTCGGTAATAATGACTCCGTCAAAACCAAGTTCTCCCCGTATCAGATTCACCACTTCGGGCGAAAGAGAAGCCGGACGGTCAGGATCAACGGATTGGATGACGGTATGTGTCAGCATGATTCCGTCGGTTCCGTCCCTAATCGCCGCTCTGAACGGCACCAGATCACATTCCCGCAGATCTTCCAGGCTCTTTTCGTTGACGTCCAGACCCTTGTGGGTGTCCGCCTTGCTGTTGCCGTAGCCGGGAAAATGTTTGACGCATGAAGCGACAGATGGTTCCTTCATGACGCCTACCACTTTGGAAACATATTCGGCCGTCTCCTCCGGGCCTTTGCCGAAAGAGCGCTTGTACAAAAATCCGGACAAGGAGGTACACACATCCGCAACCGGTGCCATATTCATATTGATACCGAGGGAGTAGAGCAGCTCGCACTTTTCCTCGGTATCGGAAACAATCAGGTCAAAGCCGCCCTTTGAATAGAGATTCTGCGGAGAGAGGAATTTGCTGCTGCGCAGTTTCGGATTGCGGCTGACACGCACCACGGTTCCGCCTTCTTCGTCCACGGCTATGATCATTTTTTCATCGGAACTCGATTGAAGCTCCGAAATCATGGCACGGACTTCATCGGCGTTCTTTCTCTTGAAATCATCCCAAAACAGAATGGCGCCGCCTGCGCCTGTCCGGTAAACAGTGTCAGAAAAACTGCCGCTTCCGTTGTTGCGCACCATAAAGAGCTGTCCGACTTTCTGCTGAAGCGTCATATTCCCAAGTGCTTCCTCCACTTTCTGAACCGCCGGATCGACGGGTTCAGGCTCTGACGAAGGCTCATTCTCCGAGGACATTATATAGGCGGAATCAGATGTCAAATCCATATCCATGGAATGATTGACATACACTTTGCCGAATATGACAGATGAAGCGACCACCGCAAAAAACACAAACATCAGCAGATACATCATTCCGGAACCGACACTGTCAGACTGACTAAACCGATTCTCCTCATAATCGTCCAAATCCGAATAATGATAGCCTCTGATACGATTGGAGCCGCCGTATTCCTCACCGTTGTCGTATGACGGACGGCGGCTGTAACTGTCACGGCGATTTTGTCCGCTGCGGCTGTCGTAGCTCCGGCGGGAACTTCCTCCGCTGCGGCTGTCGTAGCTCCGGGGGCGACTTTCTCCGCTGCGGCTGTCGTAATAACCACGACCGTTATTTTCGCTGCGGCGGTCGTAACCGCCCCGTCGGCGACCGTTGCTGCGGCTGCCACCTCCAAAATAATTGTCGTAGTCGCTGAAATAATCAAAATCGTCGTAATCGCTGTTCTTCCTATTATCCCTGCTCATGCCTTATTCATCAAAGCACGCTGTTGATGTCGTCCTTCATACGGAGTGCTTCACGTCTGGCTGCACCGGCGTAATCCGTCTCGTCACAGCCTTCCTTCTTGTATGCGCACATGATCGCCCGTGAGGAATTGACAACCGCTCCGAGTCCATCCTTATTGAACGCGCCGGCAAGGCCCTGCGCTCCGCCGCCCTGCGCTCCGTAGCCAGGCACGAGGAAGAAGATGGACGGATGTTCTCTGCGCAGCTCGGTGAGCTGTTCCGGATAGGTGGCGCCGACCACTGCGCCAACTCCCGTAAAGCCATACTGGCCGGGAAGTTCTTTTCCCCATTCGTCACACATGCCTGCCATGCGGCCGTAGATGGTCTCGCCGCCTTCGAGCAGCAGATTTTGCAGCTCACCGGAGGATTTATTGGAGGTCTTGACCAGAACGAAGATACCCTTGTCCTTCTCCGCACACACCTTGAGCAGAGGTGTGATTCCGTCGGAACCGAGGTAGCCGTTGACGGTCAGTGCATCCGCTCCGAATGCTTCCCACTGCTCGCCTTCCACATCGGTCGTACCGAGATGTCCTGCCGCATAGGCTTCCATTGTCGCTCCGATGTCGTTGCGCTTGCCGTCTGTAATGACGTACATTCCTTTGGACTTGGCATATTCCACCGTGCGTGTGAAGGTTCTGACTCCCTGCCAGCCGTACATTTCGTAATATGCCATCTGCGGCTTGACTGCCGGCACGATATCGTACAGTGCGTCAATCAATCCAGTATTGAATTCATAAAGCGCTTCGGCAGCGCCCTCGAGAGTCCTGCCATACTGCTCAAAGCACTTCGCGCGAATATACTGCGGCACATAGTCAAGCTTCGGATCGAGACCTGCGACGGTCGGATTTTTCTTTTCAATGATTTTTTCGATAAGGGGATTAAATGACATTTTTCATGATTCCTTTCATTGGCATTTAGATGATGATATATCCATTTTCGGGGATATGCCGCCCTTCGGCAGGCATCTGTCTCAAAATACTTTCCTGCCGCCGCAATAGGTGGCCTTTACTCTGCCGGTGAGAATTTCTCCCTTGAATACGGCGTTTTTCGACTTGCCGTGAAGCCGCTCCGGATCGACAGTCCACTTTTCGCTGAGGTCAACCAGCACAAAATCCGCCGGAGCGCCTTCTTTGATTTCGCCGCCCTCAATTCCCATCAATTCAGCGGGAGCCTTCGACATGAGCCTGACGATGTCGCACAGCGAAAGCCTTTCTTTCATATTAGTGAGTGTGGCGGCAAGCGAAGTCTCCATGCCGACAACGCCGTTGGGTGCCGCAATAAAATCCGCCTTTTCTTCGGGTGAATGAGGTGCGTGATCGGTGGCAATCGCATCAATGGTGCCGTCCAACAACCCATGAATGACAGCCAGCCTGTCTTCTTCCTCACGAAGCGGAGGATTCATGCGGTAATCCGCATCACGGCCCAGCACTTTTTCATATGTATAGACAAAATAATGCGGCGCCGTCTCGCAGGTGACTTTCACGAAGCGCGCCTTTGCCTGACGGATGATTTCAATGGATTCTTTGGTGCTGACATGACAGATATGCACCGGTGCGTTCACGCTCTCGGCTAGGCGGATAGTCCGGTCAATATCGCCGTATTCCGAAGATGACGACATGCCCTTCACACCAAGCGTCTCGGAGGCTTTGCCTTCGTGAACCTTGCCGCCTGCGGCCTGTTTCAGATCCTCGCAGTGGCACAGCACCGGAAGGCCCAGCCTCTTGCCTTCCTTCAGGGCGGTCATCAGCATGTCATCATTCTCCACCGGTCGGCCGTCATCCGAAATGGCGGCGGCTCCGGCCTTTTGCAGAGTCTCATAGTCGCAGCAGCCTTTTCCGCTCAGTCCGTAGGTGATTGCCGCCGCGGGATAAACGTGAATGCCGGTTTCCTGAGCCTTGCCGATGATGTATTCCACCGTCTCGGCGCTGTCCACCGTCGGAACCGTATTGGGCATGCAGACAAGCGATGTCACTCCGCCTGCGGCCGCCGCCGCACAGCCCGAAGCAATATCCTCTTTGTGAGTCTGCCCCGGATCACGCAGATGAACGTGAATATCCACCAAACCCGGAAGCACGCAAAGACCCTTTGCGTCGATCACTTCATCGCCCCGGCTGATCTGCGCACTGCCGCCGACCTGCGAGAACCGGCCGTCACTTATCACAAGGTCGCCCGTCACGATTCCGTCAGCATTGACGATCTCTGAATTTCTGAATATCGTTGACATTATTTTCCCAATCCAGCCTTTCCTATTTTAATATAAGCATAAAAACAGGCGGATAATCCGTTCATACCGGCAACTGAGAAAATTCAATATTTGCCGGTATGACGTAATCCGCCGTTCTGATCAGATTTTGATATCACCGAATACCTTGATTTTTTCTATTTCCTCAACCGTCTTGAATTTATCGTAGGAATGAACGGCGTCAGAATTGCCCACTTCAGCCTGAAGCTCGCTTATGTATTCAGAACGTGTCTTGACTCTGGAAACATGGCGCACAGGGCCGCTGCCCTTCATGGCACGGCGGGCATTTTCCCTGGCACGCTCCTGAGGCGACATATACACTTTCTTCTCTTTATTCTGGCTGCCTCTTCTGGCGTAGACCGTCTGCTCCTTGTGGGTGAGATTGTCCCACCAGTCGTGGAGCGCATCGGTGCGTTCGTTGAGCAGATCGCGTATCGCTCTGCCTTCCGACTTGGCCCAGTACATAAACACGTCGTACGCATTGTCGGTGCTGACCGGCATGGTCTTGAGCAGAGGACTGTTGGGACGGGCAATGCTTATCACCGAAATCTCGGGCGGATTATTGAAGCGTGTTCTGGACGGGCTGCCAAGACCGCGCGTGACGTACATCTTGCTGCGAGCCATGCGGTACTCGCCCGAAGTATAGGCAATCTTGTTGTTTCTGATCAGCCTGTCAACAAACGGGATTCTGCAATATCCCCCGTGAGTGCCGCCGGCAAACACAAGAGAGGCGCCCCAGCGCGAATAAGCGTCAAAGCCCTTGGGATATCCGGTCAGCAGAATAACCGTGGCGTCCTGGGGACAATCGCCCAGAGCGTCAAACACATCATTGGTGCGAACCTTCTGATACTTCCACTCCCTGACGGGACGGTTGGGATCTTCCCTGAGGCCCGGACAGTAGCCGTAAATGTAGATTTTCTCTCCGTCCACATTAATCTCGGCACGGGAATTATTGAGAATGACGCCGCCTGCTTCATTGACCGACTTGACGAAATTCTTGTGCAGTGTGCCGTTGCCAAGACGGAGATCCTCCTTGCCCGGAACCATAACCACAGGAATATCCCTGCCCACTGCATCCAGAAAATCGTAGAACGCGTCTATATCGGCGGCCTTGGAATCACCCATGTTTCCGGCAAACAAAATATAATCCGGGCGCTCTCTTTTGACCTTGCGCGCCAGCTCGGTATTGTTGCTGCCAAAAGACATATTGTGCAGGTCGCTTATCACCACAAATTTCATTCCGTCAAGCACACGCGGCAGGCCGTTGACCGTTACCGCCTTGTGCGTAGTGGAAAGCACATATTTGCTTCTGATGAATTCCAGATAGATCATACATCCGGCAAAGGCAGCCAGTATCGCAATGATCCAGAGCCAATTCCATGCAGCCGACAACATGATTCATTCCCCCAATGGATTGATGTATTTTTCTAACATCTATTATACATTACAAATTTCATTTCGTCCATACCTTTTAACAATAAATTTACGAAGTTTTCTATATATTTTTTTATTGATTATATGTCATACTGTGACATTCGGCCTGTTCCGCCGATGAACGACAAAAACAAACGGTACCGATATATTCCTACATCGGTACCGCACCCGGCTTTATGCCGCCGTAGCTATTTTGTTTTTTTCAATGTCCTGTTGCTTCTTCTTCAGGCTATCATCCGATTGCCTGTGTCCCGGCGATCATAATCCTTTCCGTTTGTTTTATCCGGATTACTTCGCCTCTTCAAAGCTTAACTGTACTTTGGACTCACCCTTTACCTTTCATTTCTCATCAGCTTGATAAACTTTCTTTTCATAAAGTTCACTCGCTCTCATCGAAACTCAGCTTGGTGAAGCATTTACATTTTCATTGGACTCGACCCTTTACATTTTTCACTCGATTGATATCTCGTTCAGGTCTTTATGATATCTTTTTCAGCTTTCGCCTCTAAGGTATTGATTACATCGGATTTGCCGCTGCTTCTTTAAA
>CAMHJC010000068.1 GCA_946185345.1 uncultured Clostridia bacterium
GGCTTTTTCGCTCCGTCTCTCTGCTTCGTTTTCGACAGCTTTGCTATTCTACCACTATTGCGCAGCAAAGTCAAGCACTTTTTGAACGAATTTTCATGTTTGTTGATTATGCTTTGTTTGGCAGGTCGGTTATTGACATTCGTAACTAAACTTGTCCTCCTGTTTTCAACCGTCATTACAATGAGTATTTTCCGGACGTTTCGATATTACTTTCTGTGCATCGGAATTACGTATATATATTAGAAAAGAGAGCGTCTTTTTGCGGTATTCTCCGAACGAACAAAAATCAACGGGATTTTTTCAAATATTCATTGACATTATCCTATTAAAATGCTAAAATTATTGTGTAGTTTTTATCAGGCCGCACCTGCCTGAACCAAAGAGTGTATTGATTGAAAGGAATGACCCTATCATATGGATTGCTTATTCTGCAAGATTGCTGCCGGAGAGATTCCCTCCACCAAGGTTTACGAGGATGAAACCGTCCTCGCCTTCAAGGACATCAACCCGATGGCTCCCGTACACATTCTTGTTATTCCCAAGGAGCACATCGCCGATTCGGCCGCCGATATTACCCCCGAAAACAGCGCCACGGTGGCTCACATCTTTGAGATCATCGCCAAGATCGCCAGGGAGCAGGGTCTTGACAACGGCTTCCGCGTAGTCACCAACAGCGGTGAAGACGCACTGCAAACCGTAAGCCATATTCATTTTCACATTTTAGGCGGCGGAAGGCTGCAGGAGAAGCTGGGTTAAATGATGTTTGGATTTTTTAAGCGCAAAAACAAGGCTGCCGATGAAGCCGCCGATCATTTTACTTCAACCGAAAAGGAAATGGAACAAATGAACGATTTTTATGAGATTACCATCGCTGGCTGCAAGCGTCAGCTCAAAAAATTCCCTGTCAACGACAAAATCGACATTGCCGCCTTCATTCTCTTCGGAGATGTCGAAGTCACCGAGAAGTCTGCGGAGGCCCTGATCGCAAAATGTCCGGAATTTGACCTGATTCTCACCCCCGAAGCCAAGAGCATTCCTCTGGCTTACGAGATGTCCCGTCAGAGCGGCAAAAAGTACATCGTCGCACGCAAGGGACTGAAGGTCTACATGGGCAACGCTCTGAGCGTGGACGATCAGTCCATCACCACGCAGAGTTTGCAGAAGCTTTATCTGGGCGAAGACGATGCCGCCGAGCTGAAGGGCAAGAGAGTGCTCGTGCTCGATGACGTTATCAGCACAGGCGGTTCGCTCAACGCCGCTGTCGCTCTGGCCGAACAGGCCGGCGCCAACATCGTCGCAAAGTGCGCCGTGCTGGCCGAAGGCGACGCCAAGGACAGAGACGACATTATCTTCCTTGAGGCTCTGCCGCTGTTCTTCAAATAATTTTTCTGAAAGGGAGCAGACACAATGAAGCGACCTCTTGCCGCTATCGGATTGACCTATCTGACGACATCGGCAGTCGCTGTCTGCTTCTTTCCCGAAGTCAATTTCATACTAAGCGTCACGGCTGTGGTCCTTGGGATCGCAGCCTGTTTTATTTTGCGTGAAAAAACGACTCAGATTATCGTTATCATGTCGTCCGTCTGCGCTGCTTTTTTCGTTATCGGCTGCTGGCAAACCTACGCCAATGATCTCACGGCGGAGCTGGGCGACCAGACCTGTCTGATTTCAGGGGAAATATGTGAAATTCCCTGCAGGCAGTACGGCCGCTGGCGGTATGTGATCAGTACCGACTCGGTGGACATTCCCGGCGCAAAGCAGACCATCCGGATGCTTGTGACCAGCCGGAATTCCATCGAGGAGGCAAAGGAAGGCGACCGCATCACCTGCACGGTAAACTTCATTCAAAACAGCACCGAGACCGGCTACAACAGCACCACTTCCCTGAGAGCAGACGGAATTCAGGCGAGGGCATGGTGTCAGCCTTACAGCCCATGCCGGATTACCGGTCACTCATCCGATCTGAAGTATATCACGTTGAAGCTGAGGCGAGGCATTACCGACGGAATCCGCAGAGCCTTTCCCGAAAGGGCCTCCGCCATGCTCTGCGGCATGATTCTCGGCGACACCGACTACATGGACGCTCAGACCGTCGACAATTTCCGCTCCACGGGAATCTCTCACCTGCTGGCGGTTTCGGGACTTCACATGACGCTGCTGACCGTTTCCCTCGAGGAGCTGCTCAGACGGCTGAAACTCAAGCGCAAGCCTTCGTCGGTCATCACATTGTGCTTTATCTTCGCGTTTATGACCGTCACGGGATTCTCCCCCTCGGTCGTCCGTGCCGGATTGATGCACGGTATGGCCCAGTTCGGCAAAATCTCCACCCGCCAGGTCGACAGCCTTACCTCCATGTCCATTGCCATCCTGATTATGTGCGCCGTCAACCCGTGGTCGGCCGCCGACATCGGAATGCAGCTGTCGGTCTGTTCTACGCTCGCACTCCTGCTCCTGGGCGGCAGAGTGGACAGGGCTTTGATGAACGGCTCGAGGAAACTGCTCATCCGACGCAATATCTTTCCCCAACGCCGCATTATCAGGCGGCTCGGTTCATTCGCAATCCATTCGCTTGCCAATACACTCACCGCCGGCACTGTTATTCTGCCGCTGACGGCCGTTCACTTCGGACGGATTTCGCTGATCTCTCCCGTCACCAATCTGCTCTGCGTTTATGTTGCGGCGGTTTTTATCATTCTCGGCATTATCGCTTCGCTCATTTACTGCATTCCGCTGATCGGGTGGATGATCTCGCTGCCGCTGCGGCTGGCCGCCGTTTTGCTCTGCGCTTATCTGGAATCCGTCACCGCCGTCATCGCCAAACTTCCCTTCGCCTCGGTCAACACCCACTACAGCTACACGCCCTATCTGTTTGGGTTTGCCATTCTTTTAACCGTCAGCGCCGTTCTGATGAGCCGACGCATGCGCAATCCCTTCTTCAGCAGGCGGATCAGAGGATTTGTCCTGTGTGAACTGGCGATTCTGCTCTTTGCGGCGATGCTGTCATATGAGATATTCGGCCGCGGCCCTGAAATCATTATATTCGATGTCAGCGGCGGAGGCATGTGCGTCTGCGCCAAAAACCGCTCGCACGCCGTTTTTGCCGAAGCAGGAGGCGATCGATATGATATTCTGGAAATCAGGGACACACTCCGGACAAAAGGCGTCAAAAAGGTGGACGCCCTGGCCGTCTCGGACGATTCCAAGAGCCGCAGCGGCAATATTCACCGGCTGCTCGATCTCTGTTCGCCCGACTGCCTGATCACCGACAGCCGCAACCGGTTCAAAGGCGGCGCGCAGAAGATTCCCTTCCGAAGCTGCGCCGATATCGGCGCCGTCCGTCTGCGTATCGAAACCTTCACCGACAGTCAGGGATGCCGCTGGCAGCGGCTTGTCTGCGGAGAAACCTCTGCGCTGATTTGTCCCGAAGGCGGCAACTGCGCCCTGATACCCGGCCAATGGAAAAGCTGCGATGCGGCCGTGGTCGGAAAGGAAATCAGCGGCGTTTCGGCACTGAATACGGGAGCCTTCATCATCACCTCCGGCGGAAAATACGCAGATTCGCTCCGCAACAGACTCAGGAATACCGGCTGCCGGCACGTTTATTCCACACAGGCCCACGGAACCGTGACACTCTCCGTCAAAAACGGCAGGCTGCGTGTGCGGACTTCGGTATGACGGCCCTTGTCTGACACATACATAATAAAAAAATACGGCGCAGCCATCTTCTTTGCCATACGGCAAAAAGGCTGCGCCGTTGTTTTGGTGCCGATTTATTCCGCTGCGTATTTGAAAATATTGTCGGGCGAATAGGTGTCCTCCGGCGTATAAACACGCCAGTCCACGATTTCATCATAGGTACATTCTCTCCGCACGCCTTCCACCATGCCTTTGACATAAAACGCATCCTGGGTCAATACGGCGGTGAAGGAATCCTCACGGAATTCCTCCGGCTCGAACCAGATGTATTCAAACTGATCGTCGTCAAAGCCGTGCTCCGCATCCGGCTTGAGGCCTATCTTGACAATGATCTGCTTCTCCTCCAGTTCCTTGTCAAGGCGTCTGAGCCAGCCGACACGTTCCTGCGCAAGCGCTCTCATCCGCTGGGTTTCGGAGGTTGTCTTGAAATAGACCGTGTTGTCGTCAAGGACATTTTCCCACCTGATGATGGGAGTAATTTTGCCGTCGAGCTGATCTTCCTCGTTCTCATAGAGATAAATCACGCCCATATTGATGCTGTGTTCTTCGTTGCGGTCGGACGGCCCCCCGACAATCTTTTTGGGGAAGTCCCTGAATGACCACTCGCTGCGCTGCCATGTCACCACGATGTCCCTGCCGTCGCTCACTCTGCCGACCGTCTTCGGCTCCATCTCATCAATGAATTGGTTGTCGCCCACAAGCCGGTGCGCTATCTGATTGAGCGAATTGCCCAACAATTCCCAGTTTTTCAGATTGGCGCCCAGTATTTCCAGTTCGATGGTGCCGCAGCGTGTGAGTCCGTGTGTATGAAGCCACACACTGTCGGTGCCTGTCTCGCTGTCATTGACCGCATGAATGACGTACATGTAATCGGGCGAAGGCGCCACTCTGGAACCGGCGGTCATTCTCGCCCATCTGCCGGAATGGATCCTGTAGGCATTGGTGTCAAAAAGCGCCGCCATGTCAGGCACCAGCATATTCAGCAGCTTGATCTGCAAATGATAGGAATCCATGTTGTTGTCGGCAAACATCAATTCCACCCCGAAGGCACGCTTTGAATGAATCACGGTCTCCCGTTCGGCGTCATTCAGGGAACAGAGCATGGGATCGTCCTCATCCATGCCGAATTCCACATCCGCAGTGTCAAAGGTATAATCCATGCCCTTGTAGGTCACGGTGAAGGGCGCCTGTCCGGTCTGCCCGAACAGCAGCTCGTCGGTGTCGTGAAGCCTGGCGAGTACCTCACCTGTATTCAGGATGGAATCAGGATTGCCGGGAATGGCAAACATTCTGGAGGCGACCCGTTCCACCGTTCCCGAACGCAGCGCCTTGTCATCGTTTCTTTTTGATTTTCCAAAATGAAACATTTTTCAATATCACCTTTTTGTCAATTATTAAATTTTCTTGACGTTATCTCTCAAAATACCTGAAATACTCCATGACCATTGAGGCGCAGGTGGCGGCGGCCTTTGCGGCGAATTCGGAATAATCCGAGTGCGCCTTATCGTCGGCGGAATCGGAGATGCAGCGCACCGCTCCGAAAGGCACATTGGCCAGCAGGCAGACCTGAGCAATGGCGCAGCCTTCCATGTCGCAGGCGGAAGCGTTGAACCGCTCGTGAATCTTTTTGCCGGTCTTCTTGTCGGCAATGAACTGGTCGCCGGTCGCCACGGTACCCAGCACCGTGCGCGCCTTATTGCCGATAGCGGCCTTCAGGCTCGATGTAATGCCGCTGTCGGTTTCAAAATAAATCTTATTCACGGTGGACACGAATCCTACCTCATCGCCTATCGCCGATGTATCCACATCGTGCTGCACAAACCGCTCGGCAATCACGATGTCGTTGCGTTTGATGCCTTTGGCAACGCCGCCGGCGACGCCTGTATTGATAATTTCATTCACACCGAATACGCTTATCATGATCTGCGCACAGACAGCCGCGTTGACCTTGCCGATGCCGCAGCGCGCCAGCACCACCGGTTTGCCGCTGAGTGTGCCGGAGGAAAACGGAATTCCGCTGACAACCTTATGCTCCACGTTCTGCATATTGGCCGCAATGCTTTCCACCTCAACATCCATTGCCCCGATAATACCTGTCTTGATTGTATCAGCCATTTCAATCTGCTCCTTCTTTAATGAATTAAAATAGTAAGTTAAAAATCCTACGGTATAGAATTCTTTAGCTATTTAATATAATAGCACACTCTTTCATAATATTCAACCACTTCCGCCAAATCTTGCTTGTTAATTTTCAATATTTTCTGTCATAAATTTTTTATATGTTTGGTGAAAATACCTCTTGCGTGAACCGTCTGTAATATGATTCCTTTTCCGGAAAAATCCACTTGTTTCAACCCGGACTTTTCCACAATCGGTGGAAAAGTCGGTCGAAAACCGCTGTTTTCCCGTAAATTCGACCCCTTTTTTCCTCCGATCCCGTGGAAAACTCTGTGGAAAGTGTGGATAAGCCTGTTGATTCAACGATTTACACTTTGTAATACCTTTTTAAACGGCACTATTTTTTCATAGAACAACTTTGTTTTGCCACAATTTTATTGTCGTATTGGTTGTGCTGTCATTTTTTTTATGGTATAATTCAGATAATAAAGGAGATGACTGACCAATGGTAAGACCCATTATGAAGGACGTGCTTTTTCTGGGGCAGAAATCGCTGCCGGCCACGCCCGAGGATATTCCGGTGGCCGATGACCTTATCGACACGCTGCGGGCCAATTCGGAGCAGTGCGTCGGCATGGCGGCCAATATGATCGGCGTAAAAAAATGCGTTATTGTATTTGACGCCGGCGGCGTGATCATGGAAATGTTCAACCCGAGGATTATCAGCCGATCGGTGCCTTACGAGGCGGTGGAAGGCTGTCTCTCACTTTACGGCGCACGCAGCGTGACACGCTACAAAAACATCAAGGTGGAGTGGAAGAACCGCCGCTTTGAGACCAAAACCCAGACCTTTACCGGCTGGATCGCCCAGATCATCCAGCACGAAATCGACCACTGCAACGGGGTTATTATCTGAGCGAAGGAAGGATGTAGGAGGTTGAAGGTTGAAGGTGTGGTAAAACACTCGTATCAACATGTCTCTGGAAAGGCAGTATTGAGCTACTACCTATTACCTACTACCTGCTACCTGAACTTGTATCATGCAAGGAGGAAATACAAAATATGCTGTTCATATGTTACCCGAAATGCTCGACCTGCCAGAAGGCAAAGGCATGGCTCGACCGGAACGAAATCGCCTACGACCTGCGTGACATCAAGCAGGTCAATCCCACCTATGACGAGCTTGTCAGGTGGCACAAGGCAAGCGGCCTGCCGCTGCGCAAATTCTTCAACACCAGCGGCACGCTCTACAAGTCAATGAACCTCAAGGAAAAGCTGCCCGGCATGACCGAGGAGCAGCAGCTCCGGCTGCTGGCCACCGACGGCATGCTGGTCAAACGCCCGATACTCGTGGGCGAAGGCTTCGTACTGGTCGGCTTCAGGGCCGAAGAATGGGAACGCAGGGCAAAGTAATTTGATGATTGAGAAAATGCGATGTTGTAATTTTATTTAAAAATACCCGTTCTTTAAATGGTGAAGTAGGCAAATAGCCGAATATCTTGTTTTTGGGTTTTTTGGCGTTTTTTTTGGATTTTGTCTATTGCAAAGAATTCAAAAACATGTTAGAATATTGAAGTTGTTTGTTTATTAACTTATCCTATGAGAAGAGGTTATTCTGATGTCTACCAAGTACATATTTGTCACAGGCGGCGTTGTTTCGGGTCTCGGCAAAGGCATTACGGCTGCCTCTCTGGGCCGGCTGCTCAAGGCCAGAGGACTGAAAGTCACCATGCAGAAGCTCGATCCGTATCTCAATGTCGACCCCGGCACAATGAACCCGATTCAGCACGGCGAGGTATTCGTCACGGACGACGGAGCCGAAACCGACCTTGACCTCGGACATTACGAGCGTTTCATTGACGAAAGTCTCAATAAAAGCAGCAATGCCACCTCAGGCAAGATATATTACAACGTCATCGCCCGTGAACGTCACGGCGATTATCAGGGCGGCACCGTGCAGGTCATTCCTCACGTCACCCGGGAAATTATGGACATTATCGCCATGAACAAGCAGGACGTTGACGTGGCTCTCATCGAAATCGGCGGCACGGTGGGCGACATCGAAAGCCAGCCGTTCCTCGAGGCGATCAGACAGTTCTCCACCGTCGTCGGCAGAAACAACTGCCTGTTTATCCACGTCACGCTGCTGCCTTATCTGGCGGCCAGCAAGGAGCACAAGACCAAGCCCACACAGCATTCCGTCAAGGAACTGCTCAGCATCGGAATCCAGCCCGATATCATCGTGCTGCGTGCCGAACAGGCCTTTGATCCTTCCATCAAGCAGAAGATCGCTCTTTTCTGCAATATCAGCCAGAAAAACGTCATCGCCAATCTCGACGTGCCGCTGCTCTACGAGGCGCCGCTCTTCCTCAAGAATGAAGGCCTTGACGAGATTGTCTGCAATTACTTCGGCATTGACGTCAACGGCCCGCAGGATCTCTCCGACTGGATCGAAATGGTCGAGACCGCCAAGAATCTCACCGAATCGGTCAGAATCGCCATGGTCGGCAAATACACCGCTCTTCACGACTCCTACATAAGCGTTGTGGAAGCCCTCAAGCACGGCGGCATCGGCAACAAGGTGGACGTCGACATCAAGTGGGTCGAATCCGACACCATCACCGAAAGCAACGTATTTGAAATTCTGGGCGACGTGGACGGCATTCTCGTTCCCGGCGGCTTCGGCGACAGAGGCATCGAAGGCATGATCATCGCCGCCAATTACGCCCGCACCAACAATATTCCCTACCTCGGCATCTGCCTCGGCATGCAGATCGCCATGATCGAATTCGCCCGCAACGTGCTCGGCTTTGAGGACGCTCACAGCGTTGAATTCAACCACGGCACCACACACCCGGTCATCGACCTTATGCCCGAACAGCGTGAAGTAGAGGATCTCGGGGCAACCATGCGTCTGGGCAAATATCCCTGCAAGCTCACTCCCGGCTCCAAGGTGCATGCCTGCTACGGCTCCGACCTCATCGAGGAACGCCACCGCCACCGCTACGAGGTCAACAATATCTACCGCGGCGAATACGAGGAAAACGGTCTGGTATTCTCGGGACAGTCGCCTGACGGCCACATCGTGGAAATGATCGAGCTGCCGGAACATCTGTGGTACGTGGCCTGCCAGTTCCACCCCGAATTCAAGTCCCGTCCCAACCGTCCTCACCCGCTTTTCAAGAGCTTCGTGGAGGCTTCCAAAAAGTACAGGGAGAAATAATCCTTTTCAAAAGCATCCATAACAGATTGCAAATGCGGGATATTCAAAAGACCTGCATTTGCAATTATTTGTAATAGATATGAGTAATTCCGGAAGGAGCGTGAATAATCCGCCAATGGAGACGACTTCTCAAAAAACATCGGGTGACGAAATCAGGGAATACTGCCAGCTCGTGCGTTCGGTCATGGAGGCACGGCTGGACGGAAGGACGCCCCTTGCCTTCACCCACACATACGGCTGTCAGGGAAATGTCTCGGACGGCGAGAGAATCAACGGCATGCTCGCCGAAATGGGCTTTGGTTTCACCGATGATCCCGACAGCGCCGACTTCATTCTCTACAACACCTGCGCCGTCCGTGAACACGCCGAGGACAGAGTGTTCGGCAATGTCGGCGCATTGAAGCACGTCAAGAACCGCAATCCGAATCTTATCATTGCTCTTTGCGGCTGCATGGTGCAGCAAAAGAGCGTCGCGGACAAAATCCGCTCCAGCTATTCCCATGTCAATCTCGTGTTCGGCACGCACGTCATCAGCCGCTTTCCCGAGCTGCTTTACCGCACGCTGACAGGCGGCAAGAGAGTCTTTGAATTATCTCAGGCGGACAGCTCCATCTGCGAGGAGCTTCCCGTCAGACGTGACAGCTCCATCAGGGCATGGCTGCCCATCATGTACGGCTGTGACAATTTCTGCACCTACTGCATCGTGCCGCACGTCCGTGGCAGAGAACGCAGCAGGGATGCGGCGAATATCCTCGCCGAGGCAAGGGAAATCATTGCCGCCGGCCACAAAGACGTCACCCTTCTCGGGCAGAATGTCAACAGCTATGCCGTCAAAAACGCCGTCAGTTCGGACGGAGAGGACTGGAATTTTCCCAAGCTGCTCAGAGAAATCGACAGCATGGAGGGAGATTACATGCTCCGGTTCATGACCAGCCACCCGAAGGACTGCACTCCCGAACTGCTTGACGCAATGGCGCAGGGAAAGCACACGGCGCATCATCTTCATCTGCCGGTGCAGTGCGGCTCCAACCGTGTGCTCAAGGCAATGAACCGCCGCTACACCCGGGAGAAATACCTCGAACTTGTGCGCATGGCAAGGGAGAAAATGCCCGATATTTCGCTGACCAGCGACATCATTGTGGGATTCCCGGGGGAAACCTACGAGGAATTTCAGGAGACGCTCTCGCTCGTGCGAGAGGTGAAATACACGTCGCTCTTTACCTTCATCTATTCGGCACGTGAAGGAACTCCGGCCGCCAAAATGGACGATCCGGTGCCGCACGCCGAAAAGGCCAGATGGATGAAGGAGCTGCTCGAGACGCAGGAGGCCATCGCCGCCGAGCGCTGCGCTTCCATGATGGGCAGCCGCCAGCGGGTACTTGTGGAAGGCGTCGACACCCGTGACGGTTCGCTCTTCTGCCGGACAGGCACCAACATTGTGGTCAAATGCATGGGGGATCATTCGCTGGTGGGAAGTTTTGCCGAATGCGAAATCATCGACGCCAAAAACTGGGTATTGCAGGGTCAATTTATTTAATCAATGATTGATCCCTTTAATATTGTATAAAAAACTATCCGAACACAAAAGGAGACGTAAAAAATGACAATTATCGAAATGGCAAGAGAAATGGGCAAGGTCATTCAGGAATCCGATGAGTACAAGGCACTCATGGAGGCCAGAACCGCCAGCGACAACGATGAGGAACTTCAGAAGCAGATAGGCGAATTCAACCTCGTGCGCATGAAGATGGAAATCGAATCCTCCAAGCCCGAACCCGATCAGGACAAAATCAGCGAACTCAACGAGCAGCTCATGTCCATCTACACCGCCGTTATGGAGAGCGAAAACATGGTGGCCTTCAACAAGGCCAAGGACGTCATCGACCATATGATGAACCACGTCACCGCCATTCTCACCGCTGCCGTCAACGGCGAAGATCCCGCCACCTATGATCCCGAAGCCGCTTCCTGCGGCGGCGACTGCTGCTCCTGCGGCGGCTGCCACTGACATCGGATCATTCCATGGCTGTCATTATTCCCCGAATGGAAATTTCTTCGTTCGGGGGATTTTTTGCTTTTCTCAGATTGACATGTTGCGCCATCATCATATATAATAATGGTAACCAATCCACCGGAAAGGGGTTTTTAATTATCGTATGTCAGCCAAAAAACAAACCAAATTTTTAAAAAAACGGCAGAAAACCGCCGCTTCGCCTGCCAATCGGCCCGACAGACCGGCTGCCGCCGCAAGGAGAAATACCGGGGCGCCATCCCCGGGGGCAAAAATCCCATTAGCCAAAAAAGCTCCCAAACGACCGGAGTCTCCTCTGTTTGACAAAAACAACCTGATGGAAATCATCGCCCGGGTATTTCTGCTGGCAATGGTTTTCCTGTTTCCTCTGGCCATCGGCCCCGAAAAATACGCCAATATCACTCACTTCAAAAATTCGTTGTTTTACGTCATCGCCTCACTGGGTTTCTGCTCCGTCATTGTGGCAATGGTCTTCAAGGTGATTTTCACTCCTTCGGACAAATTCCAGATCGAAACGCCGAAGCTCAATGTCACTGACATCGCGGTGCTCTGCTACTGGGGATTTCTGCTGATATCCGCACTGCTTTCGCCCTACAAGGAGGTCGCCTTCAACGGTCAGGGCGTGAGAAACGACGGATTTATCATTCAGAGCTTTTATGTGGGTGTGTATTTTGTCATTTCCCACATTCTCAGGCTCAAAAAATTTGACCTCAATATCTACTGCTTCGGCGGAACTGCCGTGGCCGCTCTGGTTATGCTCCACTTCTTCGGCATAGATGTGCTGGAAACGGGTTTTGCCAAGCCCAACTGGGAGACCGGTCTGCTTTTTATGGGCCCGATGGGAAATATCAACCTCACTTCCTACTTTGTCACCGTCGCCCTCACTCTCGCCGCCGGCATCTATATCACACGGCAGCAGCTGTCGTTTGACAGATTCGGCGCCGTCATACTGAGCTGCTTTGCCCTGATGCTGTGGGCGGAACTGAATCTCAACACCGACGCCGGAATCGTTGCGATGGGAGTCGTGATTCTCGTGGCAATGCCGCTCATGCTCATTTCTTTCGAACGTGTCGGCAGATTTCTCGCCGTGATGTCCACCGCGCTGGGCGTTATCGCATTCAACCGCCTGGTGGTGAAAACCTGGGTGCTTGAGGAGGACTTCGGCACTGTCGGCGTCCTGACGATTCTCGCCGCACTGGTGACCGGCGCCGCAGCAGCATTGATCAGCACGGGCGTCATCCGTCTCCGTATCGCTCCTCGCACGCTGCTCAGCGCAACCCTGACGATTGACGGCGTGGCAGTCATCGGCACGCTTGTGGCGGCCTTCTTCGCCGCCGGCAGCCAGAAGAGCGGCGTGCTCTATGAGCTGGGCCAGATGCTCTATCACGGCAATTTCAACGACCATTTCGGCACCAACCGCCTGTTCACATGGAAGCGTACACTCAGACTCGCCGGAAAAAAGCCGATATTCGGCAGCGGCCCGGATTCCTTCTGCACCGTATTCAACAAGGTTTACGGTGAGGAATCGAGCGTATTTTTCGGCGGCAGAAATCTCGACAAGGCGCACAACGAATATCTCCAGCTGCTCATCTGCTCCGGCATCACCGGCCTGGGCGCTTTTCTGACATTCATCGGCAGCCTTGTGGCAAGGACATTCCGCCGCGCCACGGACAATCCTCTGCTGGTCTGCTGCGGAGCCGCTGTCGTGGCCTATGCCGTCCACGCATTCTTCGGCTATTCTCTGCCGATCAATTCTCCTCTCATGTGGGTGCTCTTCGGCCTTGCCGGAGCCGCCGTCCGCTCGGAATCTCCCGATAACGTATAATCCCTTTACGCCATATCAGCCGGTGTGTTCTGTCGCGCAAAGAACACGCCGGTTTTATTGTTAAAATGAATATTATATGGTATAAAAAATATAATAGCTGCCATAATTGAATTGAAAAACATGTAAAATATTGACAAAAGCTCAAATCGGTGTTATATTGATAATGATTAACCGAAAGCCTGTTTCATACTAATTTTCGGTTGAAAGTAGACAATTATTTGCGAGGATATTTTGTGT
>CAMHJC010000069.1 GCA_946185345.1 uncultured Clostridia bacterium
CTGGACGGGCCAGGAGGGCAGTGGCCCCCCTGGACTCCCATTATTGGCGCTGCGCACTTGCTTTTTTCTTTTTCTTTTTAATTCTTCAGGCTCTGCAGCGGCGCCGGAATTCTGCCGCCTCTCGAAATGAACTTCGCCGGCGAATACCTGTTCACGTCCATAATCGGACTGCTGCCAAAGAGTCCGCCGAATTCCATATCCTCACCCTGCTTCTTACCGATGGCCGGAATCAGTCGAATCGCCGTGGTCTTGCTGTTGACCATGCCGATGGCTGCTTCATCGGCGAGAATCGCCGAGATGATCTCGGCAGGTGTGTCGCCCGGAACCGCTATCATATCCAGACCCACCGAACAGACGGCGGTCATGGCTTCCAGCTTGGTCAGCGTCAATGCGCCGCAGCGTGCCGCGTCAATCATTCCCGCATCCTCCGACACCGGAATGAAGGCGCCGGAAAGTCCTCCGACATGGGAACTCGCCATCACGCCGCCCTTCTTCACCGCATCGTTGAGCAGCGCAAGGCATGCCGTGGTGCCGTGTGCGCCGCAGCTCTCCAAGCCCATTTCTTCCAGAATATGCGCCACCGAATCGCCTACCGCCGGAGTCGGAGCCAGCGACAGATCGACGATGCCGAAGGGAACGCACAGACGGCGGGAAGCCTCCTGCGCCACCAGCTGACCCATTCGGGTAATCTTGAAGGCGGTGCGCTTGACGATATCGGCCACTTCGGTGATATTGGCGTCAGGTGCCTTCGCAAGTGCCGCGCGGACAACGCCCGGGCCGCTCACGCCGACATTCACCACGCAGTCGGGTTCGCCTACGCCGTGAAAGGCGCCTGCCATGAAGGGATTGTCCTCCGGCGCATTGCAGAAGATAACCAGCTTGGCGGCACCGAAGCAGTTGTTGTCGGCAGTCAGTTCGGCACATCGACGGACGATGTGTCCCATCTTGGCAACGGCGTCCATATTGATGCCCGCCTTGGTGGAGCCGATATTGACCGAGGAACAGACCCTTTCGGTTTCGGCGAGCGCCTGCGGAATACTCTCGATGAGGGCATAATCGCCCGGACCGAAGCCCTTATGTACCAGTGCGGAGTATCCGCCGAGGAAATTGACGCCTACCTGCTTGGCGGCACGGTCGAGCGCATAAGCGATCTTGACGGGATTTTTGCCGGGACAGGCGGCGGCGACCATGGCGGCCGGTGTAACGGAAATCCGCTTGTTGATGATGGGAATACCGTATTCGGCCTCGATGTCCTCGCCGGTCTTGACCAGATTGCCGGCGTAACGGCAGATTTTGTCATAAATCTTGTCGCAGGCCCTGTCGATATCGCTGTCGGAACAGTCCAGCAGACTGATTCCCATGGTGATGGTGCGAATGTCCAGATTTTCGTCCTGGATCATGTGTATTGTCTCAAGAATGTCGTTGGTATTAAGCATGTACTTGACTCCCGGGTTATAAATTTCTGACGGAAAACCGCCTCGTCAGATTCTGTGCATGGAATTGAAAATATCCTCATGCATGATGTGTACGGAAAGTGCGTTCTGCCTGCCGTACTCCTGAAGCTCCTCGCTGAGCTGGGCAAAGGGTGCGTTGGAGTCGGAAATGTCCGCCATCATAATCATTGCGAACATGTCCTGCATGATCGACTGGCTGACCTCCATAATGTTGACGTTATATTTGACGCAAATATTGGAAACGCCTGCGAGAATACCTACCATATCCTTGCCTATAACGGTGATGACTGCTCTCATGTTTAAAAATCTTCCTTCCATTGTGATGAATTTGGCTGTCGGACAACGGATCCTGACGGAGAGGATCAGTCCAAAAATACTTCTTCTTCCTCCTCCGGCTCGATCATGCCTTCGGGAATGATGTCGTCGGTGATGACTTCGGGGTGCAATATTCTGGCCATGCGCCACGCACCTTTGATCACGCCCTGGTACTGGTCGTCAAACACCGTCATATCCATGGCGTAAACCCGGAAATTATCCAGCGCCGGAATTCCCACCAGACTGCTCTTGGCTCTCAGCCGCTGCTCGACGCCCGGCGGACAGATGATCACATCGGGATCGCTTCGCATGAGATCCGGCAGCGTGTACTCCCCCTGGGTGGAATCCTTGGCCACGTTGAAGCCGCCCGTTTCCTCCAGAATGGCGGAAATCAGGGTGTCTCCGGTGGCAAATTCCGTCAGATCGCTCGAAATGATGACGCACGTGTTCCATGTTTCCTCATTTTCGACCAGTCTGTAGATGTCGTCAAGCTGGGTGAATACCTGGTTGGCGATGTCGCAGCCCTTGTTGTAGCCTTTGTTGCCGCCCTGAAAGGCAGCGCCCAGCGCGCCGTACATCTCCACAAAAGAGGATCTTCCCGTGGCTCTGGGCAGCACGACCACCGGAATTTCCTTCTCCTGGATGCTGTCAATGGCTTTCCTGGTCATGGTGTCGTCGGTTATCACCAGATCGACGTTGTTGCCTACCAGCAGATCAACCGAGGGATTATCCGGCGTGCCGCAGGCCTTGAGGTCATTGGCTTCCTTATAATCGCAGTTGACCGTCCGCCCGAAAAGCTGATCCTCATATCCCATGGCGTATATCACACCGATCAGCGTGCTGGAATAGCATACCACTCTCGAAGGCGGCCCTACAAATTTGACGCCGCCCACTTCGACGGGATAATTCGGGGTGTTGTCGGCGTTTTCATCTTCGCCGCAGCCGCTCAAGGGCATCATGCAGCACAGCATCATCAAAGCCGTGAAAAGCGCCGTAATTCTCCTTTTCAATTGTGAAGCGCACCTCCGTGAGCGTTTATTTTTTCTTGGACTTCTTGGTAGAAGCGGTGGTCTTGGCGGTGGTCGATTCCTCCGCCTGCTGGGTAGTGGTTTCTTCGGACTTGGTGGTGGAGACGGCATCGGTTGCCGAAACATCCTCCTGCTCCTCCGCCAGCGCCTCCTTGCGCATGGATATGGTGGAATAGATCCTGTCGAGCGCCGTCTGAAGCTGCGGGTCACTCTCGTCCGAAAGCAGGTAGCGGTTGGTCTTCTGATAGGTGGTCATGGCCACCTCAAACTGAGGCGCGACACTGCCGTCGGTGATGACTTCTCCCATATCGTCCGACCACTTGCCGGTGGTGATTCTGACGGCGCAGCCGTTGCTCAGCTGGAACATCTCCTGAACCGTATCGTGACCGGCTGTTCGGGTGCCGATGCTCTCGGCCTGACCGTAATTCATCATTACCGCCGCAAAAAGCTCCGCCGCGCCCTCGGTGCCTTCATTGATAAGCACCTCCATGGGAAGGTCGATGAAATTTGTGTCGGATGTGTATCTGACCGAGGAATTGCCGTTCCTGTCGGTGACGCTCATCAGCTTGCCGGCGGGAAGCAGCGTGTCGAGTATCTCGCAGGCGTACTGATAATTGACGCCGCCGTTGTCTCTCAGGTCGATAATCACGCCCTCGGCGTTTTTGTTGCGGAGCTTGTTGAGAGCGCTGTTGAACTGTTCTGGCGTCTTCGCGTTGAATTCGTATATCTTGATGACGCCGATATTCTGGCCGGTCATGCGGTGCGAGACGGATTTTGTCTCGAATTTGGAGCGTGTCAGCTCATAGGCGGATTTTTTGCCCTTGCGGCTGAGCACGACCGACACCTTGGGAGAAGCTTCACTGATCAGCGAAATCGCCTTGTCATAGCCGACCGTAATCACATCGGTGCCTTCCACATTGACGATCAGATCGCCGGCCTTGATGCCGGCCTTGTCCGCCGGAGAGCCTCCGTAAACCACATTGACCAATATATAGCCCTCGGACGATTTATCCACATCCATGCCCAGGCCGAAGGTATAGCCCAGCGACTCGTTGAGCGCCAACTGGTATTCATCGGCCGAAAGGTAGCCGCTGTAGGGATCGCCAAGTCCCATGATGTAGCCGTGTGAAATGTTTTTTTGCAGATAATTTTCCGAAATGTCGCCGTAATAATGCTGCCTGACCTTCATGTCGATTTCGGAAAGCACCTGGTACATATTCTGACGTTCGGTGACCGAGCTCATGCGGCTGTCGAAGATCCGGATGGCTGCCGTGTAGGTTATCACCACAGCGAAGGCGGCGATGATGGCGGCAATCGAAACCGCCATGCCAAGGGAGATTTTTTTGTTCATCTCAAAAAAGCACCTCTTTTACTGTTTCGCCGTGAAGCCGTAATACTAATTTTCGGTTGAAAGTAGACAATTATTTGCGAGGATATTTTGTGTCCTGCAAGGAATAGCTGTCGACTCGTCGACAGCAGGACGACGGCAGGCTGGCGCCTGCCTAGGACGATGACGCCGCAGGGCGCAAAATAGGCCGCAAAGAAGGTCTGATTTTAGCCGAAAATCAGTATAAGGAATCATTCACGACTGTTTACGGAAAACGCCTTTACACAGATTTCTCATATAATCATACCACATAATATCCGGATAATAAACAACTATTTTTAAAAATTTCTGATTTTTTTTCGGTTTCACAAAAAAAATATCCGCAGACGCATCGGGAATGCGTCCACGGACGGATTTGTGAGGAAATTATAAGTAGTTGATGGGATTGACGGCGGTGCCGTTGATGCGGATCTCGAAGTGGAGGTGAGGTCCGGTGGAACGTCCGGTGGAACCGACCTTGCCGATCTGCTGTCCCTTGGTGACACCCTGGCCGACGCTTACTCCGCGCCTGCTCATGTGGCCGTAGACGGTCATCTTTCCGCCGCCGTGGTCAATAATGACGTAATTGCCGTAGCCGCCGGCGTTGTAGGCGCTGGTGACCACCTTGCCGCCGTTGGAAGCGACAATCTTGGCGCCGGAAGGCGCGCCGATATCAATGCCCTTGTGGTTGCTGCTCACCTTTCTGCCGTTGAGGGTATAGGTTCTGGGGCCGTAGGGTGAGGTGATGCGCTTATAGCCGGGAGTCGGCCAGCCGAAGGATCCGCCGTAATACTCGGTATTCTGGGAGTTGGCGTTGTTCTGGCTGATGAGAGCGTCGAGAGCGGCTCTTGCCTTGGCCATTTCAAGGTCGTTTTCGGCCTGCTTTTTCTTGTATGCCTCTTCGTCAGCCTTGATCTGCTTCATCAGCTCCTCGGCTTCCTTCTGCTGGGCGTCAAGCTCGGTCTTTTTCTTGGCAAGCTCGGCCTTCTGCGCGTCGATTTCCTTCTTGTGCTCTTCGACCTGCGCCTTCTTGACCTGATAACCCTGCTTGTCGTTAACCAGCTCGTCAATAAGGCCCTGGTCGTAGTCGGCCATCGCCTCAAGGTAAACGGTGTTGGAAATAAGCTCCTCTATGCCGTTGGAGCAGAGAATGACCTCAAGGCCGCCGGTTACATCGCCCGAAATATAAATAGCCTTCATGCGCTCCTTGAATCTTTCCTTGCTGTTTTCGATCTCCTGGTCCTTGGCGGCAATTTCTTCCTCGATTTCCTTGATCTCGGCATTGGCCGCCGCTATCTGATTATTCACCGTGGCGATCTGGGTCTGGAGATTTTCCACCAGTTCATTGACCAGATCGAGCTGGTCCTGCGCCGCCGCCTTGCTCTTTTTGAGAGCGCTGAGCTTGTTTGCGATGTTTCTCTGCTGCGACTCAAGCTGCGCCTGCTTCTTCTGAAGATCCGCTTTGGTGGCGGCAGAAGCGGTCAGACCCACATCGCTGCCCGAGGGAGCCAATTCCACTGCCAGCGCCAGCGCCGAAAGAATCAGGATAACGCAGACAATTACCTTTGAAAAAGAAAGCCGGGACTGTTTCTGAACTGCGGTTGAATCATTCATTGTTGATACCTCCGTCATTTCTCAAATACTTTCTGATGGATACCAGACTGCCAATGGCGCCCGACAGCACACCGCTGCCCAGAAAGGCAATCAGCATCCATCCGATCATCTGGCTGTAAGGAAGCGCACCGGTCGCCAGCACATCGGTGATGGCCGAAGCCGCGGCGGAATAAATGTACGAGACAAGCCCGAAGGATATAATTCCTGCGGCAAGTCCGATCACAATGCCTTCCACCAGGAAGGGCATTCTGATGAACCAGTCGGTTGCGCCGACCGACTTCATGATTGAAATTTCAAGCTTTCGCACATACATGGTCAGCTTGATGGTATTGGTTATGATGAAGAGCGAAACCACCAGCAGCAGTCCCACGATCCATGTGCCGACCACCGTGACGGTCTGATTGATGCCCATCAGTTTTTCGGCGTATTCCCTGTTGTCCCTCACGGTATAGACCACGGGGAGATTTTTGAGCTGCTCCACCGTCGTCTCGTACCTCGTCGGATCCTTGAAGCCGACCCGGAAGGCGTCGGGAAGAATATTGGCGGTGTCGCCCAGCGTGTCCATGATTTTCAGCTTTTCGTCAAATCTGTCCATCAGCGAGGAAAAGCCTTTTTCCTTGGGGATGAATTCAATGTTGTTTTCGTCCACATTGTCCACGGTGAGTATCTGCTTCTGCACATCGGCAACCGTCATGGAGGCGTCGCTGCCGCTTACCGTATCATTGAGGAACACCATAACGACATTCTTATCCTCAAAAAGCTGCATGATATTTGTAATATTGACCGAAACAAGCACCGCGCTGCCCATCAGCACCAGACAGCACACCAGCACGCCTACCGAAGCAAGCGTCATCAGGCGGTTGGCCCATGCGTTGCGCAGGCCCTCACGAACCAGATATTTGAGGTTATTAAACATAGTAATCAACCTCCGGTCCGCTGTCAGCCACCAGTTCGCCGTTCTGTATCTCCACAATGCGGCGGCGGAACTTTCTGACAAGGGCGTGCTCATGGGTGACCATGAGAATGGTGGTGCCGTTGTTGCGGTTGATCTGATTGAGCATATCGACAATTTCAAAGCTCATTCTGGGGTCGACGTTGCCGGTCGGCTCGTCCGCTATGATCAGAGCCGGATTGTTGATCAGCGCACGGGCCAGTCCCACACGCTGCTGCTCGCCGCCCGAAAGCTCGTTCGGGTAACATTTGGCCTTGTCGCTGAGTCCGACATGGCTCAGCACATAAGGCACCTTTTTGCGAATGGCCTTGGTGCTGGCTCCGGTGACTCTCATGGCAAACGCCACGTTGTCAAACACCGTCATCTTCGGAATCAGGCGGAAGTCCTGGAACACCATGCCCAGTGTGCGTCTGTAGTACGGAATATCCCTGTGTCTCAGGGTGGAAAGCCTTGTGTTGTTGACAATGACTTCGCCGCTGTTCGGTGTTTCCTCGCGCATGAGTATCTTAAGCAGAGTAGACTTACCGGCTCCCGACGAACCCACTATGAACACAAACTCGCCCTCGTTGACTCTCAGATTGAGGTCACGCAGAGCCTTGGTGCCGTTGTCATAGGTTTTGTAAACATTGCGGAATTCTATCAATCTGACTTATTCACTCCTTAATCGCATGTAAAGATCCTTCACAGTAACTGACTTTTCACATCACCTGCGCGCCCATCGTTTCAAAGCGCACAAAAAGCAAGCCGGCGGGACAGCATCCCTCCAACATTACTGTATTCATTATAAAGCATGAGACGCAGCCAGATGTTACATAATTGTAACAATTATGTTTCCAACCAAAGCCGCACCGTCTTCTCACAAATAGACGGCACCGTCATACTTTTCAAAAATTCTGCCTCAACATTAATTATATAACATACTTTTGATAAATTTGCAATATTTTAATAAATTTTTATGAATAATCAAACTCCGGCACTTTCATTTTGGACGGATGTGTGGTAAAATAGTCCCGAAATATAAATTCAATTCATTAGGAGCGATAGGTTATGACATTCCCGGGAAGAAACGACCCCTGCTGGTGCGGCAGCGGCGCCAAATACAAAAAATGCCACATGGATTTTGACCGCAGGCTGCACGAACTGGGGCTGGCCGGAGCGGAGGTGCCGCCGCATTCGCTGCTCAAAACGCCGGAGCAGCTCAGGGGCATCAGGGAAAGCGCCAAAATCAACATTGCCGTGCTGGATTACGTGGCGGAGCATATTCGGGCCGGCATTACCACCGAGGACATCGACCGGTGGGTCTATGAACAGACCGTCAGAATGGGCGGCATTCCGGCGCCGCTCAACTACGAGGGATATCCCAAAAGCGTCTGCACTTCCATCGACGAAGTGGTCTGCCACGGGATTCCTTCTCCCGACCGTGTGCTGAAGGAAGGCGACATCATCAACGTCGACTGCTCTACCGTTCTGAACGGCTACTTCTCCGACTCCTCCAGAATGTTCTGCATCGGCGAGGTCTCTCCCGAAAAGAAGCGTCTGGTTGAGGTGGCCAGACAGAGCATCGAGGTCGGACTCTCCAAGGTGAAGCCATGGGGATTTCTGGGCGACATGGGCGACGCCATCAATCAGTTTGCCATTGAGAACGGCTACAGCGTGGTGCGTGACATCGGCGGCCACGGCATCGGCCTGGCGTTTCACGAAGACCCGTGGGTGAGCTACGTCTCCAAACCCGGCACCGAAATGCTCATGGTTCCGGGGCTGGTATTCACCATCGAGCCGATGATCAACATGGGCTCCTGCGAGATATGGCAGGATGAGGACGACGGCTGGACCATTTACACCGAGGACGGCCTTCCTTCCGCCCAATGGGAAATTCAGCTGGCCGTCACCGAGGACGGTTACGAGATAATCGCCTATTGATTCCGGATGTCAGGCGGCCTCGGACGGGGACGGTTCGATATCACCATACACCATACATTAGTACAAGCCAAAAAGGGCGGCGCCGTGCGGATTTGCGTGGCGCTGCCCTTTTGCGTATATAGATGAAACATTCTTTGCGTGGAAATTATCGGGGGAAATCCGCCTTGGCCTGAGCGACAAGCTGCTGCGTTCTGGCGGGAAGCTCCTTGAATTCGGCACGTCCCATGCCTTCGGTCTCGATAGGCGGAAGAATCGCCAGATTGACCCTGCCCGGCTTGATCCAATGGCCGTTGCGCTCAAAGAGAGCCGCCGTGCCGTCGATGGCCACCGGAACGACCGGCGCGCCGGTCTTCTGCGCCACTTTGAAAGCGCCGCCTTTGAATTCGCCGATTTCCCCGCTCTTGCTGCGTGTGCCTTCGGGAAAGATAATGGCGGAGTAGCCGTTGCCGATGACTTCAATCATCTTGTTGATGGCCTCGATGCCTGCCTTCATGTCGGCACGGTCGACGTAGACACAGTGAATTTCCCTCATCCAAAGGCGGATCAGCGGCACCTTGCCGATGCTCGCCTTGGAAAGAATGGCGTGCGGCCTGTCGAGATGCGCCAGCAGCACCAGTATGTCAAAGAAGCTCTGGTGGTTGCTCGCAAATACGCAGACACGTCCCTCGGGAATATTCTCCCTGCCGGTGACCGAAACCTTCGCTCCGGCCATGAAGAGCAGCCTTCTTGCCCAGCTGCGCACGATTCTGTCCACCAGGGCGTCACGCTTTTCCCGTGAGGAGAATTTGTTTGCTATCTGCACCCTGAGCCAGACAAACATGAGAAGCAGTAGCTCTATCCACATGTACGCCTGAAAAAGTATTGTTCTGATTATCACAGCTTTGTCCTCTTGTATTGATTTATTTGCGCAACAAATTACTTGGAGGCGATGATTTCGAGTATCTGATAGGTCAGAATTCCGCCGGGCGCTTCCACGTCGACAAGCTCATCGACATGCTTGCCCAGAACGGCTCTGCCCACGGGACATTCGTCCGAAATGCTGCCTCTGAGAGGATCGGCTTCGGTGGAACCGACGATCTGGTACTCCTCCTCCTCGTTGCTCTCCACATCGAGAAGTCTCACGGTGCTGCCTATCTTGACCACGTCGGTGGAAAGCTCGGATTCGTCGATGATTTCCACGTTTTTGAGCATGGTTTCCAGCTCGAGGATGCGGCTCTCGACCTGCGCCTGTTCGTTTTTGGCTTCATCGTATTCGCTGTTTTCACTCAAGTCACCGAAGGAAAGCGCTACTTTGATTTTGTCGGCTATGTCCTTTCTTTTGACTGATTTGAGGTATTCCAGTTCTTCCTCACGCTGTTTGAGGCCTTCTGCGGTCAGTTTGAATTGCCTTACATTTGCTGCCATTTGGTTCAGTCTCCCTTTTCCTCAAAGATATTGGTTGATTGTCGGTATTTGAGGTCACTTGGATTATATTATATCCTCATTCACATCAAATGTCAATCTTTTTTTCAGCCGCCCGGCCCGGCGGAAAACCATCCCGGTATCGCACGCAGAGACCGCTCTTTCAGGCTCCTCCGAACGCTGTCACACCGGAGAACCGGCGGACTGTTTTTTCGGAAGGACGGTGATGCCGCCGCCAAGCGCTTGCCTGATCCGATGTCATTTGACCGTCAGATGACACACGCCCTTTTTGCCGCTTGACGTAATGGCATAAATATCCGCCGTACCCTTGCGCAGACCGTAGACACAGCCGCTGCGTTTCACATCCGCCACCGTCGGATCGGAGCTTTCCCATCTGACGTAATCGGTCGAATCAATCGGCGTCATCTGCGCCACAAGCACAATGCTGTCCCCCTTATTGATGGAAAAGGTCTTATGTGTGATTCTGACCGAAGTGGACGGCAGATCTTCATGCTTGCGGCTGTACTGCGGAATTCCGATATAGGATTCCTGAGGATACTTGTCGAGCGTTTCAAATATATATCCCTGCTTTTTGAGATAGGGAATGATTTTTTTCAGCGCGGTCACATTAAACGACCTGTCGTGCATCAGCAGAATCTCCTCATCCCTGACGCAGGTCTTCTTGACGTTTTCAAATGAATAGCTTGCGCTTGCTTTGCGGGATGTATCGCCTGCCGTGGAAGTCCAGTCGAACGTCCTGTAGCCGAAATCATTGGCGCCGTTGACCATGCGGCGCATCCACAGCGGATTACAGCGGCTGTTGCTGACACCTCCCGGAAAACGAATCAGATTGGTGCGTGTTCCGGTATGTTCCTCCACCACGTCGGAGAGAAGATCCAGCCCGTAAAAATACGAATAATTGGTGGCGTAGCATTTTTTGAAAACATGACTGTAGGAATGAAGTCCCACCACACAGCCCTGATCTATCATGTTTTTGGTCAGATAGAGCTTCGATGAACTGACCACAAAAAAGGTGGCCCGCACATCATTCTCCTTGAGCACTTTCAGTATGGCTTCGGTGTGGTCGGTCGGGCCGTCATCTATGGTGAGATAGCACACCTTTTTGACCGTGACTTTACATTCGGCACTGCTACCTGTCTCATTTTCGGCGATAACGCTGCACTGTCCTACACCGGTGCCTGTTACTGTGCCGTTTTCGTCCACGGAGGCGACGGCTTCATCCGACGTGCGGTAGACAATGCGACTGCCGCCGGAGGCATTCAGCTGAAGGGAAAGGCCCTTTCCCAGCACGATTTCCTCCTCCTGAAGCGAAACGGCCGCCGACACACTCTCCCTGTCCGATCGGCTGACATCGGATAACGAAACCGTATCGCCGGCGTTCAATTTATTTTCGATCAGGCCCAATGCCAATCTCATTGTCACAATCAGGACAACTGCCGTCACCAACAGCGCGACAATCTTTTTAACGGTGTTTTTTTTGCGTGATTTTTTCATTTTTAACAGCTCCATATCGTAACGGAAGTGACGCAACGATTCTCTTTATAACATAATTATATGAAACGCGATGAAATACTCCAAAAAAGCGTTCCTTCCGTAAGGCAGAGGAACGCCGCTGGCTGATTCAATTATTTCCTGTCGCCCAGATCCTGCTTGATCTGGGTGGTACTGATCTCCGGCGTGCGGGAAAGATAGACCACCTCAACGCCTTCGTCACGCAGGAAGTCAAATTTGCCTTCCCAGTCGTCGCCTATCACGAAGGTGTCGATATGGTATTCGTGAACGTCGCTGCGCTTCTGGTCCCAGTTCTCCTCAGGAATGACCAGATCGACGTAGCGGATGGCTTCGAGCAGCGACTTGCGCTGTTCATAGGTGAAATAGCACTTTTTGTGCTTCTCGTTCCAGTTGAATTCATCGGTGGAAAGACACACCACCAGATAATCCCCCAGCGCCTTGGCTCTCTTGAGCAAATTGATGTGGCCGTAGTGCAGCAGGTCAAATGTTCCGTATGTGATGACTCGCTTCATGTCTGTTCGTGTCTCCTTGTTAATTAGATTCACAGGCAATCGCAAAGCTTGAAAAACAGCTTAAAACGGGGAATCAGCGAATTGGGATCCATCGGATTTTTCTCCGATTCGGGCAAAGGCTGATTGGAAAATCAACCCGATTCATGCGCTCTCCAGAAGGGCAATGCCCCTCTGGACTCCCACGCTCGCATACGCTCGCTAGCTATGCGCTTGCTTTTTCTTTTTTTACAATCGCCAAAAAAGATTCAGTGTGTCAGCCGGCTATAAGCTCCATATATTCCCTTACTTCATCTTCGGTAAGTCCTGTATATTCCGCAATTTCTTCAACGGTAAGATTTCCCTGTTTGATCATGCGTAAGGCTGTCTTTGTCGCACGTTCCTTTGCTTCCGCCTTTGCTTCCGCCTCCGCCTCTGCCCTGGCTTTTTCAAATTCGTCTCTGGCTATTTCAATGCCTTCGGCGATGCCTTCTCTTCTGACTTCTTCCCAAATCTCACACATTTTCGTAACCTCCTTGGCTGCTTCTTTGAAGACGATCGTTTTTTCCTTGCGCTCTGAATAATTCATTTGATAAGGATCGGAACACTTGAAATCATGCATTAGTATTCCCAATGCCGAATCGTCTTTGAATGACGCATTCACATAAATAATATGTGCGCCGTCATCGAAACGCCTGCCCGATTCCGTTATGATGCGGTCTATATGATAAATCAGCCTGTTTTCATGCAAGACGTCATTTTCCGTTATAAAAATGACATAAGTCTGCGGGAGCGCTTCATAATTCTCAGTGGGCTGAAAAATATTCGTGTCGATGATGCTGCTTAAATATCTTGCCCGTTTCGGCAAAGCGCCTGTGTCAGAACGCTGGATTTCAATATTGTAAAGTATGCCTTGGCTGTCCGTCGCCAATACATCCAGAACCACCGAATGACCCACCAGATTTTTCATGGAATGTTGTGTGCGCATTTTTGTCACTTTCATACTAATTTTCGGTTGAAAGTAGACAATTATTTGCGAGGATATTTTGTGT
>CAMHJC010000070.1 GCA_946185345.1 uncultured Clostridia bacterium
CGTAAATCAATGAAATAGTAACGGCCAATAATAAAACCACTCCGACCATCATCCGCTTGTTCCATTTTTTGCGGCACAAAAGAACGAAATATCCGAACACAAGCACAAAAAAGGGAAGGACCGCCTTGAATGATTCATATCTTAGCAGAGACGACATAGTCAGCAAAATAAAGCATCCTGCAAATTTCCAGTAGCTTAACGCTCCCGCCTCAGTACGTATGATGGAAAGTAAAACCATAACCGCAGCAATTGCGTAAAATGCCGCCGTTACCGTAAACGACAGCATGTAAAAGGGATAAGCAAAAATGACTGCTAAACAACAAATCACAAATGACAGACTGCCTATTTTGGTATAAATATTATCAAAAATAAACTTCTTTTTATGTAATAAATGTTCGATTATTTCATGTGTAATAATGGAGACACAAAAAATAATGGAACCAACATGAAAAAGTGAATACCATGAGGTATACGGACACCATGAGTACAATATCTTATACATGAATCCTAAGGGAGTACTGAGAAACTGACAATAACTACTTGGTTTACCTGTGTAATATCCGGACACGTTCTTCATCATTTCCGTATCATCACCGGTAACAAAATAGGCGCCGTAGCAGCAGTACATTATAATGTACAAAAGAGTGACACACAGCAAAGTAGTAAAAAATCTTACAGAAGAATACTTGATATAATAACCTTTAACACGATACCAAATAGCCTTTGCAGAATGATTAGTGATTCCCATTATCGTACAACCCCTAAAAACTGTCTTTTTTATTGAAACAAGCTTGATTATAGCATAAGCAACAACAAAAGTCAATAAAGTTAGGAAATGATTTCATTATTCCTTACATATACATAAAATCTCCATCTATCCTGATAATTCAATAATTCAATAATTCCCCTCTTACATTGCGCTATTCCCGGCAAAGAATTTCTGCGCCTTCAACCCGGCGTTTGACAGGTGATGTCGGCATAACAAAAAAATATCCTCTCTGTCGGTTCTCAGCGAATCGGCAGAGAGGAATTTTCTTAGACTTGCTTATGGAAGCGTTGCGGTATAGAGAGTGGCTGCTGTCCATGCGGCAGTGTTTTTCATAAAGCGTTTAGTCTGACGTCACATCACGGTAACGGTCGCAGCGTTGGAATTGACCGTATTGCCTGCGCTGTCGGTGACAACGCAGCGCACCTGCATGCCGTTCCATGTGGCATTGGCGGTTGCGGTGGTGGAAGCGGCGCCCGCCTTCTTGTACTGCCACTGGTATTGCAGGCCGGAACCGGTCGCCTTCACGGTGAAGGTGGCGTCCTTTCCGGCCGCCACGGTGACATTCTGCGGCTGGGTCGCAATGGAGAGCACGCTGATTGTCACGGTGTCGGAATCGACGAAATTGCCCGAAGCGTCGGTAATCCGGCAGTAGAGCTGAATGCCGTCCCATGTGGCATTGGGAGAAACGGTTTCGGTTGTCTTGGTGTGTCCGTTCCAGACAGAGAAGGAGGTCTGGCCCTTCTTCCTGAAATACCACTGGTATCGGAGCGAATCGCCGGTCGCTCTGACCGAGAGGGTGACGGATTTTCCGAGGGCGATGCTCTGGTTCCTGGGCTGCTGGGTGACGGAAAGCGGAGAATAATTGTAATTGACCGTAACGGAACTGTCGAAAACGTCCTTCCAGCCCGAGGCGTTCCATTCGCTCTCGGAGCCGATGTAATTGACGGTGGCTACGGAAGTATTTTCAAAAACACAGGTTTCGATTTCGGGTGATTTTGCCAGAATGTTGACGTTCCTGAGCGAGCCGCACCTGGCAAAAGCGAAATACCCGATAGAAGTGACACTGTCAGGTATGGTGACGGATTGTAATGACTGGCTATTCATCAGTGCCAAGTCACCGATGGTCGTCACACCGGAGGGAACAGAATAGCCGGCGGCGGACTTGCCCGAGGGATAACACAGGAGCGACGTCTTATTCTTATTGAAAAGCACACCGTCCACAGAGCAGTAATTCTGATTGCTGTCCGCCACGTTGACGGCAGTCAGAGCAAGGCAGTTGATAACCATCCGTGACCCCGCGTAATTGACCGTGCCGGAAAGCTGAAGGGTTTTCAGCGAGGAGCAGTCGGAAAAGGCACTATCCCCGATGGTAGTGAGACCTTCGGGAATGGTCACTTCCGTCAGCGCAGTGCAGTACCCGAACGTATTATTGCCGAGGGACAGCACGCTGCCCGGAATCGTCACGCGCTTGAGAGAAGTGCAATTGTAAAAAGTATATGCGTCGAGATTAGTGACGCCGTTCGGAACGGTCATCTCCGTCAGCGAACTGCAATTGTAAAAAGTACTTGCGGCAATAAAAGTGACGCTCTTGGGGATCGTCAAATCCGTCAGCGCGCTGCAATTGTAAAAAGCCCCGCTTGCGATCGACGTAACGCTATTCGGCATCGTCACTTTCTTCAGTGCGGTGCAGTTGTAAAAAGCCCCGCTCCCGAGCGAAGTGACGCCTTCCGGAATGGTCACACTCGTCAGCGTGCCGCATTTGGAGAAAGCATAGGTTCCGAGCGAAGTGACGCCTTCCGGAAGGCGTCACGTCGCCGCCTGCGCCGTTGTATTTGATCAGTACGCCGTTTTCGACGGTGAAATCGGGATTGTAATTGTAATTCACGGTAACGGAACTGCCGAAAACGTTTTTCCAGCCCGAGGCGTTCCATTCGTCTTCGGTGCCTGCGTACCTGACGGTTTCCACATTCGCATTGTAGAACACACTGGAGCCTGTTTTCGGGGATTTGGCAAGAATCGTAACGGTTGTAAGTCCCGTACAGTAACCAAACGCCCAATCATTGACCTTTTCCACCGATGACGGAATCGTAACGGATGTCAGACCCGTACATTCCAGAAACATCTGATAGCTGATGCAGGACAATCCCTCCGGAATGTTGACGTCTGTCAGACCGCTGCAGTAAGCAAATGCGTAGGGTTCCGCTTTTTGGAGAGAGTCGGGAAGACGGACGCTTTGCAGACGGGCGCATTTCATAAAAGCGGAGATGCCGATGGTCGTAACCGTTTCGGGAATCACGAGCGTCGTACGGGCGGCATCGGGCGGGTAGGAGATAACGGCTGTCCCCTCGGCGTTCATCAACATATCGTCGACCGCCTTGTAGCTCGTGTTTCCGTCCGCAACCTCAATTGCCGCCAGTTTGATACAGTGCTCGAACGGGTTGAGACCGATAATGCTGACGCCTGCCGGTATGCGGATGCCTGTCAGGGAGGAGCAGTACGCAAACGCCCTGCTTCCGATGGATTGCAGCGACGAGGGCATGCTGACCGTCGTGAGGTCGGGGCAGGTATTAAAGGCGTAATCCTCGATTTGTTCGAGTCCTTCCGGCAGGACAACCTGCCCCACCGTCGAGCCGCAGAACGATTGAAAGCCAAGAACCTTCACGCCGGAAGGAACGGTATAGCTCGTGTCGGCTTTGCCGTTAGGATAGATGAGCAGCGTCTTCCTATCCTTCGAGAAGAGCACGCCGTCCCGGGAGGCAAAGTCGGCGCTGTCATCCGCCACGTTGACAGCGGTCAGCCCCGTGCAATAAAAAAACGTGCTGGGGTCGATGTTTGTCAGACTGGCAGGAAGGCTGACGGCCTTCAGCGATGAACAGAAGGCAAATGCCTGGTCTGCTATGGTGGCAACGCCGGACGGGATGTTCACGGTTTCCAGCGCGCTGCAGCTGCAGAAAGCCCTGGTACCGATCGTTTCAACGCTGCCCGGAATAGAAACGTCGGTCAGCGCGGTGCAGCCGTTAAAAGCGTACTCCCCGATCGACGTGACGCTGCCGGGAATCACGACGCTTTTTATGGTTTTGTTACTTATGAAGGCCCTGTTGCCGATTGCGGTCACATCGCTTGGTATGACGACGTTTTCGGCGCTGCCGGTGTAGCGGGTCAATACGCCGTTCTCGATGATAAAATCACCGTCGGCATATGCGGTCATTCCTCCGCCGATCAGCGGGACAAATGCCGCCAGCAGACAGAAAACCAGCGTCAGCGACATTTATTTAAGCGATTGTTTCATGTGTTGATTCCTCCTGTTTTTTGATGGCAAGGCCGATTCTTCATACTTTCTTAGAGCCTGTTCAGTATCTCCGCGTGTGCGGATGGCGAAGTCAGATTTTTCGCCAGATGAAGCCAAAACCGCAGGCAATACTTTGTGTATTAACGAGGATTTTGGCAAAATATGGCGGAAAAGATGCAAGCCAGACGTGCGTGGAGAGATACTGAACAGGCTCTTAAAAACCTCCTGAAAGAATTGTCTCCACGGTACTCCGCAGAGCGGTAAAAATTCGGACATGATTATGATAGCACAAATTTTTCAGGAAAACAGTGTCCTTCAGGTACACTGTTTCGGAAATCAACGGCATTTGTTATCCCGGCTTATTGGAATTGACATCCGCTTCCACGCATGATAAAATGAACGGGAAGGGACTTCCAAAAGAAGGATTGACTGAAACGAACCGTGAGGTAAGAGATAAAGCACGGGATGAATCCGGTCGGGCAAATCCATTCACATTTTTGAAAAAGGCAGGAATCATTAGCCCATCGCTGCAATGCCCTTCGACATAAGTCAATGTCGGGCGCATGAATAGTGGTGATTTATCCAATCAGCCTTAGCCCCAAATCGGAGAAAAATCTGATTGATACAAATCTTTAAATTCCCCGTTTTACGCCATTTTCAACATGATCACCAACGGCGAACAGGCGATCGACAAGGTTTTGGTCGTTTGCGACGACGCCGCAGGGCGCAAAATAGGCCGCAAAGAATGTCTGATTTTAGCTGAAAATTAGTATGAAAAAGGACGAAAGTCCGGTGAGGAAAAAAGGCCGGATTCCGGAAGGCGAAGGCAGGAAGCCCTTTTGCAATCACCTTTTGCAATCAAGTGAAATAATTTCTATTCGATAAAAAATTTCTATGGAGGCGGTTTAATTGAAAAATTTGAATAATTTGAATAATTTGAAAAATTTGAAAAATTTGAAAAAACCGATTTGTGCGATGATAGTCATTCTGTTGATGAGCGCCATGCTGCAAGGCTGCGGTGCAAAAGACGGAAAGGCGGAGAATTTCCCTTCTTCCGACACATCGGGAGCCGAAGTCCCGCAAACCGGCATTACAGCGGAAATGGCATTGGAAGGCGTCAGCAACTATTGCCACAGCCGATATGACTGGAGCGTAGCGGAGGAGAATCCGGACATCATGTATGTCAGAATGGGAGAAGAATCCGATACGGCGTATCAGGTGATCTTCCGCAGTTATACAGGTTCGTTCGTGTATTTTACGGTGGATAAGGCGAGCGGCATGACGACCATGAAAGAGGTCGTCCCGAACGTCGATGTGGAAAGCGACGCGGGGGAATTTTCTTTATACGATTACCTGAATGTCAGTGATTAACTGAAAACTGACAACTGAAAACTGATGAATAAAAAAACAAACGGTCAGACCGTTTTAAAAGGAGGATCATCAATGGACAAAAAACCATCATGGAAGTGCTTGTTGAAAAAGCGTATGAAAAAGGCGGCTTCAACGGAACGTGGCTGTATGCCGAGAACGGCGTGATCGTGTCGAAGGGCGCCTTCGGCTGGAGAGACGCAGAAAACACGCTGCCAATGGAAGAGGACACAATTTTTGAGATGGCGTCGGTCACCAAGATGTTTACGGCAGCGGCGGTCATGATTCTCGTAAGGGAAGGCCAACTGCGCCTTGACGACGAATACACGATAATCTTTCCGGAGTTCCCTTACAAGGGCGTTACGATCCGGCATCTTCTGACGCACACGAGCGGCATCCCCATTATAACGTCGAGGAATTCTTCTCCTCCGTTCTGGAAAACGAAAAAAGGATCATTTCCTGCGGCGAGATCATCAACTATTACTCCGGCTCCCATATAAGAAAATAACAAAAATCAAAAAGAAAAATCCTCTCTGTGGCGGTTGGCAACCATGACAGAGAGGATTTAATTGAATAACGGAACCTGTCATACTAATTTTCGGTTGAAAGTAGACAATTATTTGCGAGGATATTTTGTGTCCTGCAAGGAATAGCTGTCGACTCGTCGACAGCAGGACGACGGCAGGCTGGCGCCTGCCTAGGACGATGACGCCGCAGGGCGCAAAATAGGCCGCAAAGAATGTCTGATTTTAGCTGAAAATTAGTATCAGTGCTTCAGGATTGTGCGAATGGCAGCGGAGAACTAATCTTCATAATATTCCACTGGCTTGAAAACAAACTCAGCATAGCTGCCGCCTGACCACCCGTAAAGTGAAATACAGCCTTCAGAGCAGTAATAATCAAGTGACGTATCGCCCGATATGAAGTGTTCATCGTCAAATTCCAAATCAATCATATTCGTTACTTCGTAATCTTCATAGTAGATCATAGAGGCGGTATTATCCGAGAAAACAAGCAGATCAATATAATAGCCGGTTGAATTGAAATAATCCCATACATCTTCGTCGTATTCTGTATCGTCTATATTTATCCAGCAACAGGTATATTCTCCCGGCTCAAGCGGGGAACCGTACTCCACAAAGATCGTGACGGTCTTGGATTTCACCGATTTTCCGCCGGAATCCTTGACGATGCAGTAGAGCTGAATGCCGTCCCATGATTCGGTCGGCGTGAAGGTTTCGCTGGCGTGAGTATGTCCTTTCCACGCGGAGAAGGACGACTGTCCCTCTTTTTTGTAGTACCACTGATAGGTCAGACCGACTCCCTGCGCTTTCAGACTGATGGTATAGTCATAACCGAGTCTGACGGTTTCACCGACAGGCTGAGTGAGAATCTTCAGCTCCGTACCGGTCACTGTGACGGTGATGGTATTTGACTTGACCGATTTTCCGAAAGCATCCTTGACAAGGCAATAGAGCTGCATGCCGTTCCAAGTGGCGTTGGGTGTGCAGGTTTCGCTGGCGTGTGTGCGTCCGTTCCATGCGGAGAAGGAGGACTGTCCCGCCTTTTTGTAATACCACTGATAGCTGATCTGGCTTCCCTGTGCGGCGAGGCTCACCGTGACGCTGCTGCCGAGCTTGACGGTCTTATTGACCGGCTGAGTGGTGATCTTTAACGCTTCACCTGTGACGGTAACCTTTATCGTGCCTGATTTGACGGATTTACCGGTGGAATCCTTGATGAGGCAATAGAGCTGAATGTCGTTCCAGGAGACATTCGGCGTGACGGTTTCGCTGGTGTGCGTGCGTCCGTTCCATGCGGAGAAGGAGGACTGTCCCGCCTTTTTGAAGTACCACTGATAGGTCAGACCGTCCCCCTCGGCTTTGAGTGAAAGAGTCACGGATTTGCCGAGAACCACCGTTTTATCGGACGGCTGCTGCGTGACGGTGATGACGCCGGGCATGACGATTTTGATTTTGGCGGAATCCATGGAATTGCCGGATTGATCTTTGATTTGGCAGTAAAGCTGTATGCCGTTCCATGATTCGTTGGGCGTGACGGTTTCCGAAGCGTGTGTGCGTCCGTTCCACACGGAGAAGGAGGACTGTCCCGCCTTTTTGAAATACCACTGGTAGGTGACGCCCTGTCCTTTGGCTTTCAGTGAAAGTGTCACAGAATTGCCGGGCGTCACCGTTTTGTCTGAAGGCTGCTGGGTGATGTTCAGCACATCGGACAGTACGATCTTTACGGTGCCGGAATTGACTGACTTGCCGGTTTTATCAGTGACCTTGCAATAGAGCAGAATGCCGTCCCAGGAGGCCGGCGGCGTGACGGTTTCCGAAGCGCGCGTGTGTCCGTTCCATGGGCTGAAGGAGGCTTGTCCCGCTTTTTTGAAATACCATTGGTAGCTCAGACCTATGCCTTCGGCTTTGAGCGAAAGCGTCACTTTTTCGCCGGTTTTGACAGTGGCTCCGACGGGCTGACCGGTGATTTTCAGTTCCTGCGTGACCGTAATGGTGGCGGGATTGGACTTGACGGCATTGCCGTACTTGTCCGTCACCTTGCAGTACACCCTCATGCCGTCCCAGGATTCGTTGGATGTCGCAGTTGTGTTCGCCGTGGTGCGCGAACCCCACTGTGACCAAGCGGAAGCGCCCTTCTTCATGTAATACCACTGGTATTTAAGGCCGTCCCCCTGCGCCTTGACGGTGAAGGAAACGCTGCTGCCCGGCTCGGCGGTGACGTTGGAAGGATGAGTGAGGATTTTCAGAGGAGTGGCGCAGTGAACGGTGGTGTAAGAATTGAGTGCCGGTTTGGACGACAGCTTATCCCATTGTTCCTGTGTTCCTGTGTAATAAATATCCATCAGGCTCTCGCAGCCTGCGAAGGCGTCGGTTTCGATTAAGGTCACGGATTGGGGAATCGTGACGGTGGCCAGCTCCGAACATCCTTTGAAAGTCTGACTATTAATCGATGTCACTTTATCGGGAATAATGATGGTGCTAAGCTGCTTGCAGTTCATGAAGGCAAAGCTGCCGATCATTGATACGGATTTGCCCATCCTGATACTTTTAAGGCCGGTGCAGCCGGAGAAAGCGCGGTTTCCAATATCCGTAACGGAATCAGGAATCGTCACACTTGTAATACCTGTGCAGTCTTTGAAGGTATTTTCATAAATCCAATTGACATAATCCGGTATCACCACGCTGCCGCCGGTACCGTTATACCCGTACAACATGTATATACCGTCGTCATAGTCCATATAATCAATTTCAAAGTCTTCGCTTTGGGAATTGCTTTCTTTAACGGTTCCGTTCCTCGTCACCTTGGCGCTGCCCGCAGCGGATACGCTGGATCCGGCCGTTATGAACATGGCTGCCGTCAGACCGAAAGCAATGATTTTTTTCAGCTTTTTCAGCTTCATGGTATCAATCCTTTCAAATAAATTTCTTCCGAAAAGATTACTAGTCAAAATCAATGTAATCGCTGTCAACCCAGCCGTAGTAATCGCCGTCGTCAGAATCATACAGCTCATACCATAATATGCCCTTGGCGTAGCAGAATCTTACTGCGTTGATATGCCAGCCGTTGCCGAGACTTTTTCTCACCTTGGCTCTCTTGCCTCCGTCCACCACATAGGAGGTCTTATAGCCCGAAACGGTACCGCCTTGGGTGTTGATACACCCTGTCAGGTCGCAATCGTAGACTTCGCCTTCCTCAGGATCCACCTCATAAAGCTCTGTGGTGTCGGGTTCAGTTGATTCATCGTCAAATTCCCACGAAAAGTCTACACTGTCATCCTGATTGTCCGGAGGAAGCTGGCCGTAACGCTTTTCATACGCCGTATCAAAGGCTTTCTGAATGAGTGAGGACATGACAAGCATATTCTGGGGGACGTCGTTTAAACTGCAATATACCGCTTCAAAGGTGCCGTCCTCTTTGACCTCAAACTGTATCAGTACCTTGACCTTGACATTCTGATACATACAGTTTCCGGTGAATTCGACCACCTCCACTTCTTCCTCCGCTGCCGGCTCTGCCTCGCCGTCTTCCTCGGCCTCCGTTCTGGTACCCGTGAAGTGACGCCATGTCGGATACTCAAAGAACGAGCCGAAGGCTTCGTCAAAAGTGATGTCCTTATACTCTTCCGATCTCGGGTGTCCTTCCCTGACTGATTTTACCGTTGCGTCCTCGGTCGCTTCTGCGGCGATACTGTTTGCCGCATCAGAGACATCGTCGCATCCTGCCGCAGCGAAGAGCATCATCAGCGCCAGAAGAATCACTGCGAATTGTCTGATAGTGCTGAGTTTTTTCATCAAGATCACTCCTAAAAAATAGAATAATGTATTATAAGACAGTATGACCTGCTGTCTTTATTCCTTACTCTTGCCGTTGGAAATATCGCCGCCCGACATGCCGCTGACGATCTGCCGGATGCGCCTGTCGGAATATCCGAATTTCTGGGATAATTCACGAACATTATTCCCGGTGTAACGCTCCGCAATATACCGGTATATGTACTCTTTCCGATACAGCTTCCGGGGGAATATGATCTGCTGCCCCTTGAATAATTCATAGATGGCAATGGCGGTTTCCTCACCGAGGGCGTCGGCTATTTCCTGATAGATATCAGCATATATTTTGTCATAAGTAACTTTACTGTTCGTAATAATCACCCCCTTTTCTGTTGATTTTACATAACAATAAATGAAATGTCAAACTGATTATTTCATTGAAATTTTCATATCGGATTTCCGTTTGCCGCTCATCCGCATGATAAGAATTACCCGCCGAATTCGTTTCCGCCTGCCGTCAAACATCGGCAGCAAAAGAAATCCGGCGGGCATTTCGGTCTGATCGATTAATTTGCTGACAACCCGGGCAATGACTGTTTCCTTGCATCGTATTCTTCCTGTGTAACGGCACCCGTGTCCGGTCATTCCCCGCATTTCTTTTCCTTCATTGCCGGCAGGAATGACGGTTGTCCGTTGGATGAAATCTCCTTGAATCCTCCTTGAACTTTCAGTGAAAACAACAGTTTTCACTGTTTCACATTTTACATCATTTTCTGCGAAAATGCGACCACTCACAGTGGCCAATTTTGTTTGCGCTGCCTGTTTTTTTTCAATGGATAATTGATTTTTGCCTGCATAGTATGATATAATACGACAGAGAAAACCATTGATTCCGATGGAAAGGAGGTGCCGTGAATGGGACGTGTGACAGAGGAAAATAAAAGGGAGCTGGAGCGCGCGCTTCACTTTGACGACGCAAAGCTCACAGGAATGGTTGACAATACCTTTCCGGTTGTACTGGGCCGCATGATTCAGAAGAAAAACATATCCGTCATGCGGATCGTGGAGAATACCAGTATATCCAAAAGCTATGTCAACAAGCTGCGCAATCCTTCCGAACAGAATGTCAATCCCAGCCGCAAGGTGGTCATTGACATTGCGCTTGCCATTAACGCTACGCTGGAGGAAACCAACACCCTTCTCAAAGCCGCCAGATATCAGGAGCTTTACGCCAGAGACGAAGCGGAGGCCGTCATTATCTGGGGACTGATTCACAGACAGTCGGGCAGCGAAATACGCCGGAGTCTGCATGAAAAAGGCTGCGACGGATTTTTTTAAGGAGAAATGAAATGCGTGATATATCAGAAAAAGCATTTGAGTTGGAATTTGAGGTTTACCGCGATCTGACGCCGGAAAAGAGAGAGAAAAAAACGTTTGCCGCCAATTGGCTTCAGCCTGACGGCGCCGTTCTGACGGTGGTTCTGAAGGAGATCGACGAGAAGCGGATTCCGGTTTACGAGCTGCTTCTCCGCCAATGGAATCCGTATATTGCGGAAATCTACGAGGTGCTGCGTGTAACGTCTGACGACAGAACAAAACCCTATCCGTATTACGCCGTCATCGAGTATGTCTGCCCAAAGGGGAGCGGCGAGGAGGGGACTCTTTCGCTCTCTCAATACATAGCAAAAAACGGTCCCCTTTCGGAAAAGCAGGCGATGCTGCTGGCGATTCAGATTTGCGAGGGATTGAAACCGGTTCATCGGTGCGGCTTGATTCACAGGGACATTAAGCCGGACAATATCATGATGGCTTGCTGCTTCCCTGATTCGCTGCGCGTCAAAATCATTGATTTCGGCGGAGGAAAGCAGTACAACCCGTACATTATCGCAGATACAACCGTAGTAGGAACCGTAGGATTTCAGGCGCCGGAAAGCCTGTCGGGCAATACGACGGCTCGCACGGATGTGTATTCCATAGGCTGTCTGCTCATTTTTATGCTGACGGGACATGTGCCGGGAGTCGTAAAGTATAACGGCAGTCATGAGCTTGTCAGCCTGATAGAAAAAGCGACCTTCTTAGATCCCTTTGCCCGATATTCCTCTGTGGATTTGATGGAACGCTGGCTCAGACACATTCTGGGGGAGAGGCGGATGGACAGAATTCCCCTTTTGCGTGAAATGCCGGGATTCCGGACAGCGAAGGCGTGGAAAGAGATTCTTTCGGTATTGGGCTACCTGTTTATTTTGATAGCTTTTATCGGAACCTGGGGCGAAGACGTAAAGGCGGCCGTGCTTGTATTATTCCTGTTTACGGTGCCGATTATCGTTATTGGCAACCCGGGCAATCTGATGCGTTTCCTGCCGAAGTGGTGCAGACAAAGTGCGGTGCGTTTTGTGCTGATTCGGTCTGTTCTTATTTTTTTCGGATATATTATTATCAGTCTGTTGGCATCCTGACCGCCCTGACGCAAAGAATGATGACCCCTTCCATCCGGCGCAGACGCTGTGACGCAAATCAATACACTCCCGCGCGTTTTTCGCAGGTGTACTGTCCGGATGGTGATGGAGGATTAACAATTCCTTCCTCCCGAATGGGTAAGCGGCACGGTCTTTTCTGCTCGTTGGTTAAAAATCCTTTCAGTTGAATTATTCAGATATTTCCGCCATTGATAAAAACAATGCAATAGCAAAAGGCTGTCTTTCATCCGTTCCGGAATTGAAAAACAGCCTTGTTTTTTATACCAAAAAATAAAAATTACTCCGTCTGCCCGTTCTGAAAATCAAGTAACTGCTGCGTCAGTTGGCGGGACTGGCGGACTATTTGCAGCCATAACATCAGCATGACTGCCGCATAAATGACAAACACGGTCACTCCCAGCGTTCCATAAAACCGAATGGGCGACACGCTGCCGTCCGCCGGCGGCGCAATCAGCAGCATACCGGCGATCAGGAAGCGGACAATCAGCACGACCAGTGCGATGAGGAAACGCCATTTCATGTACGTAATGGGAAGGAGCACGATGCCGAACACCAGTGCGGCTTCGATCAGTCTGACAAGCGTCCTGTTTCTGCGCCAGTCGGGTTTTTCGTTCCATTTGGTAAAGGTCATCCGGACCAGTGCGACCTCCGCCGCTGCCAATGCGATCAATACGAACATACTCATACTCATACTATTAATCCGGCAATAAAATATCTATCCATTTTTTCTTCAGCCGAGGGA
>CAMHJC010000071.1 GCA_946185345.1 uncultured Clostridia bacterium
TCTTCGCAGTGAGCGGAAGTCTTCCGGCCGGCCGGCGGAGGCTCCTTCGCAAAGAGGTACACCGATTCTTTACCTGCGTGTGCCGTCAATGGATTCACCCGAATGGCTGCGCTCGCTGAAGATCATCAAGGTATTCGACGGTCTGTCCAGGGTATTCATCCGATGTGCCGACACAGGACAGATGGTGGAGGCGCCGCCGCAGTACCGTGTGATGATGAATAACGTCATGCTCGACGAACTGGGACGAATTCTCGGAGAGGAAAATGTCGCTGTGCGGTATGAGAAACATTAATTCTGTACGGAATGGCATGTAAGACGTGTTAATCCGATTAAATTTATGAAAAACAGAAAAAAATATAAAAAATTTGAAAAATGCCTGTTTTTTGGCAAAAAGTTGTTGCTAAATTTTGAGATTATGATATAATTGACATGAGCGTAAGATTGAATAATATTGTCTTCGGTCTTAAACGGCAACATATTTTGATCTCAGGGAGGATTATAATAATGAGCAATGCAAATTCTATCGCTGTTCTCACCAGCGGCGGCGACGCTCCGGGCATGAATGCGGCTGTCCGTGCGGTTGTCAGAACAGCTATCTACAAGGGTATGGACGTCTACGGCGTGCAGAGAGGCTACAACGGCCTTATCACAGGTGAAGTGGTCAAAATGGACCTCAGAAGCGTCTCCGATATTATCCACAGAGGCGGCACTGTGCTTTACACCGCCAGAAGCCCGAAATTCAGAACTCCCGAGGGAGTCAAACAGGCGGCGGATTACTGCCGTGAGCTTGGCATCAAGGGTGTTGTGGTGATCGGCGGCGACGGCTCCTACAGAGGCGCACGCGATCTGACCCATGCCGGTATTCCCTGCGTCGGTCTGCCCGGTACGATCGACAACGATATCAGTTCCACCGATCACACCATCGGTTTTGATACCGCTATGAATACCGCCATGCATATGGTGGATAATATCCGTGATACTTCGCAGTCTCACGACCGCTGCAGCGTTGTTGAGGTTATGGGCAGAAACGCCGGCTATCTGGCGCTTCACACAGGTATTGCCTGCGGCGCTACCGCTATTCTTGTGCCAGAAGTTCCTTATGATCTCGAGCGTGACGTTGTCGCAAAGATCACCAGAACACAGGCTACCGGCAAGAAGAACTTTATCGTCGTCGTGGCCGAGGGCGTCGGCGGCACCGAGAATATCGCCCGCCATATTCAGGAGCTGACCGGCATTGACACCAGAGCGACCATTCTGGGTCATGTGCAGAGAGGCGGTTCGCCCACGGTGCGTGACCGTGTGCTTGCTACACAAATGGGCTATCATGCGGTCGAGCTGCTCGAGCAGGGCATAGGCAACCGTGTGGTCGGCATCAAGGCGGACAAGGTTGTTGATTTCGATATCGATGAGGCGCTCGAAATGACCAAGCCCTTCGAGGAAGAACTCTTCAAAATTGCCGACGTTGTTTCTATCTGAGTTGAATATTTACTGATGCAAAAAGGCAAGATTTTCTGTTTATACCAGTTTCAAATATTATAATGCGGCACAGGGAAGCCGAATCAAGCGAAAACTTGCAGAATAGGCTTTTTCGCCCGTAAGTTTCCGACGCATTTGTTTGAAATCTGGGATAGAATAAGAAAGCTTGCCTTTTAATGCTTATGTTACGAATATGTGTTGAAAGGAAAATTCTTATGTCAAAAAAAGTTGCCATCATTATGGGCAGCGACAGCGATCTGCCTGTGGTCAAGCCGGCTGTCACTACTCTCAAAGAATTCGGCGTGGAGTATGAAGTGAGAGTGATGTCTGCTCACAGAACGCCTGACGCCGCCGCACAATTCAGCAAAAACGCCAAGGACAACGGATTCGGCGTGATCATCGCCGCCGCCGGCAAGGCGGCTCATCTCGGCGGAGTGCTTGCGGCTCACACTGTGCTGCCTGTTATCGGAATTCCGGTCAAATCCTCCACTCTGGACGGCCTGGACGCTCTGCTGGCCACCGTTCAGATGCCCAGCGGAATTCCTGTTGCCACCGTCGCCATAGACGGCTCGGCCAACGCCGCTCTGCTGGCCATTCAGATGCTTGCGCTTTCGGACGAGACACTTTCCGGCAAACTGGCCGAATACAAAAAGAGCATGGCGGACGGCGTCGCCAAAAAGGACGCAGCCCTTCAGGAAAAGCTTTCTGAAATGTAAAGCGTGGAGCGTGGTATTCTGCGGTATTTGCAGGCTGCTGTCGGTTTTACAGCATTTCCCAAGCTCCTTTCAGTTCTGTTGACCGTACTCTTATACCCATATATAGAAATTAGTGGAGGTTATTCCCTTTGGAAAATTTTGACAAAATCACCGAGGAATGCGGCGTATTCGGCATATACGGCGATGACGAGAAAATGGTGGTGGAGCTTTCGCACCTTGCTCTCTACGCAATGCAGCACAGAGGACGTGTCGGTGCGGGCATGGCTTTTTCAGACAGCAAAAACATTCACTGTTACAAGGATCTGGGACTGGTGGCCGATGTCTTTACCGCCGATGTGCTTAAAAACATCAAGCCCGGTAAAATCGCCATTGGCCATGTCCGGAATTCCAGCAAGGCAGTGGTGGAGAGATTTGCCGCTCAGCCGCTTGTCATGCGCTATATGAACGGCGTTATGGCACTTGCCAACAACGGCGCTCTTGTCAACGGCATTGATCTGCGCAAGGAGCTGGAGCATGACGGCGCCATGTTTCAGGCCGGAAGCGACGCCGAGACGGTGGCCTACCTGATTGCCCGGAAGAGAGTGCTATCCGGTTCGCTTGAGAAAGCCGTCGTTGAGGCGATGGATCAGGTGCAGGGCGCCTATTCCATGGTGCTTCTCGGACGCCACAAGCTGATCGCCGTGCGTGACCCCAGAGGAATGCGTCCCCTTTCGCTCGGACGGATAGGGGAGAAGTGCTGGGTGGTCGCAAGCGAAACCTGCGTCTTTGACGGCATTGGCGCCGAATTCGTGCGTGATGTGGAACCGGGCGAAGTCATTATGATCGACAAAAACGGTTTTCATTCAGACAGGACGCACTGCGGCAAGGAAAAACAGGCCCTCTGTATTTACGAATATGTCTATTTCGCTCGTCCCGACTCCGTGATCAACGGCAAGAGCGTTCACGAAGTACGCATGGAGATCGGCAGGCTGCTTGCCAAGGAACATCCCGTGGAAGCCGACATTGTTTGCGGCGTGCCTGATTCGGGTATTTCTGCGGCCATAGGCTATTCGCTGGCCAGCGGTATTCCCTACGGCACCGCTTTGATCAAGAATAAATACATCTCTCAGGCTCACATCCCGAAGGATGAGGAGTCATTCAAAAGAGCCCTTAAGGTCAAGCTCAATGTGCTGGAAGCCATTATCAGGGGCAAGCGCGTCATTCTCATTGATGACTCCATTATCAAGGGAATTACCGCCCACCATATCATCAGTCTGCTTCGCAAGGCCGGAGCGACGGAGGTTCACCTGCGTATCTCGTCTCCGCCGGTCTTTAATGCCTGCTATTTCGGCACCACCATCAACGACCGCGGCTCGCTGATTACCAGCAGCATGAAGGTGGAGCAGATCTGCCAGGCAGTGGGAGCCGATTCACTGGGATTTGTCTCGGTTGACGGAATTCACTCTGTCAGCGGCATGGGTGAGATCGGCATCTGCGACGCCTGCTTTACGGGCAATTATCCGATGCAGGTGGATGAGCGTGAATATTTCAACAAGTACGATTATAAAATCGGTGAAGAACCGAAGGCATAAATTCAGGAGGTAATGAATCATATGAGCAATACAAAAAGCTACAGCAACAGCTATAAGGAAGCCGGTGTTGACGTTACCGCCGGCTACAGGTCGGTCGAACTTATCAAAAAGCACGTCGCACGCACCAATATTCCCGGCGTCGTGTCGGGCATCGGCGGCTTCGGCGGTCTCTTTGAGCCGGATTTTGCCGGCATGAAGACGCCTACGCTGGTTTCCGGAACGGACGGTGTCGGCACAAAGCTGAAAATCGCCTTCCTCATGGACAAGCATGATACGGTCGGCATCGACTGCGTTGCCATGTGCGCCAACGACGTTGCATGCAGCGGCGCACAGCCTCTCTTCTTCCTCGATTATCTCGCCGTCGGAAAGAACATTCCCGAAAAGGTGGCCGATATCGTCGGCGGTGTGGCGGAAGGCTGTGTGCAGGCAGGCTGCGCCCTCATCGGCGGTGAGACTGCCGAAATGCCCGGTTTCTATCCTCCCGAGGAATATGACCTCGCAGGCTTCTGCGTCGGTCTGGCCGACAGGGAAAAGATTGTCGACTGCGCCAATGTCAAGGTAGGCGATACCCTGATCGGCGTTGCTTCCACGGGTCTTCATTCCAATGGTTTCTCCCTTGTGCGCACCACTCTGAGAGTCAGCTCACAGAATATTTCCAAATATATCGAAGAATTCGGTAAAACGCTGGGTGAGGAATTGCTCACGCCTACCCGCATTTATGTCAAATCCGTGCTGGCACTTCAGAAGGAAGTGGCTGTTCACGGCATTTCCAACATCACCGGCGGCGGTTTTTATGAGAATATTCCCCGTATGCTGCCCGACGGCATGATGGCAAAGGTACAGCGCAGCGCAGTCAGGGTGCTGCCGGTATTCCATTACATTCAGAAGATGAGCGACGGCAGAATTGACGATCACGACATGTTCAATACCTTCAACATGGGCGTCGGTCTGGTAGTGGCGGTCGATCCTTCCGAAGCGGACAAGGCCATTGCCGTGCTCAAGGCCAACGGCGAGGAAGCCTACGTCATCGGCGAAGTGGTCAGCGGCACTGAGGGTGTGGAAATATGCTGAGCGTGAAGAATATTGCCGTGTTCGTTTCGGGCGGAGGAACCAATCTCCAAGCCCTGATCGACGCGCAGGAGCGTGGCGAGATCAGGAACGGACGCATTACCTACGTTCTCGCCAGCAATGACAAGGCGTATGCCTTGCAGCGTGCCGAGAAAGCCGGCATCGAGCATGAGGTGGTTTCCCGCAAGGCATATGCCTCAAGCGAGGAATACGACGCGGCGATTCTTGCCGCACTGGAAAACCGGAGCATTGATCTGATCGTGCTGGCAGGCTTCCTCTCGATACTCGGCCCGACCGTTATCGAACAATACCGCAACCGAATCATCAATATTCACCCGTCATTGATTCCGCTGTTCTGCGGCGACGGCTTTTACGGCAAGAAGGTACACACCGCCGTTCTCGCCAGCGGCATGAAGGTGACCGGCGCAACGGCGCATTTCGTCAACGAAATCACCGACGGCGGCGCAATTATTCTTCAGAAGGCCGTTCCCATCGAGCAGGGCGACAACGAGGATATTCTCCAGTACCGCGTCATGCGGCAGGCGGAATGGGAGATACTTCCGAAGGCTGTGAGCCTTTTTTGTGAGGACAGGATACGGATTGTAGGAAATCGTACTGTAATTCTGGGCGATCGGAATTTAGAGAATAAAGAATAGAGAATAACGAATAGTGAATAATGTCGGAAGCCCTTCGGGCTTGAATATTTTATTTGAAGGAGATGTCAACCATGCCTGAGAATGAGGTTGTTGAGTACAAGTTTGACACACAGCTGCTCATCGAGGGACACGACCTCGACGAGGACGCAATCAACGATTATTTTGTGGAGAATTTTGTCGGCGACTGCCTGCTGGCCGTCGGTGACGAAGAAACCATCAAAATTCATTACCACACCAACGAGCCTTGGAAGGTGCTGGAATACTGCGCTTCACTCGGCGAAATCCACGACATTATTGTGGAAAACATGCAGCTCCAGTCCGAAGGCCTGCACGGCTAATGAGTGGTCAGTGTTTAGTGGTTAGTGATCAGTAATGCTGTAAATAAGGAGCTGATTTAATGGAAGCCGTTAATTTTCCCTTTGCAATTGGCGAGGAAGAAACAGCCGACAACGGGCTTGTGAAGCTTGAATTCCATTATCAGCTTCACGACAGAATTCAGTGGGGCAATATGCTTTGCGTGGTGCTGGCGGGTGTTGTTACATGGTTTTTGAGAATGCGGTTTGAACTTGACCTGAAGCTCTGCGCAGTCTGCCTGATCGCTGTGTCCGTCTTGCTGTATGCGGCGTTCTCGCTGATGCGGAACCTGAAAATCTTTCGCTCCGTGGGTCACTGCTGGCGTGAAGGCGGCAAAGTCGTGATCGAATGCGGTGAAAGCGAATACCGCATTGCTTCCGTGAAAGAGATGATCGGCGGCGATACGCGGTTTTTCTTCGCCAAATGCGCAACTCTCAGAATTATCACCGAAAGGGATATCTTTGAGATTTATTCCGTACCGCTGAAAGCAACGGAGCAATTTGACAATTCTTCGGTTGAGCCGCTTTGCGGGTTTGTATTGCAGACTTTTCCTTACCTGCAAGCCGTTCAGTTGCCCGGGCAAAAGACAAAGCATCATTATGTGAGAATGGACAAATAATACTTCATCAAAGGAGATTAATAAAAATATGGAAATTATCAATTACGCGCAGGAAATCGGCGCGACCACTTATCCCGGCAGAGGCATCGTGCTGGGCAAGAGCAAGAGCGGTCAATTCGCTGCCATCGCCTATTTCATTATGGGCAGAAGCACCAACAGCCGCAACCGTGTATTTATCGAGCAGGAAGGCGGCATCCGCACCGAGGCATTCGATCCCTCGAAGCTGGAGGATCCTTCGCTGATCATCTATGCGCCTGTGCGTGTGCTGGGTGACGATACCATCGTTACCAACGGCGACCAGACCGACACCATCTACGATTTCATGGCGCAGGGCAAGACCTTTGAGGATGCGCTCAGAACCCGCACCTTCGAGCCTGATCCGCCCAACTACACCCCCAGAATCAGCGGCATTGTTCATAAGAACGGCGACTATCAGCTCTCCATTCTGAAAAGCGCCAACGACAATCCCGATTCCGCGCAGCGTTTCTTCTTCGATTACAACAGCACGCCTGCCGGACAGGGACACTTCATCCACACCTACCAATGCGACGGCAACCCCATTCCCAGCTACGAAGGCGAGCCGACCTGGGTTTCCATTGATACCGACAGTCTTGACGAATTTACCGATTCCGTGTGGAAGGCCCTGAACGAGGACAACAAGGTTTCGCTCTTCACCCGTTTTATCGACCTCGAAACAGGCGAAGTACAGACCAGGCTCGTCAACAAGAATGTGTAATTCCGGTGATTGAATATGACACTGGCACAGCAATACATTGAAGGACTGAAAAATGCCTATCTCAAAGCCGGCAAAAACGGCGCCGAGGAATGGGAGCATTTTGTCTCGGTGAAGCACGGCGTATCAGCCCAAGACGAAATGAAGCTTTTGAAAAATTACCCCGAAATTCCCGCCTCGCTCGTGGAACTGCTCGAATTTGCCGACGGCACCTACTGGCGGCAATACGGTGAGGAGGAAATTGCCTTCTACTTCCTCGGTTCCGATGTGGACGAAGGCGGATATCCCTATTATCTCTACTCGGCGCAGCAATTGCTCGAGGACAACGACATGAATTACGGAGACAATTTTGCCGACCTGTTTTACTGGTACAAGGAGGAAATGGAGAAGGAAGGCGGCAGCGACCTGTTTGTGGACGGAAGAATCCGTCAGGATTCACGCTGCGAATGGCTCTGCTTCTCTGACTGCATGAACAACGGCGGTACCTCCAGTCTGTTCATCGACTTCACCCCGGCCCAATCGGGCAGAAAAGGACAGATCATCCGCTTCCTGCACGACCCAGACCGGCTCGATGTGATTGCCGACAGCTTTGACGATTATTTGAAGATGGTAATGGGCAAGGATTTTGCCTTTATACAACCTGAATTCTTTGATTGATTCAACCAAACGAAAGGACGCTTGAAAACAATGAACGAAATGATGCTCAAATACGGCTGCAACCCCAATCAGAAGCCTTCCAGAATCTTCATGGAGGACGGCAGCGAACTCCCCATTGAAGTGCTCAACGGCAAGCCCGGTTACATTAACCTGCTCGACGCCTTCAACAGCTGGCAGCTGGTCAGCGAACTCAAGAAGGCCACCGGCTACTGCGCGGCCGCATCCTTCAAGCACGTCAGCCCGGCAGGCGCAGCCATCGGCACGCCGCTTTCCGACGTGCTCAAGAAGATTTACTTCGTGGACGACCTGGAGCTTTCTCCTTTGGCCTGCGCCTACGCCAAAGCACGCGGCGCCGACAGAATGTCCAGCTACGGCGACTTCATCGCCCTTTCCGACGTCTGTGATGTTCCTACCGCCAAGATGATTCAGCGCGAAGTCTCCGACGGCGTGATCGCTCCCGGCTACGAGCCGGAGGCGCTGGAAATTCTCAAATCCAAGAGAAAAGGCACCTACTGCATTATCAAGATGGACGAGAATTACAAGCCCGCCGAGATCGAGCGCAAGCAGGTTTTCGGCGTGACCTTTGAGCAGGGACGCAACGAGCTTGTCATTGACGACGCCATGATGAGCAACATTGTCACCGAGTGCAAAGATCTTCCCGAAACAGCCAAGCACGACCTCATCATTTCGCTCATTACACTGAAATACACCCAGTCCAATTCCGTCTGCTATGTCAAGGACGGTCAGGCCATCGGCGTCGGCGCCGGTCAGCAGTCGAGAGTTCATTGCACCAGACTCGCCGGCAACAAGGCGGACAACTGGTACCTCAGACAGAACGAGAAGGTTCTTAATCTTCCCTTCAGGCCTGACATCCGCCGTCCCGACCGTGACAACACCATCGACGTCTACATCAGCGACGATTACGACGATGTTCTCCGTGACGGCACATGGGAACTCTTCTTCACCGAGAAGCCCGAACCCTTCACCAAGGAGGAAAAGAAGGCATGGCTCGCCACCATGAGCGGCGTGTCCCTCGGCAGCGACGCATTCTTCCCCTTCGGTGACAACATCGAGCGTGCCAAGAGAAGCGGCGTGCAGTACATTGCCGAGCCCGGCGGCTCTATCCGTGACGACAACGTCATCGAGACCTGCAACAAGTACGGCATGACGATGGTCTTTACGGGAATCCGTTTGTTCCATCACTGAGTGCGCTCACATGCGTTCGCTAACTGAAGACTGAAAACTGAAGACTTAACAATGAAGAATGAAGGAGCGCTGCGCGCTGAATATACAAATATTTGGTTGTCGCGGCGCTCCAATTAAAAAAGGGATATGGAATGGAGTATTTTGCTGATTGGTTTTATCATCATATAAACCCGTGGAGCAGTGAAGAACATCTGGCGTATGCTGCTGTGGCGGCGTTTGTGTTGATGACCGCGTCCACCGTGGCAATATTGATATTGGCATTTGTTGTCAAGACAAATCAGATAAGCAGTGGGAAGATTTATTTTGCTGTCACATCATTTTGCACCCCGTTGTTTTCTTTTGCAATGAGCCTGCTTTTCAAGTGGGTTGTTTCTGCGGTAATTCTGACACTGATTTTTGCTGCGGTGTTTTTCTCTGCAAAACAGAAAAAAGAAGCATTTGCGACTAAAAAGAACTTTGCCTTTTTTTATCTGGCAAATGTTATGTTGCCAAATCTGATTATAATTTTATTATCACTTTCGGGTTTGCCATATAAATTATTGTAGGAAGTATTTTGGCAAATCAGACGATTGAAAGGAATGACACGAAACAATGACATATTTAGTAGTCGGGGGCGGCGGAAGGGAACACACCATTATCCGCAAGCTTAAGGAAAGCCCCGACGTTGAAAAGATTTATTGCACGCCGGGAAACGGCGGTATTTCGAAGGACGCGGAGGTATTCGATGTCGCCGCAACCGACATTGAAGGCGTTGTCGCTCTGGCTCAGAAACTCAAGGTTGACTGTGTCTTTGTGGCTCCCGACGATCCGCTGGTGCTTGGCATGGTGGACGCTCTCAACGAACAGGGCATCCGTGCCTTCGGCCCCAACAAAAGAGCCGCTATCATCGAGGGCAGCAAGGTATTTTCCAAAGAACTGATGAAGAAGTACGGTATTCCCAGCGCGGCCTATGAGGTATTCAACGATCCGAAAGCGGCGCTGGATTACATTAAGACACGCGACAGCTATCCGGCGGTTATCAAGGCTGACGGTCTGGCACTCGGCAAGGGTGTTGTGATCGCCGAGAATTTCAATGAAGCCAAGGCCGCTATTCATTCCATCATGGAGGATAAGATTTTCGGCAACTCCGGCAATAACATCGTCATTGAGGAATTCCTGACCGGCCCCGAAGTGTCCGTTCTCGCCTTCACCGACGGCAAGTGCGTCAAGCCGATGGTTTCCTCTATGGATCACAAACGTGTCTTCAACGGCAATCTCGGCCCCAATACAGGCGGTATGGGTACCATCAGTCCGAATCCTTTTTACACGGATGAAATCGCACAGGAGTGCATGGATAAAATCTTCCTGCCGACCATCAAGGCGATGAATGCCGAGGGCAGAACCTTCAAGGGATGCCTTTACTTCGGACTCATGCTCACTCCCAACGGCCCGAAGGTCATCGAATACAATTGCCGCTTCGGTGATCCGGAGGCGCAGGTGGTGCTTCCCAGACTCAAGACCGATTTCTCCCAAATCGTCAATGCCATCATCGACGAAAAGCTCTCCGACATCGACATCGAATGGGACGACGGCGCCTGCGCCTGTGTCATTATGGCTTCGGGCGGATATCCCGGCAAGTACGAGAAGGGAATAGAGATCGAAGGCCTTGATCGCAAAGGACAGGTGGAAGGCGCCACTGTCTTCCACGCCGGCACCAAATGCTCTGAATTTGCCGGAGGCTCATTCCTCACCAACGGCGGCCGTGTGCTGGGCGTGACCGCAAAGGGCGCTGATCTCGACGAGGCGCTTGCCAAGGCGTATGCCGCTGTTGACAGAATCAGATTCAGGGGCGCTCATTTCCGCACCGATATCGGCAGAGCCTACAAGAAGTAATCTTTTTTCAAATAAAGCGGCAGACTGCTCATTGAATCAGAAGCGGTCTGCCGTGTTGTGTTTTGTATGTAGGGAGTGACAACAACAATGAGTGAATTGCAAGAATGCCTTGAATGGCTGGAGGATGAATACCCTGACGAAATGGATCTTTATCCGCGTACCTGCGGTGATGATGTATTACTGTCGCTGCCTGAGCCGCTCAGGGAGTTTTATTCGGTGTATGACAGGGCGGATTTTCCCTTCGGGCATATATTTTCTCCCGAGGAGGCGCTCAATGACCCTGTGGCCAGACAGGCCTTCGGGGACGACGGCTGGTTTGAATTCGGCTGCGATGAGTATTTTACCTTCTGGCTCTGTCGCTTCGAGCCGGACGGGGAAGGTTTGTGGCTGGATCCTTGGGATCACGATTCCGAAACAGATCCCGAAGCGGCCTTCGCTGATCTGCCGTCATTCCTCCGTGCCGTCGCTGAGGAATACGAGAATTACGGCTGATTTCAGCCCTCGATGATGCTGCCGATGTCGGTCAGAGGATAGTCCGGAAAGTATGTTACTTTCAGTCCCCTGTCCTCAATGAAGCTGCGGATTGCTATGTAATCGGGATGCACCGAAAGGTCTCCGTTGAAGATCACCTCATGACCCACTCTGCCGGAGGCGCCTCCCAGAAAGCCGTATTCAAAGCCTTCCAGACGCACACAGCCCTGTCTGACCGGCAGTACGTCAATACCCGGATACTGACGCAGCCTGCGCAGGATGCCTGCATCCGCCGTAATGACGGAATGACCGTCCACCACTACGCAGCTGCATTTGGTGTAGCCCTGCCTGACGTCGATCAATGCCATTCCCAGCCGGCGGGCTTCGTTCAGCAGCTCCGGAGAAGTATATTTCAGACGGTGGATAAAATACCTGTCCAGACAGACGGCGTTGAATTTGATGTTGAGGGGATATTCTTCGCCCAGTTCATTCCGATTGCCGAAGAAAATGTGCGGGTGCGCTTCTATTCCCATTTTACACATGTAAATATCCGGGTGAGCGTCAACAGCCGGATAGGTTGCGCCGCCCGGTTCAACCTTGATTACGGTGCCGGCTGTTCCTGAGAGGTAATCTGTCAGCAGGAAATCCGCTTTCGATGAAACATAGATGTTCTTCAAACCTTGTATGCGCCTCCTGTGGTTTTTGTTTGAAACTAAAGATCGGTTTTTTATGCAAATTGAGAATGATGATTAATTCTGTAATTATGTTTCGTATAAAAACTGTTATCTTTTATTCTCAACATTTATCATAAAAATATCGTCAAATAATATATTTTTGATATATGACTATTGACAACGCCATTCTTTTGTGATATAATTTCATGCGAGGATTGTGTAAATGCACCACTTGCACTTTCTTTGTTCAGCAGAGCAAATGATTTTATCGTTTGTTCTGCTGTTCTTTTTATGTGAGCCACTGTTTCCCGAAATTACGGCTGAAATCGTCATTATTTTCACCAGATAAAAAAATTGCTAAAAATCTTAAATTTCTTCTTGACAAACAGAGAAAAAGCTGATATAATAATGAAGCTGTCACGTGAGGTACAGTATTTGGCCCGGTAGTTCAGCTGGTTAGAACGCTAGCCTGTCACGCTAGAGGTCGACGG
>CAMHJC010000072.1 GCA_946185345.1 uncultured Clostridia bacterium
GAGCACCCCCGGTGCAAGGCACATCCTTCATAATCCCCTTAAGTTGATGACATTGCCCTGGACCCCACGCTCGCCTGGGTAAAAAACTCGCTTATTATTGTGCTGCGCTTGCTTTTTTCTTTTTATTATCAATATTTAGTTGCCGGAGTAATAGTTTAGATATGCATAACGATGCATTACAAGCTAAACTCACTTATTCAAGAGTTCCTTTACCGCTGACGTGTCAATTCCCGCAGCATCGAGTGTGAAAAGAAGCTCCTCTCTTTTCCTTTCACCAAGTCCTCTCAATTGAAGGAGTTTTTCCGGGTCATCCCGGATAAGCATTGCAACCTGTTCCATCGTCCGCAATCCGGCTTTGGTAAGGATAGATTGGAGTAGTGGTGACATAGCATGCGCCGCCACGCTCTCATTTGTTTTCGGGTTCCTGCCGTGAAGACCGTATCTGATTAAATCCGATCTGGTATGGTGTCGCATTTTGCGGAGTGCTTTCATTATTAATTGCCCGATACGGGTTGTAGACACACCTGCCGTATCACCGATTTCCTTGTGTGTCAAAGATTTCTCAAAGTATTGTCTGATCACGTTCTGTTCTCTTTTTTGCAGTGTGGAGATGGCATATTGAAGTCCTGCCATCTGATCTTCGTTCAGCGTGAGGGGAACATTGCCTATCTCTTTCAGAAGATTTTCCGGCCATAGCGGTGTTGAAGTTTTACTTACCGCCTTTTTCTGCGGCTTCACCGGTGAGGCATCGGTTCCGGGGTATTTGATTCCAAGTATTTTCTGTATTTGTCTTTCTTCTGCATGAGGGAAGAAGCTGTGTATCCGAGCAACTATTTTCTCCCACGAGTCACTTGGATCTTCACTGTATCGGGAAGAAACGAAATCATACCCCCACTTGGTTTCAGGCGTTTCCACAGCGGCAATATGCCAGCCGAATGACTCGCCCTTTTTGTTTATCCGCTGCCGGAAATCCGACACAATGAGATAGGTCTGCATCTGAAGCTCCGTCAGAATCCCGTCAAAATTCTTCTCGCCGCCGTCCTTGCCGAATCCCGCCTTTTCCTTCAATTCATTGCTCATGATCTCCTTGCCGACCGCTTCTTCATTCAGTTCAAATACATCCATAATCTTTCCGGTGCGGTGCTTTGCAAGTCCTTCATCCACCAGCGAATCAAAATCATAGCCGTTCCTCCGGTAGTTGGCGAATATCGGGAAGAAATCTTTGTGAATGAATCCCGTCTTTTTATCAAAGAATTTGCCGTAGGCAACCTCAGGATGTCCGGCAAGCGCAATCCGCCATTCCCACGGGTCGGACTGATTATCGCCGCTCCACCACGAGGAAACAAGCGTGCGTTCCTCCACGGAAAAACCGGCAATTCCGCCCGCAAAAAGCGGCAGAAAGCCTATCTTCCGCAAAAGTTCCAGAAGATCATCGGCTGTTTTCAGCAAATCCGGGCTTGAGTCATCACACCCCGCCATGTACCATTCGCCATTGATTTTTTCCAAGTATGCTTCACCCTTTTTGTCTCAGACATTTATCAAGAATGATTGTACCACGTTTTTATGAATTTTTCTACCCGAATAACGATCTTGCTTTAGGGGTGCATACAAAAAAGGACTCCGATTGTATCCCAACCGGAGTCCTTCTATGGTCGAGGTGACAGGACTCGAACCTGCGGCATCCTGGTCCCAAACCAGGCACTCTACCAAACTGAGTTACACCTCGAAAGAATGCGGGAACAGCAATCATTCTGTTCACAGCTTTACAATTATACCACATAATATGCAGGATGTCAATAAAAAATTATTCTCCCTCAACGAACAGAAAAAAAAACGGAAGCGACGATCAATGTGTCACTTCCGCGGTTTTCACTTTTTCGGTCGGCAAGCGTTGAGGGAATATTCGTAATGAAGCCGAATTATTCCGCCGGCTTGGCTTTCTTTTTGAAGGCCTTGCCGCTGCAGAGACCTTCGAGGAAATTGCCGGCCAGCATGGTAATGGCGGAGCTGACAGCCGTAAGAATCAGAACGGCGCAGACCCTGATGACATCGTCCGAGTCCTTGAGGTAAAAACCGACCAGGGAGATGGCGGCGAGCTGCGAAAGGTAGACCGCAAGGGTAATCCTGCCGAGGAAATAGCTCACGTTATTGTCAAAGAGTTCGCCGGAAAGGGTCAGTCCGCTGTAGGAGAGCGTCACTCCGACAAAGATCACGGCCAGCGCGCCGTATTCCCAGCCGTAAGGAAGCGTGAGCAGGGTAATGACGACAGCGGCGATATACATGGCCCATTCCACGACGGTCAGAACAATGCGGGCAGGCCTGCCGATTTTTCCGGTGAGAGGAGCAAGCCCGTATTTTCCGAGGCTGTAGACGAAGGTGCCGAGGGTGATTTCGGCGACGGCTCGGATGATTCCCTTGAAGATGAAAAGATCATCGGTAATGTGCATCTGACGTGTGACGCCGGTGAGGGAAGGATATTCGCAGCACATCCAGACAAAGAGAGCCACCGAAATCACGGGAGCGATATAACGGGTGAAAATTTTAAAATGCAGGCGGCAAAGCGGATAGATGATCAGAATCGCTATCAGCATGGCGGAAAGATACCATTCGATGTGGTTGAGGGGGGAACCCATGACGCCGGTCATCTGAATCAGGAAAAGACTCGGGATGGCATCGACAAATCTGTTCCAGGCCGACCAGGCGGCACTGCCCTGATGAATCAGCACCGTCACGCCGAACAGCACGGCGAAGGCCACAATGTGCTGCGGAAACGTAGTGATGTATTTCTTCCAGAAATACCGGAGGGTGTCGAGCGGAATGGCGGATCTTTTGGACTGAAGGCTTTGTTTCTCGGCGCTGTGAGCGAGGAAAACACCGGTGAGAATGAAGAAAAATTCAACGCCCATTGCGCCGTGAGGGAAGAAGCCGAAGTGGATTCCGTCCTTGAGGGAGACACCTCCGAGGGTCATCTTGCCGATGTGAAAGAACAGAATCGCAAGGCAAAAGACAAACCGCATGAATTCAAGCGTGCCGTTTCGCTTTTTTGTAGTTGAAGCCATAGTCAACTCTCCTTACACAAAAAATGAATGATGTAAAAAATACCGATTCACAATCAGATTGTGATGCCTACATTATAGCATATACCGCTGTCATTTTCAATTGTTTCATTGAATTATGTATATTTGCGTGGGTATTAGTCGATTTTTTTGTGAACAATGACAAATTACAAAATACCTGTGCCAATCACTTGACAAATCCGGAAAAAGGAATTATATTATAACTGTACTAATGATGATAGTACAGTTAACTCATCAAGCAGATTCATTCCGGAGGTGAAAACTGAATGTATACCACAGACAATCTCAGCGGCGTGCCGGTCTATGAACAGATTGTGCGGCAGACCGAAGCATTCGTGCTGGCAGGCATCTTGCAGCCGGATTCACCGATGCCTTCGGTCAGGGCGGTGGCGACGGAGATTTCCGCCAATCCCAACACGGTGCAGAAGGCTTACACCAATCTGCTCGGACGGGGGATTATTTACGCCGTTCCCGGCAAAGGCAGCTTTATCAGCCCGGACGCCAGGGAAAAGCTCAGAAGCGAGCTGGAGAAAAAACTGGAAGGCATCGAGCGGATGGCGGAGCAGTTTGCGGACGCAGGCATCGCCAAGCAGGACGTGCTTGACGCCGTTGAGAGAGGCTACCGGAGCGCTCACGTTCGTTCGCAGAATTGATAACGGAAAAACGAAGAACGGAACATTCAATCAATATGAACGAAAGGAAGAAACCTAATGATAAACGCCACTAATGTGACAAAAAAATTCGGCGGATTCACGGCGCTGGACAGCGTGAATATATCGGTGGAAACGGGCAGCATCTTCGGACTGGTCGGCTCCAACGGCGCCGGCAAATCCACCTTTATGCGCATCATGTCGGGCGTCTACCGTCTTGACGGCGGCAGCATCGCCATTGACGGCAGGGATATTTCCGAAAGTCCCGATGTCAGAAAGAATCTCATTTACGTGCCGGACGACCTCTATTTTATTCCCAACAGCCATATGGACGGCATGGCCAGGCTCTGCAAAAACTGCCGCGTCGGCTTCGATGAGAAGCTCTATGCGGAGCTTGCCGGGCAATTCGGCGCCGAGCGCAAAAAGCAGATTCACTCCATGAGCAAGGGAATGAAGCGGCAGGCGGCGCTGATTCTGGCGATAGCCTCCAGGCCCGACATACTGCTGATTGACGAAACCTTTGACGGACTGGATGTCATCAAGCGCCACGCCATGAAGGAGATTCTGTGTCAGGCGGTGGCCGACAGAGGACTCACCGTCATTCTGGCGACACATTCCATGAGAGAAGTAGACGACATGTGCGATTCCATCGCCATGCTGCACAAGGGCAGAATCACGCTGCAATCCGAACTGGACGAGGCCAAGACGGCGCTGTGCAAGGTGCAGATTGCCTTCGGGGAGGATTTCGACAAAGGTGCCGTGGAATGGGACGGTGCGAATATTGTCGATTTCAGCAAGGACGGCACGGTCGCCACGGTTATCTACGAAAACGACCGGGAGCAGGTCGAGCGACAGCTCAGGGAGAAAAATCCGCTGCTCATCAACGTACTTCCGCTGTCGCTGGAAGAAGTCTTTATCTACAAAAACAGATGATTTTCAGGTAGTAGGTAGAAGGTTAAAAGATGTAAAAAAAGCAAGCGCAGCGCCATAATTAGCGAGCGTTTTTTCCCCAGGCGAGCGTGGGAGTCGAGGGGGTCTGGACCTCCTCGCAGGTCAAGGGCAGAGCCCTTGCGGGGTAGCACTTTTTGCCTTCGGCAAAAAGTCAGGGGCAGAGCCCATCGCTGCGACGCACTTCGACAAAAAAAGCGGTAAGGCGCTTGAATAAGGGTTGATTATTTCAATCAGCCTTTGCCCAATCCGAGAAAAAGCTGACGGTTTCAAATCCGCCAATGCCCCGGTTTTCGGCGTTTTACGCAAGTAGAAGGTAATTCTAATAACCCAAAAAATATCTCCTGAATACAGAAAGGAATGATACTCAATGAAATTAAAAGGAATTCTCAACAAGGGAAGTCTGCCCGGATTCCAAAAATCGCTCTTTCGTGAGGGATTCAGGCAGCTGCGTGCGGCCGGCATTGTCTACACCGTGATTTCGGCGCTGGTTTCGCTGCGCTTTATTCTTCCGCACATTGACCCCAGTCCCGAAAGCGGTTATTCTCACGTGGTTCAGCTGATGTATCCGCTCAGCCATTATCTGGAGGATCTGCCGCTGCTGATATTCGTCATCGCCTCCATCTTTGCGGTCTTTGCGTCCTTCTATGTGACGACATTCATGCGGTCGGCCAAGGCAAGGGATTTCTATTGCTCCACACCTCATTCCCACGGCACGCTCTGGCTGAATTTCGCCTCCTCTGCGCTGGCGTGGACCGCCGCCGGCGTGCTGGTATATTTTCTTATCAGCTGTGTGCTTCTCATGCCGTTTGACCCGAGAGTGTTCGGCATGCTGTTCTTCATCGCATGCAATGTCCTTGCCGCCGTCTGGATGGTATTCGGCATGACCATGCTGGCCATTTCGCTCACCGGCCGGCTGATAACCGCCATTGCCTCTCTGGCAGGAATCTCGATGCTGTCATTTTTTATCAAAGTTGCCTTTTCAATCGGCTACGGCCATATTCTCAGCAAATTCGGCCTTGTCGCTGCCGACACCGATCTCTCCGGTTACGACCCGGTGTATTATGTCCTTAAACACCTGCTCTGGCGGAATGTCAACTATCAGTCTTACTCTGAATCCAGGTTCGATTTGGTCGCCTCCTGGTCGACACTGGGATATTGCGCTCTGGTTGGCGCCGTCATGCTGGCCGCCGCCGCAATATTCTCCACGGTACGCACAGGCGACGACGTCGGCAGGCCGTTTGTCAACGAAGCCGCTCATGTCATCTCCCTGACCGCCGTGAGCCTTCCTCTTGCCGTCGTCTTCACGGTGGCGGTATTTGAAACGGCGCTCAATCAGCAATTCGGTATGGCTCATTTCAACGGTCGGAGAATCTCCTTCGTCATTCTGGGAATCGTCTTCCTGGCCGGCTGCTTCTGGGCGGCAGAACTGCTGCTCACCTTCGACATCAGACGTTCGCACATTGCCTTCAGATGGCTGCCGGCGCCGTTTGTGATTGCGGTGGCCTCCCTGCTGATCGGTTATTACGGCTACATCGGCGAATTCAACACGGTTCCCGCAGCGGACGAGGTTGAATCCTTCACACTGGTGCGCAACGAAGTGCTCCCCGATTCTCTTACGGTATTCCGCATGGAGGACACCTTCGGCAGATGGATCACCAACGAAGCCGAATTCACCGACGGCGAGACCATACGCTACGTCACCGGCAAAATGAAGGCGCTTTCGGACGCATACGGACATGATATGAAAAAGGCGAATGAAGCTCCGGCCATCTGGGAAAACGAGGAGACAGGCGTGTTCGGCTCCGCCTATCAGGACGGCAAAGGCAATCCCATGATCACCCTGCGTCTCAACCTCAAAAACGGTAAACACCTGCTGCGCACAGTCGCCTTTGACGAGGAACACGTCAAGGCGCTGGAGTCAGCCATAAAGAACAACAAAGAATTCATGAATAAATTTCTCACTCTGCCTTCCGCCGAGGACGTTATCTTCTGCATGGAATGTGCAAAGGGACTCTCGGACGACGAAGCGGTGGCCATTTACGGTAGCTTTGTCAAGGAATACAACGCTCTGTCCGATTCGGAAAAGCTTGACTATATAAACGGCACTCTGACCCAATACTCCGGCACGGAGTCCTATTACGATGGAAGCCAGACCGACCTCAATCTCATCAGCAAGTCCAAGAAAACAGGCGATTACGCCATTGCGGAGTCCTACCTCAATGAGCTGCCCAGCGAATACAGCGACGAAGTGGAGATCAATGTAATGGGCTACCCGGAGGGTCATCTGTACGACGGCAAAATGCATTTTGACCAGTGGTTCACTCTCAGCGGAAAAACATTCCCCGAGACCGTTTCCCTGATTGTGAGAACCTGCAACGCAAAATTCGACAAACTTCCCGAGACGATTGAGCAGTATTCCAAAGAATACGGATTTTTCGATATTGACGCCCGATACTTCAGCAGCGGAACCCAGCTTGACGTGACTTACCGTTATCTGAACGGCAGCGGCGACAGTGTGCTTTACGCACTCAATTCCGCCGGACATCACACCGGCGACGACGAACGGTACACCGTGCTGGATATCGAGGTGGATTCCAACGAGATGGTGCGGCGCCTTTTCAAAGATACCGCCGCCACGCAGACCGTTGACCTCAGCAAGCCCTATTGCCGCTTCGTCTGGAATAATTTTGGCCGCTGCAAGGAACTGCCCGACCGGATGACCTTTTACGCCCAGACCGACAATCCGGTGGAATACCTCCGCCTGCTTCCTTCCTCAGAAGCGCAGGAAGATTCCAAAACCGACGCAAAGGGCAAAAAGTATTAAATATTGGTAATAAAAAGAAAAAAGCAAGCGCAGCGCCAATAATGGGAGTCCAGGGGGGCCACTGCCCTCCTGGCCCGTCCAGGGCGGAGCCTTGGCGGGAGCGTGAGGGCAGCGCCCTCACGAGCGAAGCCTTTGGCTGAGCGAGCAAAACGCACTGGGAAAAGCAATGCAGTCAGGCGAATACGCAAAAGGCAAAAACCAAAAAAATCCTTCCCTCGGCTGAAGAAAAAATGGATAGATATTGTATTGCCGGATTAATAATACCTTTCACCTATTCAAGGATCAGATATCAGAACAACCGACTGCGGATTTTTCCGGCGCTGTGCCGGAAGGATTCGCAGCCGGCCTTTTTTTCGGCAGGCGATGGCAAAAGCGGTTGACGAACGGGGATGATTGTGATAGAATTGAACCGAAACACACACGGTTCTATCAAACAATCATCTCAAAGGGAGGCCGATCCGTGAAGAAATTTCTTGCGGTGCTTTTGGTAATGGTACTGGTGCCGGTACTGATATGGACGTATTACGGACTGCACAAAGACAGCCCTCAGAAGGATCCTCCGTCAACGAAACGGAATTTCACGCTTTATTCGCCTCTGCGAAGGCTTCGGATTGACATAGAGCTGGACGAAAGCGGAGCGCTTTCCTGTTCGGCGGCCGACGGAAACGGTCTTTCGCTGCTGGGAAAGTCGGAGATCGGCATCATGACGGAGGAATGTGATTTTTCCACCGGACTTGCGCTGGTTGAAAAATCCAAAACCGAAATCGTGGACGAGAGTTATTCCTGTCTTTCGGGCAAAAAGAGCAGGGTGCGCAATTACCGCAGCGAGACGCTGCTGACCTTTGAAAAGGATCGGTATTATTTTGACGTGTATTTCAGGGCCTACGAGGACGGATTGGCCTACCGCTTCGGCATACGCACCCGGGATCATTCGCCGGCACAGCTCACGGTGGTGTCGGAAACAGGCACCTTCTCACTTCCCGGAAAATCCGAGATAACCGCCGAGCTGGTGGACAGCGTGGATGAAAAATTCTGCTATGAGAATGAATACGCCACCGTCTCCGTGGAATCGCTCTCCCCAAACAGCCCGCCGTATATCTGCTTTCCGGCGCTGGTTTCGGTGGCGGACGAAAGGGGAGAGCCTTCGGGAAAATATCTGCTTCTGTCGGAAGCCGATCTCATCGGCAGCGGATTTTACGGTTCGGTGCTGAGCGTGAAGGGCGGCAATGTGCTGGGGATGCATCCGGCGCCAAAGGCGAGCGAGCGGCCTGCCGTCATCACCACCGACTTCCTGTCTCCCTGGAGATTCGGCGTTTACGGGGAACCGGGCGACATAGCGGTAAGCGACATGGCGGAAAATCTTGCGGCCGAACCCGAGGGTGATTATTCTTGGGTGGAGCCGGGCGTGACGGCATGGATGTGGATTGCCGAAAAGAAAAAGGGGCAGAGAAATCCCGCCACGATCAGGGATTATATCAATCTGGCCTCGCAGATGGGCTGGAAGTATCTCACGCTGGACGAAGGCTGGCAGCCGGATTCGACGCGGCCCGACCGGGCCTATCAGGGATATTTCAGCTGGTTTGACAAAACAGTGGAATACGCCGAGAGCAAAGGAGTCGGCCTGATCGTGTGGATTAAATACACAGACCTCGACACGCCGGAGGAACGGGAAGCGCTGAGGGAACTGGCCGCCAAGGGCGTCAAGGGAATCAAGGCGGATTTCTTCGACAGCGAGGATCAGGCCACGCTGGCCGACATGAATGAAATATTCCGGCTCTGCGCCGAATGTCACCTGATTGTCAACTGCCACGGCGCCGGCAAGCCGACCGGCGAAAGGCGGACATATCCCCATGTCATCAACCGTGAAGCGGTGTTCGGAGAGGAATATTACAAAAGGGGATACGTCAATGACGCCGTCAACTGGGCTTACACACGGACTGTCCTCGGCCCGACCGATCTGACGCCGAGGGTGTATCCCTACAAATACGTCAACACGCCGGGCGTGCAGCTGGCGGAATGTGTGATCGTGGAGGCCGGAACGCCCTGCATGGCAGGCGATACGCTGGATTACAGGAATAACAGGGCCGCCTCCTTTTACAAAAATCTTCCGGCGGCGTGGGACGACACGGTATTCATAGACGGCGCCGTGGGCGAGTACGTGTCCCTGGCCAGAAGGTCGGGCGACGACTGGTACGCCGCTGCCATCACGAAAGACGCAAGGCAGGGTATGACATTGCCGCTCAGATTCCTCGGAGAAGGCGAATACGAGGCGGTAATCTACAGCGACAAAAACAGGTACAGGCTGAATATCATGACCCGGACTGTGACCAGGTACGATATTCTCTCCTTCGACATGCTCGACAATTCGGGATATGCCGTCAGGCTGATCAAAAAGAATTCCTGAATCATCATTCCTTTCCGGGCGAAAATCCCCTGACCATCCAATCAAGATGGGCAGGGGATTTTCATGGTGTATAGAGAGGTAAAATGGAGTTGGAAGGGAATGTCGTTGATTATCGGGCGGCTGTCTTGTCCTTCTTTTTTTTGGCCAGGAAGGTGCCGGCGCAGCCTGCCGCGGCGACGAGTACGACGGCCCCTGCAACAGCGGGAATCATGGCGCCGCCGTTGTCTGTTTCCTCCGAAGCGGCGGAAGTGAGGGCCGCTCCGGCATCGGAATCAGTGGTTACTTCGGGCGCTGTACCGTCATTGGCGGAAACCTCGGTGCCGTTCACATAGAGCCTGTAGCCGTTGAGATAGATGTTGCTGTTGTCGGATACGGAATTGGAAAGATTTGACAGATAAGAATCGCCTGTGAGAACCACAACGGAACTGTCATCAAGTGACAGGGAAACAGTGCCGCCCTGATTGGCGTTGTTGACGGCTCCCTTGTAGGTGGAACCGTCGGAAAGCTCCATAGAGAGTGCGGAAATGCTGTCAATGACGATGTCGCCCTCGGCGGTCTGATTGGAAAGATTGAATACAACCTTGCCGCCGTTGGAGCCGCTGTTGCCCCAGGCAGCCGATTCGGCACGGAGCAGCACGCCGGTGGTGTCGTTGTTGACAATGACGTTGTTGGTCAGGCTGATTTCGCTGCTGGTATTGGTGATGTAGAAGGTGTCCCCCTTGTTGGTGACAATGGTGCTGTCTTTGGCGGTGAAGTAAGAGGTGCCTTCCGAAGCATCGCCGGACATGGACTGATAGAGAAAGATATTCTTGTAGGTCTCGGACTGTCCGTTGAGAGAGTTATTGGTGTCGGTGAGAAGGGTGTTGTTGAGTGTGACGGAGTTGGCGCCTTCCACGACGACGCCTTCCGATGAGGTGGAAGTGAGCGAAGCGTTGTTCACCGTGATATCGGCAGTGGAGTAAATGGCGGGGGAGCCTTGGCCGTTGGTGGTGTAGGAACCGCCGTCCACCGTGATGGTTCCGCCGCCCCGGTCGCTTCTGATGGCGGCGGAGGAATTGCCCTGCGTCTCGACCGTGAGGCCGCTGGCGTTGAGAGTGCCGCCGCCTGTCACCATGATGCCGCCGGAATTGTTGGCGCTGGTGCGGATGGTGGTGCCGCTGATGTTGACGGTGCCGGTGCCGTAGGCAAATACGCCGTTGGCGTGCGCTCCGTCGGTGGTGACGGTGCCGCCTTCCATGTTGAGGGTCGCACCGTTGCAGACCAATACGGCGGCGTTCGTGCCGTAGAAGTCGGATTTTTCGTCGCTTTCGTCGCCCGATTTCGTGACGGTGATATCGGTGAGGGTGGACTGACCGCCCGATACGAGCAGCGAATTCTCTCCGCCTGTGGCGCTTGTGTAGGAGGTGCCGCTTCCGGTGACGGAGGAATCTATCGTAGAAGCGCCGGTGTAGCTCACCGAGGCGCTTCCGCCGTCCTGTCCGCCGGGTGCTCCGTCAGGAGGATCGCCGGGAGGATTGCCCATTTCGCTGCCGCCGGGAGGATCGCCGGGAGGATTGCCCATTTCGCTGCCGCCGGGAGGATTCCCGGGAGCATTGCTTCCCGATGCCGCAGCGACATTGGTCGTCAGGAAGGACATTGCGAATATCAGCGAAAGAGCCGAAGCCACGAATCTTTTTTTGTTCTCATTCATAATCAATACCTCCGATTTTTTTAGTTTGACGGTATGCTTTAATACTATTAATCCGGCTCGGTTTTGCTGTCTCCCGAACCTTATGGCATTATTGTAAATGCCCTAACTTAAATTTACTTAAAAGAAACCGAAAAAAACCGGAGGTATTTCATTTTTTTGGGGATTATTTTGTTTTTGCGGCTATTATCCGCCGAAGAAGATGTGCTCGACCAGAATCTTGCCGCCGAGGCAGATGAGAATGATTCCGCCGACAAGTTCCGCCTTGGATTTGTACCGGGTGCCGAATGTGTTGCCTATGTGCAGACCGCCTGCCGACAGGGCAAACGTAGTGGCGCCGATGAGCAGTACGGCGGGAAGGATATTCACCCTGAGGAAGGCGAATGTCACGCCGATGGCGAGCGCATCAATGCTGGTGGCCACCGCAAGGGGAAGCATTGTCTTGAAATCGAACGAATCGTCAGGGGTTTCATCGTCCTGACCGGAAAGAGCCTCGCGCGCCATATTGCCGCCTATTACCGCCAGCAGCACGAAGGCGATCCAGTGGTCAATGCTGGTGATCATGGATTCAAACTGCCTGCCGAGCAGATAGCCGACAAGCGGCATAAGCGCCTGAAATCCGCCGAAATACAGCCCGACCGTCATGACGTGCCGTCTGCCGACCTTCGGCACCGCCAGACCTTTGCAGACCGAAACCGCAAAGGCGTCCATCGAAAGTCCTATCGCAATCACAATCAGGTCAAATAAATTCATTTTTTTAAGTCCTCCGTTCGCAGTGATTATTTTGATTATTACTCCGGCAACAAAATATTGATAAAAAAAAGAAAAAAGCAAGCGCACAGCGCCAATAATGGGAGTCCAGGGGGGCCACTGCCCTCC
>CAMHJC010000073.1 GCA_946185345.1 uncultured Clostridia bacterium
CTCAGCCTTTGCCCAGGACTTGCTGCCCTCGTAAAGACCGATGATGACATTGCAGCCCGACTCCTTGAGGTTGAGTGCGTGTGCGTGGCCCTGGCTGCCGTAGCCGATGATGGCGATGGTCTTGCCTGTGAGCAGGGAAAGATTACAGTCTTCCTGATGGAAAAGTCTTGCTTCTGACATAGTTTAGTTCCTCCAAAACAAAATTTAATTGACAGTCCTCATGAACTGCCCGTGGTGGAATTCTTCGGAATTCCGTGCGTTGTGTCCAGTATAACCCATTGTGAAGGGTATTGTCAATCAATGTTTGAGGAAATTCTGTCAACTAAAGGTTGATACGCCTGTCAATCAATCGACGTCAAAGTCAATGGCGACGCTGGCGCAGGCCACGCTGTGCATATGCTTTTTGACCACGTTGCAGTGATAATCATCCTGCTGGTAGGCTTCCAGAGCGTCCATGTCGTCCAGCAGCACTTCAAGGGCAATGTCATAGGAACGCGCGGAATGGAGGTTGTCCACGCCAACGGTGATACCCCGCAGGAGGTCAACCTTGCCGTCCATCGAGCGCAGGATATCGGCTGTTTTGGAGCAATTCTCCGGGCTGTTGTCGCTCAGCTTGAAAAGTACGATGTGTTTGATCATTGTGTAAAACCGCCTTCAGTAATAGGATACTGTCATTATACTACGTCAGAGGAATGATGTCAAACAAATAAAAAATCACGCATGAATTTCACATTTGAAATGAAGTCATGCGTGACGGGATCGGTAGAACAATTAAAACTGCTCGGTAAAGAGCCTGGCGCTCACCCTTCTGCCCATGATTCTGGTTTTGTTGAGGGTATTGATCACCAGTTCCGCCGCCTCCTGCGGCACATCGAAGGTGGAATATCTGTCGGAGATTTCTATGCGGCCTATGCTGCGTCCGGGAAGGCCGGTTTCGTTTGCGACGGCGCCGACAATGTGGCCGGGCTTGATGCCGGCGCTGCTGCCGAGACCTATGTAGATTTTGACCATGTTCTTGTCACGGTCGCCGGAGCGTCTGTTTCTCCTGCCGTCACGGGAATCTCTGCGTTCGCTGCCGGCGTTTCTGCCGAAGCGGTGTTCATGTCCGGCGAAGGCGAAGTCGTCCGCCTCGGAAGGCATGGAAGTCCTGCCGTCGGAGGTCATTTCCGCCTTGAGAAGAGCGGCGGCTATTTCGATGGCGGATATTCCCTCGTCGGCGAGCTGCTCGACCATCCGCATGTATTCGCTAAGATCCTCGTTTTCCACCGAAGCGCAGACCTTCTTGGCGAAGCGGAGTCTGCGGCACTCCATGACCTGCTCGCTTGTGGGAATGGTTCCCTTGGTGATCTCGGAGCGGGTGTATTTCATAATGCAGCGAAGCTCGGCCATTTCACGGGAGCCGGTCACGAATGTGAAGGCAAGTCCGGATTTTCCGGCGCGTCCGGTTCTTCCGATGCGGTGGACGTAATATTCCACGTCCTGAGGTATGTCGTAATTGAAAACGGCGCCGATGCCGCTGATGTCAATTCCTCTGGCAGCGACGTCGGTTGCGATCAGGAAATCCACCTTGCCGCCGCGAAACGTATTCATCACGTGATCTCTGGCCTGCTGCTTCATGTCGCCGTGCAGGCCCTCAGCGACGTAACCTCGCTGCTGCATGGCGCTGACCAGTTCGTCCACCTGTTTTTTGGTATTGCAGAATATCATGGCGGGTTCCGGATGATAAACATCCATCAGGCGGCTGAGCGCTTCGATTTTGTGGCTGTGGGGAATATTGTAGTAATACTGTTCGATTTCGCTGACGGTGAGTTCCTTCCTCACCACACGGATGATCTCGGGATTGGTCTGATAAAGCTTGGTGATTTCCATAATTTCGGACGACATTGTGGCCGAGAAAAGCACCGTCTGCCTCTCCTGAGGAATGTCGGTGAAAATCGTATCTATGTCATCACGGAAGCCCATGGAAAGCATCTCGTCGGCTTCGTCAAGTATGGCGATTTTCACATCGCCAAGCCGAAGCGTGTGGCGGCGCATGTGGTCCATGATTCTGCCGGGCGTGCCGACCACTATCTGCACGCCTGAGCGAAGCAGCCTGATCTGACGCTCGATGTCCTGTCCGCCGTAAACAGCGGCGGTGTGGATCCAGTCGATGTGCCGTGTCAGCTTGCGAATCTCCTCGCAGGCCTGTATCGCCAGCTCACGGGTCGGACAGAGAATAAGTACCTGTACGCCTTTTTCACAGTCGGCGAGCAGTCTTTCGATGGCGGGTATGGCAAATGCCGCCGTCTTGCCGGTGCCGGTCTGTGACTGTCCGATCACATCCCGGCCGCTCATAAGCAGCGGAATGGCGGCGGTCTGAATGGGGGTGGCTTCCTCATAGCCGATGTCGTCAATTGCCTGCATTACGGGTGCGGACAGCCCGAACTCGGAAAAAGGTATTGTCTGCATAAATTTACTCCCTTTGAACCTTTCAAGTGCTTTTTCCTTCCGATTATCCAAATCGTAAAAAAGAATGTATATTATTTGTATAATTTTATTATAAACTATGTTTCGTGACATTGCAAATTAAATTATCAAAAAGAACAAAAAACCCGATTTTAACCAAAAGTCGAGTTTATTCATCAAAAATTATGGGTATATTTTGAATATCTCAATCCTCTTGACAAAAATGAATTTGTGAGATAGCATATTACTACTGATGTTAAATCATAATCAATCGAAGGACAGTGTGATTACAGCATGAATTTTGCAGCAAGATTTTTCGGACATCTTCACACCATCAACGGCCACCGCCGCAAGGTGATAGCCAACTGCTTCCGTGCGGGAATTCCCTGGCGGGGAATTCTGCACGACCTGAGCAAATACAGCCCGACGGAATTCTGGAACGGCGTGAAATACTTTCAGGGCATGCGCAGCCCGAATGAGGCCGAACGGGAGGACATAGGCTATTCCAGGGCGTGGATGCACCACAAGGGAAGAAACCGCCACCACTTTGAATTCTGGACCGACTACGACCCGGTGACAAGGCTCTGTTCCCCCGTGAAGATGCCTGTGAAATTCGTTGCGGAGATGTTCTGTGACCGCATGGCGGCCAGCAAGACCTACATGAAAAAGAATTACACCGATTCCTCGCCGCTGCAATATTTCCTCAGGGGCAAGCAGCGCAGAATCATTCACCCCGAGACATCCGACCTGCTGGAAGGCTGGCTCAGGCTGCTCTCGGAACGGGGCGAGAAAGCCGTCTTCGCCGAGATCCGCAAAGAGGTCCGGGAGGCAAAAAAGAAAAAAGCATAGAGCAGCGCTCCTCGCCGCAATGCACTTGGACAAAAACGCACCCGGGCGCAGCAGATAAAGGGAAAAATAAAGAAATCCCCTGCTCCGATCGGAGAAAAAGCTGATGGATCCCAATCCGCCAATTCTCTGTTTTTGCCATTCTCATAGTTTTACAATCAACCAACAAAAAAAATAAAAGGGAGATGTTCGGATTGAGGAGCAATGCTTCCCTGCGAATTCTGTGTTTAATTCTGATGAATGTAATGCTGCTGTTTGCGGCGGCAGGTTGTTCGGCTGACGGGAAGGAGCCGGCGCCTGAAAATCCTTCCTCCGATGAAGTGTCTTCCTCCTCAGAGGACACGGAGCTGCCGGAGGACTTCATCAAGGGAATGGACCTGTCGAGCGTGATTTCACTTGAACAGAGCGGAGTCACCTTTTACGGCACAGACGGACAGCCGGCGGATATTTTTGCCACGCTTTCCCGTGCCGGCGTGAACTACATCAGGGTGCGTGTCTGGAATGATCCTTACGACGAGGACGGCAACGGCTACGGTGGAGGAAACTGTGACGCCGGCAAGGCGACCGAGATAGGGAAGAGGGCAGCCCGATACGGAATGCCGCTGCTGGTGGACTTCCACTACTCCGACTTCTGGGCGGATCCTTCACGGCAGTACGCTCCGAAGGCTTGGAACGGAATGACCGTCGGGGAGAAGCAGACCGCCGTTTATGAATTCACGGCCGGGTCGCTGAAAAAAATCGCCGATGCCGGCGCCGATATCGGCATGGTGCAGATCGGCAATGAAATCAACGGCGGACTTGCGGGAGAATCGGATTATGCCAATGTGACGCTGCTTCTGCAATCGGCGTCAAAGGCGGTGCGGGATTTTGCCTCAATGAGCGGAGCGGATATACAGATAGCGGTTCACTATGCGCCGATTGCCGACAGGCCGGGAATGATCTGGTACGCCGATACGCTGGCGGAAGCCGGACTGGACTACGACATTTTCGGTCTTTCTTATTATCCTTACTGGCACGGCGGCATGCGTGAAATGAAAGAACTGCTGACGGAACTGGCTTCCGCCTCCGGCAAAAAAACGCTGATTCTGGAAACGGCATATCCTTATACACTGGAGGACGGCGACGGTTCCGGCAACAGTGTCGGCCGTTCGGAACTGCTGCCGGAATATCCGGCGAGTGTGCAGGGACAGGCCGACTGCGTAAGGGCGGTAATGAACTGCGCCGCTCAGGGGGGTGCGCTGGGCGTATTTTATTGGGAAGGCGCATGGATTCCCGTCGGGAGCGACCCCGAAAGCAACCGCCCGATATGGGAACAATACGGCTCCGGCTGGGCGAGCAGCTACTGCGCCGCATACGACCCCGAAAACGGCGGGAAATATTACGGCGGCAGCTCGTGGGACAATCAGGCCTTCTTTGACCGGGAAGGAAAGCCGCTGGAATCGCTGGATGTATTCCGCTGAAACGAATAATAAAAGACTTGCGCGTTTTCCTGCCGATGATGGCGGCGGAGTGAACGCGCAAGTCTTTTTTTGGATTGTGAAGTCAACCGCAATTATTCGACGGTCACCTTTGCCAGCTCATAAATGCCGCCGGTTGTTTCGTGGTCATTGGACAGTCGGAGCGGCATGATCTTTTTGGAGATTTCTTCCGCCGGATTGACAAAACGCATGAGAATTCTGTATTCGCCTGCCTTCAGGTCCTCCGGAACGAAGAAGACCGACTCCAGTGTTTCGCCGGGCAGCAGGTTGGAGAGCCTGAAGTCCTCGTCGATGCAGGTGTACATCAGTTCTCCCTGACTGTCGAGGATGCGGTATTCTATCTCCCAGTCGTAATAGAAGGGGGCGATGCCGGAGTTGGTGAAGGTTGTTTCGATCTTGCCTGTGTAATTCTTTGCGCTGACCGACTGTATGCTTATGTCGTAGCCGAAGCTTCCGGCGACGTTTTTGAATTCCTTGTATTCAGGGGTGTTGGTTTCCGGAATGCCTCCGAATCCCACACCCATCAGCCACGACATATGGAACTGGTTGATGCAGTAGTCCAGCGCCTCACGCTCGGTGCCGTCCCACAGTGTGCCGAAAGGTTCGAGGTAAATCTGTCTGGAAAGCTCGCCGCCGAACATCTGGGTTTTCCATTGCTCCCAGAGAGGCTTGTAACAGCCGCCGTTGCCGTCGATGAAGTCGTAAAACTGCTGAAGTGTGGCGTAGGTGCGGTCCTGCTGTCTGAGCAGATCCTTCCATTCGGGGCTTTGTTTGTGAAAATCTGATGTGTTGAACATAAAGTTGTCGTCGTGATAGCCTATGGGATATTCATTGGCGTATCCCAGCGACGGATTGCGTCCCATCAGTTTGGTGCGCTGAAAATCCGAGACGTATTCCTCGATCAGGGTTCTGAGATGGTCGTCCTTCATGGCGCATTTGCCGTAGCGGCAGCCGTACATGTTCCATTCTCCCCAGGAGCCGTAAAGTCCCATCTGGATAACGGCAATTGCCGGGTGTCCGTCGAATTTCTCAGCGAACATGCGGATGAATTCGGTCATGCAGGCAATGAGCTTTTCACTGTTGAAGTCGGGATATTCCAGCTGATATCCCTCGTATGGATTTGAGTAAATGTTGCCGGTGCTTTTCAGCTCGTTGTAAAGCTCCTCCGGCAGAAAAATGCCGGTTTCATTTTCATTGACGTGGCCGGGATTGAGTATGTAGATACGGACGATGGCGTGGTGGCCTCTTTCGGCGACATCGGGGAGCTTTTTATCCAAGTCGGAGGTATCCAGTCCTCCCACGCCGTTTTCGTATGTGTAAATCTCGTTGAATTTTATCCCGATGTATTCCAGCGAGGAATCGCTGTCGGTTTTGCCGTAAAAGGACGCAAAGCCTTTCATGGGATTCGGCACGAGCGCAGGCGTGTAGGTGAATTCGTTGACGTCAAAGGAAACGCTGCGTTTGCTGCATGCGGCGGCCAGCATGACAGCCGCCGCAAGAAGCAGCGCGGTTGTCATGCGGATTAATCGGTGTTTCGGAAACGGTTTCATTGAAGTCCTCCTGTGACCAAGTAATAAATTTCTTCGGGAGAATGCGCTAGGTAATCGGCGCCTTCGGCTTTCAGCTCCTCCTCCGAACGGAATCCCCAGCAGACGCCGCATTTGGTAAGGCCGGCGTTGCGTGCGGTCTGCATGTCCACATTGCTGTCGCCGACATAAAGCACCTCGTCCTTTTGCAAACGCAGCTTACCGATCAGGAAATTGCATGAGGAGGGATCCGGCTTGACCGGAAAATCCGGAGACTTGCCGAGAACGGTGTCAAATGTTTCCTCGCCGAAATAATGCCTGACGATTTCGCCGCTGATTTCGTGCGGTTTGTTCGAGAGCACGCAGAGGCGAATGCCGCTCGCCCTGAGGTCTGACAGCAGTTCCGGAATTCCGTCATACGGTGCTGTTCTGATATCCTTGTGAGCGTTGTAATACACGGTGAATTCGGCAAGAGCACGGTCAATCTCCTCCTGGGAGGTGCCTTCCGGGTGTATGCGCTTCATGAGAATGGCGGCTCCGTTGCCGACAAATTTTTTGTATTGTTCCGATGAAAACGTGGGATAGCCTTTGGCGGCGAGCACATGATTGGCGCTGTTGGCAAGGTCGTCAATGGTATTGAGCAGTGTGCCGTCCAGGTCGAAAATAACTGCTTTGAACATAGGCAGCGTGTCTCCTTAATTGCTTGAATTGGCAGGCGGGTACAGCTTTGGCGGATGCTTATGAATTGCCTGCTCTGATTGAAAAAAAAGGCACGGCGGTTCAATTGTGCGATCGAATAGCCGTGCCGTGTATATTTTGTGCATATTACGGATGGTAATATAAAGGACTTACTTATTTCTCGCAGACAGCGATAATTTCAACCTCGGCGAGTACATCCTTGGGAAGCTGCGCGGCTGCCACGCAGGAACGTGCCGGTTTGCTTGTGAAGTATTGGCCGTAGATTTCATTGAATGTGCCGAAATCAGACATATTTTTGAGGAAGCAGGTGGTCTTTACCACATTGTCGAATGTGAGGCCGGCTTCGGCGAGAATGGCGCCGATGTTTTTCATAATCTGTTCGGTCTGACCCTCAATGGTGTCCGCTTCAACGGCGCCGCTTGCGGGATTGATAGCGATCTGACCGGAAGCAAAGAGGAATCCGCCGGCGATTTTTGCCTGAGAATACGGGCCGATTGCGTCGGGCGCGTTTTTGGTGTAGATTGTCTTTATCATAATAGAAAACCTCCTGTGAAAAATGCGGTGATATTTGAAAAATCAGTTGTTGGCGAAGTGATAGCCGTTGTCAAGCAGCGCCTGCTTGATTTCCTCGATGTGCTGGAAATTCTTGGTTTCAAGCAGCAGTCTGAGGTAACAGCCGTTGACGTCCGCCCCTTCATTGGCACGTTCGTGATGAATGGAAATGACGTTGCCGCCGAGATTGGCGATGATATTGGCCACACCCTGAAGCTGACCGGGCTTGTCGATCAGTTCGAGAATGAGCGAACATGTGCGGCCGGACATGAGCAGGCCTCTCTTGATGACTCTGGAGAGGATGGTCACATCAATGTTGCCGCCCGAAACAACGCAGACCACCTTTTTGCCCTTGACCGGAACCTTGTTGAACATGGCGGCCGCTACCGAAACGGCGCCGGCACCTTCCGCGATCATCTTCTGTTTCTCGATCAGGGTGAGAATGGCAGCGGAAATTTCATCGTCGGTGACGGTGACGATGTCGTCAACATACTTCTGGCATGTGTCAAAGGTGATAGAGCCGGGTTCCTTGACGGCGATGCCGTCGGCGATGGTGGAGACGGAGGGAAGACGCTCGATCTTGCCGTCGTGAATGGAATTGAACATGCTGGGAGCGCCTGCCGCCTGTACGCCGTAGACCTTGATATTCGGATTGAGCTGCTTGATGGCGAATGCAACGCCCGCAATGAGTCCGCCGCCGCCGATCGGGACGATGACCGCATCGGCATCGGGAAGCTGGTCGGCGATTTCCAGACCGATGGTTCCCTGACCCGCAATGACCGATTCGTCATTGAAGGGGTGAATGAAGGTATAGCCCTTTTCGTCACGGAGTTCGAGCGCCCTGTTGTAAGCGTCGTCGTAGACACCGTTGACAAGGCAGATGTCCGCACCGAGCTTGCGGGTGGCTTCCACCTTGGAGATGGGAGCGCCGTCTGGCAGGCAGATGAGCGATTTGATGCCGCTTTTGGTGGCGGCGAGTGCAACGCCCTGGGCATGATTGCCGGCGGAACAGGCGATAACGCCCTTTGCCTTTTCCTCATCCGAAAGGGTGGCGATTTTGTAGTAGGCGCCTCTGACCTTGAAGGAGCCTGTCACCTGCAGACATTCGGGCTTTAAGTAGATATCCGCCTCGGGATTGAGTTCCGGCGCGTAGACCAGATCGGTGCGGCGCAGAACGCTTTTGAGCACATAGGCGGCGTGGTAGAATTTATCCAGTGAAAGCATATTGAATTCACCTTTCCTATGGTATGTTGATTGTCAGGATATATTATCTACCCATTTTGGGCAGATGTCAATATTAAAATGACACTTCCGGCAGAAACGTCAATATTTTCCGATGATGAATAATACTTTTATGGACATATGCCCCAACCGGATGGATCCGATGAGCAATAATTGTGTGGTAGAGGGTATTGACAAAACGGTGATTATGAAATATGATTAACTTAGGTCATTCAATATGGAAAGGAAAGATTCAAATGAAACTGATCAAATGTCCGATTTGTGAAACCGAATTTGAAGGCGACGAGACTACCACGGTTTGCCCGAGCTGCGGCAATGACCTGCCACCCAGTGCTTTTGAAAGCACACCGGATGATTCTTCCCTGCCGGATCAGAATGCAGCCGGACAGGCTGGCGATTTATCTCAGCCTGCTGCGCCGCAGAATAATCCTCTGCCGGGACAGTCCATTCCCAATCAGCCGGTGAATCAGCAGCCTCCTGTGCCGAACCGTCCTCCGGTGAATCAGCAGCCGCCTGTGCCGAATCAGCCTCCGGTGAACCAGCAGCCTCCCGTGCCGAACCGTCCTCCGATGAATCAGCAGCCTCCTGTGCCGAACCGTCCTCCGGTGAATCAGCAGCCGCCTGCACAGAATCAGCCTCCGATGAACAGATTTTGCATGGGCTGCGGAACGAAACTCCAGCCAGGCCTTAAATTCTGTACGATTTGCGGCAAGCCTGTTCCTCAGGTGAATCCAGCCGTGAATCAGAATCAGGATTGGACCAAAAAGGCCGGAGAAGCCGTTAATGAAGCGACTGACGCAGTGGTAGACGTCAGCAAAAAAGCGTGGAAAAAGACAAAGGACTTTTTCAGTTCACTGTAAATAATGATGGATATTCCCCTGCGAAGGCTGTTTATTTTCCATTAGCCTGCGCAGGGGATGAATTCACGATGCGTTGATGTGATCATACTGCCAAAAGAAAAAAAGAAAAAGAAAAATTATCTGTATTTTTTAAAAAAATGCTTGACAAACCGAAAACTCTATGATATATTATTAAGGCACTCAGCGAGTGCGGCAAAAAAATGAATTTGCGAGTGTGCTGGAACTGGCAGACAGGCACGTTTGAGGGGCGTGTGTTGCATGACGTACGGGTTCAAGTCCCGTCACTCGCACCAGAATAGGTGAACAAATAAGATGCACCTGAAAAAAACTCCGAATTTTCGGGGTTTTTTCGCGTTTTAAGGGCAAAAATTATAAAGGTTATACCGTAGATGCATTTGGCTGATTTTGCCCGATTTATGGACTTGAACTCCCGTAACGGGCATTTTGCAGCCCTTCCCTAACGCCGGAAACAACACTTTAATACCCAACCAATCAAGCGTACAGGTAGAAAAGCTGTGAGCTTTTTTGTTTGCTAAAGAAATTTGTAGGAGGAAAGTCGTTCATGGGGCGGTGCGGCGTAATTCAAGCAAATTGTGGAGAAAAAGCAGAAGCGGATGATGGAACTGCGTGAGTACAATCATCATTTTCACTCTTAAAACTTCACATTTCACACTATTTTCTATTGACAATCCCTAATTAATTCTGTATAATAAGAAAAAAGGAGAGGCTGGTTATCATTATGGAAAACACTGCAACGCAAAACAAAAATCCCCTTGTCCGCCTCATTGAAAAAGCCTACGGCGGACTGGACATGAGCTGGCGGAACGTCATTCTGTTCGCGGTCGGAACCGCTGTGTTGACAGCGTTCTTTATGATCGTCCCGATTTTCAAGGATACGTCCTTTGAAAGAATGGGTAGCTTGTTTGAGTCTTGGATCTTCTTCGCGGTCATCATTATGGCGAACTGCTATCAGAAGGAAGACACCAAAAACGGCAGCTTCTTTGATAAAATCAGGCAGCCGTTGATCTGCGCCGCCAAGGTCTTTGTATTCTTCCTCATCAGCCAGCCGCTGATTTATCTCCTTGAAGTGCCGTTCAAGGAGATGGGCTGGAAGCTGTTCGGGTATTATCCCTACTGGTTCAAGTGGACGCTGGCGACCATTCCCATGGCGTTCATCGGCTGGTACATCAATAAGAAGAACTGGCTCAGTCTGATCATTTTGTCCCCCATCCTTTTTGTACTGACCTCCGATTATATCGGCGCGTTCCGGTTTACCTTCAAGCACTTCCCCATAAAGCTTGTGACCGCCGTTTTCTGTCTGGCGCAGGTGCTTGTCTACCTCTGGGTGTTTACGCCCAAGCTCGTGCAAAGGCTTCTCGGCTTCTTCGTACCGCTGGCAGTCATAATTGTCATGAACGTAATGCTGCCGCCTTTTGAGATGAACGTTAGTTCATTCCTTCCCGACCACGTCATGCTCACGGAAAATGCCGTTGTCGAGATCGCCGATCCCGCGTCTGTCGACATTACCGTCACAGACTTCGGTGAAGATACGAGCATCCATATTCACGCCGCCGACTATGTTGAAACGACCTTCCAAATTACCGACGGCGACAATGTCTACCATTACCGTATCAGGGTATATGAGGACGACGGCGGGCATACGCAGATCGAAATTCAGCCTATAGGCGAAAATATCACCAAAGACGAAAAAAACGCCGATGAAACCTCATCGGCGGAGTAAACGGGAGAATACCATTCCCTGTTATTAAAAAAGGGCATGTCGCACAAGGAAAATGTTTTTCAAAAGAGAGAGCGTACAAAGTATTTTTGCAGCGCTCTCTTTTTTTCATTATCTCAATACGTCGGGCAACCGTAGCCAGAAATTTTCTAGCTGCCGACGGTGTGATGCTGAAGCTTGCAGGCGTTACCGGAATTGCCCTCTATGGTGTAGACCACGCCGTCCTCGCATTTTTTGACGATACCGAAGTGAAGGCAGCGACCGTCGGCCAACTATCAAGAAATACTTGACAGTTCACTCGACCTTGACCGTTTCCTTTTTCAGTGTTTTTTGAGGATGGATTGCTTGTATAGGTAGAACCCACCTGCATCTTTTTTGCGGAGTCCTTCCAATCGCTAAATCTCATAAATCCCATGAATCCGGCATTTCTGAGATTATTATTTTGCCCGTAAAGGGATGATCGTGTTCATTACGGATTTGCCCGTATCCCTTTCAATGCTTAAGAAATCATAAAGAATCACCATTTCTGTTGACAGACAGGGGATTATTGCGTTATATTGTAATCAGAAAGGAGTGATGCCAAATGGAAGAATTGGTTTTCAAAACAAATCGGACAATCGAAGAAATTGAAAAGGACTTTGAGAATTATGATGTTGGCGATCACATGATTGCGGCACTTCAGGAGGTGCTGGATAATGAGCAGGGGAAGGAATGTTCAGGAATCATAGTGAGAGAGCGTTCACTTCCTGAAAATATTAAGGCCGAAGGCTGAAAGCATAGTTATTACTCCGGCAACTAAATATTGATAATAAAAAGAAAAAAGCAAGCGCAGC
>CAMHJC010000074.1 GCA_946185345.1 uncultured Clostridia bacterium
CGCTATCAAGTTGTACATAATAACCATTTGTCAAAAGAATTTGAGTAATTTGCGAGTAAAACGCAAGAAATAATAGTGCAAAATGAACAAGTTTATAGGTCAAAATTTCACGGACAGAGCAGGTTTTCGGACAATTGACCGTCAAAAGAATGGTATTTTTTTCCAAATCAGAAATTTTGAATTTGAGTAATAATTGACAAATTTTTAAGATGAATTTATACCTATTAATCAAAAAGATGTGTACGCTCACAAGTGTGAATATTATTGCCACCTTGTACTATCCGACCAAATCAGATTTTTGAATCAAAAGATCAGATCAATTTGTTTTCTTTTAAAAAAATGATTTCATCAGGTGTGAGAGCGGCCTTTTCCAGCAGATCGGGACGGTATTTCGCCGTCTGTTCGAGTGCCTTGCGCCGCTTCCATACGGCGATTTTTTCGTGATGGCCGGAAAGCAGCTCCTCCGGCACCGGCAAGCCGTTCCATTCGGGAGGACGGGTGTATTGAGGATGCTCGAGCAGGCCGGCGTAATGACTTTCTTCCTCAAAGCATGCGTTTTCGGCCAGTACACCCGGAACCATGCGACAGACCGCATCGGTGACAATGAGTGCGGGAAGCTCTCCGCCTGTCAGCACATAATCTCCCACGGAAAGCTCCATATCCACCATGCTGTCGATGACACGCTGGTCAATTCCCTCGTAATGGCCGCACAGCAGGCAGATATTTTCCCTGCTTAGCAGCTCACGGGCGATGCTCTGGTCAAAGACCCGGCCTTTGGGCGACATATATATCAAAAAAGGACGTGTGGCGCACTGTGATGCAATGGCCTTGAAGCAGGCTTCGATAGGTTCGGGCTTCATCAGCATTCCCTGGCCGCCGCCGTAAGGCATATCGTCCACATGGCGGTGCTTGTCGGCGGTGTAGTCGCGGATATTGTGACATTCTACGGAAATAATCCCGTTTCTGCGTGCTCTGCCGATAATGCTTTCGTCCAGCACACGCTCGCACATCTCGGGAAACAGCGTCATAATGTCTATTCTCATCAGTCAAACAGACCCTTCATTTTGAATATTTTTACGCAGCCTTCCTCAAGAGATATTTCCTTTATCACATCGGGAATGACGGGAATCAGGCAGACTCTGCCGTCGTCGCATTTGACGTGGTACACGTCGTTGGCGCCGGTTTCGCTCACATCGTCAAGTCTGCCGAGTTTTTCGCCGGTGTCATCGTCGATGACGTCCAGACCGATGAGATCCTGAATGAAATAGGCGCCCTCCTCAAGTTCAACATCATCGCGGTTCATATACAGCACCTTGTTGCGGAGCTTATCCGCCTCCTCGATGCTGTCAACGCCCTTTATTTTCATTATAAGCATATTCTTGTGTACTCGTGCAGAAGTTATCTCCACTTTTTTGGCGCCTTTGTCGAGATAAAGCTCCTCGAATTCCGCGAGAAATTCGGGAGAATCGGCCCATGGCTGCACACGGACCTCGCCTTTCAGACCGTGAGTGCCGGTTATTTTGCCCGTTTCAAGAAATTGTTTCATCATCATCATTCCCTTCGATCAATGTTTTTTCGGATATCCGTTCATCCCTCATGTATTACGATACACGATACATGCCAATTATACCATACCCGGCGGGAAAATAATATACCTATTTAAAAAAATAACAGCGCGGCACTGTTTGTCAGAAAATCTGAGCAACCGGGCTGCGCTGTTACTGAAATCATTTCAATGGAAAAAATCAGTCGATCTCGACCAGGACCCTTTTGTTTTCACGGGTCGCAGCGGCGCGCATGACTGTGCGGATAGACTTGGCTATCCTGCCCTGCTTGCCGATGACTCGGCCTTTGTCCTCTTCGTCGACAAAGAGAGTGAATGTGATTGTGCCGTCCTCAGCAGGCTCACTTTCCTCGACTCTTACGCCGTCGGGATTCTGAACCAGGCCACGGGCAATAACTGCGAGCAATTCTTTCATTGAGATCTACCTCCTTGTCTGATAAATGGGTGAAAACGATACGGCAACCCGTCCGACGGCGGATTGCCGCATAGCTGAAATGTTTTCTCTGATAAAGCGGCGGTCCCGACCTGTAATCGGCGCCGCACAGCCGACCGGAATCAACTGCCGGCCGGAAAGACAGATCAAAGAATACCCTCTTTTTTGAACAGGGTCTTGACTGTATCGGTGGGCTGAGCGCCGTTGGCAATCCATGCCTTAGCCTTGTCTGCGTCGATCTTGACCTCAGAAGGATCAGTCATAGGATTGTAGGTACCGATTTCTTCGATGAAGCGGCCGTCTCTGGGATATCTGGAGTCGGCGACAACCACACGGTAGAAGGGATTGCCCTTGGAACCGATGCGGCGGAGTCTGATTTTTACTGCCATGTTATATTCACCTCCATGCGGAAATAATGATGTTATTTGATGGTTTTCCGGATGCGGCTGACCACACCCGGGTATATGAAATCAAGAGCCGAAAAACTCAGCGCTTGTTTTTCATCATATTGCCCATGCCGCCCATGCCTCTCATCATGTTGCGAAGGCCCTTGCCGCCTTTGCCGCCGACCTGTTTGAACATTTTTTGCATCATTTCAATCTGCTTGACCAGGCGGTTGACGTCCTCCACCTTCATGCCGCTTCCGGTGGCGATGCGGCGCTTGCGGCTGGCGTTGAGAAGGTCGGGCTTTTCACGCTCACGGGGCGTCATTGAGTAGATAATGGCTTCGATGCGGTCGATCATCTTGTCGTCGATATCCACGTCTCCGAGCTGCTGGCTCATGCCGGGAATCATGGCAACGAGATTTTTGAGGGGCCCCATTTTTTTCATCTGCTGGAACTGTGCCAGCAGGTCATTGAAGTCGAATGTGCTGGTTTTGAGCTTCTGCTGAAGCTCCAGGGCGTTCTTTTCGTCAATGTTCTGCTCCGCCTTTTCGATCAGGCTGAGCACGTCGCCCATGCCGAGAATTCTGGATGCCATACGGGAAGGATGGAACTGTTCGAGATCCTCCTGCTTTTCGCCGGTACCGACAAATTTGATCGGCTTTCCGGTGACGGCTCTGACCGAGAGAGCGGCACCGCCTCGTGTGTCGCCGTCGAGCTTGGTGAGTATCACGCCGTCAATGCCGAGCGCCTCATTGAAGCTTTTGGCCACGTTGACCGCGTCCTGACCGGTCATTGCGTCCACCACAAGCATGATCTCGTGCGGTTTGACGGCGGCCTTGACTTCCTTCAGCTCGTTCATCAGGGCTTCGTCAATGTGCAGACGGCCGGCGGTATCTATAATAACGGTGTCGTTGCCGTGATCCTTGGCGTATTTCAGCGCTTCCTGCGTGATTTTGACGGGATTGATCTGACCCATCTCAAAGACCTCGACGCCTGCCTTCTGACCTACCACCTTGAGCTGTTCAATGGCGGCGGGACGGTAAACGTCACAGGCTACCAGAAGCGGGCGCTTGCCTTCCTTGCGCATCATATAGGCAAGCTTGCCGGCGTGCGTGGTTTTACCGGAACCCTGCAGACCGCAGAGCATGATGATGCAGGGAGGATGATTGGGAACCGCTATGCGAGCGGCGGCGCCGCCCATCAATTCGATCAGCTCGTCGTTGACCAGCTTGACAACCTGCTGTCCGGGTGTAAGGCTCTCCAGAATTTCCGTGCCGACCGCCTTTTCGGTGATGCGGCTGGTGAAATCCTTGGCGACCTTGAAGTTGACGTCGGCTTCAAGCAGCGCAAGGCGAACCTCGCGCATGGCCTCTTTGACGTCACTCTCGGTCAGTTTACCCTTTGACCTGAGCTTTTTAAAGGCATTGCTGAGTTTTTCGGTAAGCGACTCAAATGCCATAAATTCATCTCCCGTCCTTTATCTGAATGTGAAGTATATTTAGTATATAACTGATAAGCGTATGAATGTCAGAATTGCCGGATTGGCGTGTGAAAGACTGCCGCAGTGTCGATTACTGCAGATATTCTTCCAGTTTTTCCGCCAGCGTATCTATGTCGGAGGCCGCCGTGATGATTTCCTTCGGCGCTCTGGACTGATAGGCCCTGACCGCCGCCTTTTCGGCGTTTTGGCGGATTTGGGCGACGATTTCACTCATCTCGCGGTTTTTCCGGACCAGACCGAGTTTTTCCTCCATTGAGAGCAGCTTGCCCTCGGCGCGCTTAATGGTGTCGCGCACTCCCTGACGGGTGATGGTGTCGTTTTCCCTGGAGGACTGTTCGCCTGAATCCCTGCGCTCCCGTCTCTCGGCGTTTTCATTGTCCGAGATCTCACGGAGCGAAAGATCGTCATTGTAATAATAATCCATCATTGTACGTTCTTTCTCGGTGAGGATATCTCCATAAACGTCAAGAAGCACCGTAAATTCGGGATTAACAGCCAATGAAATAACCTCCTGCTCCAAGAAAAATACCCGACAGGTTGTAAAGCAAACATCTTTACACTTGCCGGGTAATATTATATAACCGCAGAGGCTGCCTGTCAAGTAAAATCTTTTACACTTGTGCGTTTTTTGGAAATATTTTAAATTTCGCACAAAAATGCGTCCGGATTGTGCGGAATTCATGGCAATTTGCGTTCTTTCGCCGCTGAAAAAAGCCGTGCGTTTCGTTCTTTATGCCGCCTTGTCGGCGTCGTTCAACGCTTCCAGCGCCGCCTCGGCCTCGGGAAGCACATCTATTTTGCTGTGAAAGGTGCTCATGACGGCCTGATTGCCGGTGGAAGGCCCGTGGGCGCTGGCAAGTCCGACCAGGTTGCCCCTGTAATCCACGACCGCCGTTCCGCTCATTCCGCTTACGGTTCCCGCCGTGGTTTCAAGCAGGGAATTGAACATGGCGAATTCGCTGATCGACGAGGTGAGCCGCCGGATTTTCATGGGCCGGATGAGGTCTTCGTCGGTGCCGGTCCAGTGCTTGGCGTAGGCCACAACCGAATCGCCTTCGGAGAGCTTGGAGTAGATATCGGGATCGACATGCACCTGCCGCAGCCTGAGCAGCGTATCCACCGGAACATTCTCTGTCGGAATCCTGAAAACCGCCAGCTCATTGTGCTGCTTTGAGGTGGCGTATGCGATGTCTTCTTTGATCGTCACTCCGTCAAAGAACATGATTTCGCAGTTGCGGTTCACTTCCTTCAGCACATGCTTGACCGAAAGCATGTAAATATACTGCGGCGTGATTTTGTAAATGCATCCGCTGCCTGCCGCGAAGCCGTAGCCTCTGTCCTGCCTGAGATCGAGCAGCGTCGGCTCGATCATTTCCACTGTCCGGTCGAAGTCCGGCTGGCTGAGCGGACGGTATCTGAAATAATCCAGCTCGCAGAGCAGCTCAAGCTCCCCGTTCGTCAGTGAGAGTTTTTCGCTGCCGTCACCGTAAAGCGAGAGACGGTCTTTACCGCAAACTGAAATGGTGACCGATTTTTCGGTTTGCAGTCCGTAACTGTCGGCCACCGTATAGGTGACGGTGTAGTCTCCCTCCGATCCGGGATTGAATCCTCCCCGGTCGATCTTCATCCGGTCGGTAATCAGGCCGTCCCTGCTGTCCGCCGCCACGGTGCTGCTCGGGTCAAAATCCGTGCCGACCGGCAGGTGCCTGTCGAACGCTCCGATGATAACCGGCGCGTCGTCCACGGTGAATTCGATATGCTTCGAACCGATATTGCCGGACGGATCTTCGGCTTCCAGCAGCACACGGTAGCTGCCCTTGATGGGAAAAGCAATGCGTTCCCATTCTTTTCCGCCGTATTTCAGCCGGCACTGCACTTGACCGGAGATATCGCATATTCCGCTTGCGAATTCCTCGGGTGAATACTCTCTGCCGGAGGCGATGTACAGCGGTTCGGCGAAGGGAATGATCTCGGGCGGTGTGGTGTCCTGAACCCTGACAGCAAGGGTGTAATCGTAAAAGAACCATCGTGCGCCGGCCTTGTAATCGCCGGTTTTGCCGGTGTCCACCTCGCTTGTGTCGATGGAGGCATGTTTGAGCACAAAGTCGTATCCGAAGAGATAATCGGCTGGACTGACGGACATTTTGCTTCCCAGTTCCACCACAAAGATATCCGATCTGGGAAAGACAACCGCAAGGCTGATCAGAAACAGAAGGGCAATGACGCCCAGCAGGACGGCAATGGCTTTAAAGGGCCTGAACCGGCCTGCGGCTTTGTTTTGCGAAGGCTGCGGAGAACCGGAAAGACGCCCTCCGTTATCCTCGGTAGCGGCGGTTTCCGGAAGAGCGGCATGTGAAGTCCTATCAGTGTTATTCGGGTTATCCATAACGTACCTCCTTCTATGGATACTTCATTTTGTGAGTGTGAAGTGTGGACGCTTAAGAATCATGCATAACGACTGGCGGCGGACGGCCGATCAGAAGTCAAGATCCAGCCTGCCTTTGATCCAGTAATTGCTCATGCTGAAATCTCTCACCTCAGTGACTTCACGGCCGAGAAACGGCGGCGGAACAAAGGCGTTGGCCTCCTCCACCGAGGAGAATTCCACCTCGGCGTACATGAATCCGTGGTCGGTGTCAATGTCTACCGCGCTGCATTCCAGCCGAAGTCTGCCGGGCAGCTCATAGACATGATAATCCTTGTGAATCGGCGCTTTGGTAAGCAATCCCGCCATTTCCTCATACTGCTCCGCCTCAATGGGAAGATTGACCTCCGCGCGGACCAGCGTGCCTTTTCCCTTGACGGTCAGTTCGTACCTGCTGCCGCCGTCCTCCGACGAAAACCGGCGAATACGCACCACAGGTGCGGTGGAAAGATAGCCCTGATAGACCTGCGCCGAATCAATTTCGGGAAGGTCGGGGAATTTTTCTATCAGAAACTGACGTTCGATTTCCATAAAGCATACCTTCTTTTTGAAATTCATTAATATTGAATTAATATACATACACGATAATTATATCAAATGATTTTGGTATAATCAATAGACTTGGACAAGTCTTTTTCATAATAATTGGATTTTGCGCAAAAATTTCGGGCAGGAAACTTTTTTAATTCAAAATTATCTTTACTTTGCGGCTGAAATGTGCTATCATTTCTTTTGTATAAATAAAAACGGAGAGGTTTTGGGCAAAAAAGCCTCACCTGTCTGCGTAAAGTGTATCTACATATCCTTTCATATATCTATTGCAAGAACGGAGAATGAGTTTTGAGAATAGGAATTGACGTAGGCTCTACCACCATTAAATACGTCGTGCTGGACGACGGCAACCATATCATACATAAATCCTATGAACGGCATCTCTCTCAGATCACCGAAAAGACGCTGGGCGTGCTTAAGACGGTGCGTGAACTCACAGGAGAAAACAAGGCGCTGCTTTCCATCTCGGGCTCGGCCGGCATGGGAATTTCCGAAGCCTGCGGCATTCCGCTGGTGCAGGAGGTATTTGCGTCGCGCATTGCGCTGAAAAATCTGCTGCCCGACGCCGACGTGGCCATTGAGCTGGGCGGTGAGGACGCAAAGATTCTCTTTGTCACGGGCGGCATGGAATTCCGCATGAACGGCTCCTGCGCAGGCGGCACCGGCGCATTCATCGACCAGATGGCGACATTGCTCAACATCTCGCCTACCGAGATGAATGAAGCCGCCAAGACAGCCGAGAGAAGGTACACCATCGCTTCCCGATGCGGCGTATTTGCCAAGACCGACATTCAGCCGCTGCTCAATCAGGGCGCACGAACGAGCGATGTCTCGTCCAGTATCTTCTATGCCGTGGTCAACCAGACCATCGCCGGACTTGCCCAGGGCAGACCCATCAAGGGCAATGTGGTTTATCTCGGAGGCCCTCTTACGTTTTTCTCCGAGCTGCGCAACGCTTTTGACGACACGCTGAAGCTCAAAGGCCTATGCCCTGAAAATTCGCTTTATTATGTGGCGATAGGCGCTGCTTACGGCGCCGACACCGAGATTGACCTCGACAAAGCGATAGACACTCTCAGCCATCTCAAGGCGGTCGGCAATTACAATTCCATCGAGCCGCTTTTCAAGAACCGGGAGGAATATGAGGAATTTGTCAAGCGTCATTCCGAGAATTCCATTGAGAAAATCGACCCGGATACATACGAGGGAGACGCATTTTTCGGAGTGGATTCCGGCTCCACCACCATTAAAATGGTGGTCATCACTCCCGACGGAAAGATTCTCCGTGACAAATACAGCTCCAACAAGGGCAATCCCGTTCCGCACGTCAAGGAATTCCTCGAGCATTTCTACTGGAAATATCCCAAAATCAGGATTATCGGCGCCACCTCCACCGGATACGGCGAGGAGCTGATCAAAAACGCCTTCAGTCTGGATTCGGGCATCGTCGAGACGACGGCGCATCTCACCGCCGCCAGAAAATTCATGCCCGATGTGGAATTTGTCATAGATATAGGCGGACAGGACATCAAGTGCTTCAAAATAGGCAAAAAGGGCGAGGTGGACAGCATATTCCTCAATGAGGCCTGTTCGTCGGGCTGCGGCTCCTTCCTCCAGACCTTTGCCGAGGCGCTGGGCAAGCCGATCGCCGAATTTGCCCAGCTGGGACTTTTTGCCGACAAGCCGGTAGACCTCGGTTCACGCTGCACCGTATTTATGAATTCATCGGTCAAGCAGGCCCAGAAGGACGGCGCTTCCATCGAAAACATCTCGGCGGGACTTTCCATCAGCGTGGTAAAAAATGCCCTCTACAAGGTCATTCGTGCCTCCAGCCCGGAGGAGCTGGGCAGGAAAATCGTGGTGCAGGGCGGCACATTTCTCAATAACGCCGTGCTCAGGGCATTCGAGCAGGAAATGGGAACTCACGTTGTCCGTCCGGCCATTGCCGGACTGATGGGAGCCTACGGCGCAGCACTCTATGCCTCACGTCATTCCACAGGCAGCAGCAAGATTCTCAACGCACAGCAGCTGGCTGATTTTTACCATCAGGTCAAGGACGCGCGCTGCGGCCTTTGCAGCAACAACTGCCGCCTGACGGTCAATATTTTCGACAACAACCGCAAATTCATCAGCGGCAACCGCTGCGACCGTCCGATTACGCACCGCAAGGCGGACGATTCGCTCAATATTTACGACTACAAGCTCAGACTGCTCAAGGAGTATCAGCCGGTTGCCGGTGAACGCGGCAGAATCGGCATACCGATGGGTCTGAATATGTTTGAGCTGCTGCCCTTCTGGCACACACTTTTCACAAAGCTGGGCTTTGAAGTGGTCACTTCTCCGCTTTCCAACCGCAAAATGTACCTGCTGGGTCAGGCGACTATTCCTTCCGATACGGTGTGCTTCCCGGCCAAGCTGATGCACGGACATGTGCAGACGCTCATCAATGACGGCGTTCAAACAATATTCTATCCGTGCCTTTCCTATAATTTTGACGAAAAAATGGGGGACAATCACTACAACTGTCCTGTTGTCGCCTATTATCCCGAGGTCATTCACGCCAATATGCCCGACATCGAGAAGGTGGATTTCATCAACGACTACCTGGGAATCCACCGTCCCAAGGACTTCCCAAAGAAATTCCAGCAGGTGATGTCCAAGTACTTCGACATCATTCCGCTCGATGAGGTCAAGGCGGCCGCCGATGCGGCATATGAGGAATACGACCGCTATCTGGCAAAAATACGTGAGCGAGGCGAGGCCATCATTGAAGAAGCCAGAGCCAGGGGAATGCACATCATCGTGCTTTCGGGCCGTCCCTATCACGTCGACCCGGAAATCAATCACGGCATCGACAAGATCATTTCGGGCTGCGGAGCCGCCATCATTTCGGAGGACGTGGTGAGCAACCGCGTGGAAAAATTCCCTGTGAAGGTGCTTAATCAGTGGACCTATCACTCCCGCCTGTATTCCGCCGCAAAGTACGTGCTGACTCAGCCTGACATGAATCTCGTGCAGCTGGTTTCCTTCGGATGCGGCATTGATGCGATTACCACCGATGAGGTGCGTACGATTCTGGAAAGCGGCGGCAAAATCTACACCCAGATCAAGATAGACGAAATCACCAATCTCGGCGCCGTAAAGATCAGGCTGCGCAGTCTCTTTGCGGCTATAGAGGAATAATTCATTCTTCCAAAATTCATCAGAAAGGGTCATGGTACATGGCGCAATTAAAATACACGAAGGACGGCAGACTGCTCTTTACAAAAGAAATGCGCAGAGAATACAAAATTCTGGTGCCGAATATGCTGCCCGTACACTTCAAGCTCTTTGAGAGGGTGCTGCAGAAGGCCGGATATGATATCGAGGTGCTCACCAACAGCAGCCACCGTGTAGTGGAGGAAGGCCTGAAATACGTCCACAACGACACCTGCTATCCTGCTCTGCTGGTGATCGGCCAGATGATCGACGCCCTTAACAGCGGCAAATACGACGTCAACAGGACGGCACTTATGATTACCCAGACAGGCGGCGGCTGCCGTGCGTCCAATTACATACATCTTCTGCGCAAGGCGCTGAAATCCGCAGGCTATGAGAATGTGCCGGTTATTTCGGTCAACATGTCCGGTCTGGAGAGCAACCCAGGATTTTCCATCACGCCTGCCCTTATCATGCAGTTTGTTGCCGGCATCGTTTACGGCGATATGCTCATGCTGCTGAACAATCAGGTCAAGGCTTACGAGCTTAACAAGGGCGAGTCGGAAGCACTGGTTGACAGCTGGGTGGAGAGACTGCTTGATCAGTTCTCTCACGGCAAGGGCATGATGGGAGAAGCCTTACGCAACAACTTAAGACAGATCGCCGACGAATTCGACGCTATACCCGTCAGCCGTGTGCCGAAGGTGCGTGTGGGTGTCGTGGGAGAAATCTATGTCAAATATTCCCCCCTTGCCAATAACCGCCTTGAGGAATTCCTCAGTTCTCAGGACTGCGAGGTAATGGTGCCGGGATTGATGGGCTTCGTCCTGTTCAAACTGGACAACCGCCTTGACGACATCAACCTTTACGGCGGCAGCACCGTCAAATACAAATTCGTCTCCTTCCTCAAGGATTTCTGCACCAAGATGGAGTCGGCCATGCTGGATGCCCTCAGGGATCACCCGAATTTTACGGTTCCGTCGCCTTACGCCCATCTCAGGACGCTGGTCAACGGCGTCATCGGATACGGCAGCAAAATGGGCGAGGGTTGGCTGCTTACCGCCGAAATGCTGGAGCTTTGCGAGTCGGGGTATGAAAATATCGTCTGCACACAGCCGTTCGGCTGCCTGCCGAACCACATCAACGGCAAGGGCATGATCGGCAGAATCCGCAAGGTATTCCCGAATTCCAACATCACTCCGATCGACTACGACCCGAGCGCCACCAAGGTCAATCAGGAAAACCGCATCAAGCTCATGCTGGCCGTGGCCCGTGAGAATCTCAATGAGCGCATAGCGTCGGAACAAGCTGCAAAAGCGCAGCATTCCAAGGGCGAGGCGGTCGAAGTCATCGTTGAGGAAGAACCGGCGGCAGTCACAGCTCCGGCAGACGAAGCGGAAACCGCAGCCCAGTGAACCCGGAGGAGAATGATGACAGAATGAACCATTCACAAAAGACCACTATTTATTCCGCACGCCACGGAGAAACCGAATTCAACGTGAAATTTCGACTCTGCGGACAGATTGACATTCCGCTGAACCAGAAGGGAATGGAGCAGGCCCATATTCTTGCCATGCGGCTCAAAGACAAGGGCATTGAGAGAATATTTTGCTCCGATTTGTCACGCGCGCTTGTCACGGCACAGATTGTCGGGCGTGAACTGGGACTCGAGCCGATTCCCGACGCAAGGCTGCGCGAGACCAACTTCGGTTCGATGGAGCAATGCCGGCGTGACGACCCCGAGTACGACCGCCGCAAGCGTGCTTTCGCCGAGAGATTCCCCGGCGGCGGCGAGTCGATTTTGCAGTCGGCGCACAGAGTGTACGGATTTCTTGACGAGATTCTCGACAAATGCCGTGGAGAGACGGTTCTGCTGGTCAGCCACGGATGGACGAACAAGATGATCGCTTCCTACTTCCGTGACCTGGGCAATGAGGAATTCGGAGAGTTCGTTCTGCCTAACTGCGAATTTGCCAAATACGAGAAATAATGATTATTCAAGCAGAAGCCTTCTGCCACTTTTGGTGAAGGCTTCTGTTTTTATTGTGCATTTTTGATGTGTTGCACAAAAGCGCACAAAAAAGTTAAAACGCCATTTAATTTTCTT
>CAMHJC010000075.1 GCA_946185345.1 uncultured Clostridia bacterium
ACCCCTGACCTGCTGATTACGAATCAGCTGCTCTACCAACTGAGCCACATCAGCATATTGACTCTGCAACTCCGAACAAATGGCATTATACCACATATTATGAGTTGTGTCAAGAGTTTATTTCAAATATTTTCAATCATTTTCAATCAAATTTTTACCCTGCGTTATCGTTGACCGCCTGTCCAAACAAAGATAAATTATTCATCTGAATAAAAAAATTCGAAAAAAGGGTTTATTTTATTTTAAGAATGTGCTATAATTTCTATTGATGAATTATACTGGAAGGACTGTAATTAATTATATGGATTATCAGACTGAATCATTAAAAAGACATTATGAATGGAAAGGCAAGATTGAAGTAGTCACTCGCTGCCCGGTGGAAACGAGCGAGGATCTTTCGCTGGCATATACGCCCGGAGTGGCAAAGCCGTGCCTCGAAATACAGAAGGATATCAGCAAAAGCTATGACCTGACCCGCCGTTCCAATCTTGTTGCGGTCATTACCGACGGTTCTGCCGTTCTCGGACTGGGCAATATCGGCCCGGAAGCCGGTATGCCTGTCATGGAAGGAAAATGCGCGCTTTTCAAGAAATTCGGCGATGTGGACGCCATTCCGCTCTGTATTCGCTCCAATGATGTCGATACGATCGTGAATACCGTTGCCCTGATCGCCGGAAGCTTCGGAGGCGTCAATCTGGAGGATATCTCTGCCCCCAGATGTTTTGAAATAGAGCGCCGTCTTAAGAAAATCTGCGATATACCGATATTCCACGACGATCAGCACGGCACGGCGGTCTGTGTCGCAGCCGCAATGATCAACGCATGCCGTCTGACCGGCAGACAGCCTGCCGACCTTAAGATCGCCGTCAACGGCGCTGGCGCGGCAGCTATCGCAGTCACCAAGCTGCTGCTCACTCTCGGCGTCAGGGAAGTCATCATGTGCAACAGCAAGGGCATTATCTGCGAAGGTGATGAAAGACTCAACAGCGAGCAGGCATATATGGCCACCGTGACCAATCTGCGCCACAAAAAAGGCTCCCTGAAGGATGCCGTTGTCGGTGCGGATGTATTTATCGGCCTGTCGGCTCCCAATGTGCTGACCGCCGAAATGGTTTCCACCATGGCTTCCGGCGCAATGGTATTTGCCATGGCCAATCCGACGCCCGAAATCATGCCCGATATCGCCAAAGCCGCCGGCGCCGCAGTGGTCGGCACAGGCCGCAGCGACTTCCCGAACCAGATCAACAATGTGCTTGCCTTCCCCGGAATATTCCGAGGCGCGCTCGATGTCAGAGCCTCCGATATCAATGACGAGATGAAGATCGCAGCCGCATACGCCATTGCGGGAATCATTGAGGACGGAGAGCTTTCTCCCGAATACATCATACCCAGTGCGCTGGACAAGCGTGTTGTTCAAAAGGTTTCCGAAGCCGTTGCCCAGGCGGCCGTAAAAACCGGCGTGGCAAGAATCTGACCCCACCGCTTTTTTTCGGAGGCACCCGGAATACACGGGAGGATGATTGTCCCTGCCGCGTGCGGTATCAATCAAAAGTTTACAAATAATTTGACGGACGGTAAAATAATTTGTTGACAGGTACAACATTTAATTGTATAATAATATAAGGTCTTTATTCTGACCGTAACCTATCAATTGAGCAAATGATAGGCGGTTGTAAAAGAAAAAGAAAAAAAGCAAGCGCAGCTCGTAATTAGCGAGTTTTTTACCCAGGCGAGCGTGGGATTCCAAAGGGGCAAGGCTCCTTTGGCAGGTCCAGGGCAGCGCCCCTCGCTGCGATACACTTTGACATAAAACGCACCCGGGCGCAGCAAACGGGTTGATGATTAAAATCAGCCTTTGCTAAAATAGGAGAAAAATCCAATTGATGCAAATCCGCCAATGCCCCGATTTACGTCATTTTCATACATTTGCAATCGTTTAAACTGATCAATTAACGAAAGGAGCAATCAGTTGTTATGCATTATAAAAAACTTGCAGCAGCCCTGATCGCCGTAGCCGTTATCGGTTCGACCTCATACGCCACTGCAAACACGTTCCTTTTCGACAATGTGATGTCTGTTTCGGCAGCTTCTTCGCTCCGCAGGAATTCCTCCGGCAGCGAAGTGACCAAGCTTCAAAAAAATCTTATCTCTCTCAAGTACCTGAAGAGCGGTTCGGCTACCGGAACATATGATTCCGCCACAGAGGCGGCTGTCAAGAACTTCCAGAAGGACTACCATCTCGTTGCGGACGGTATCGCCGGTACACAGACAATCAGTCTGATTAATTCGCTTGTGAGCGGATCCACCAAGACCATAGTGGTCAAGGCCACGCTTCTGAATGTCCGTGAGAAGGCTTCCCCCAAGAGCCGTCTGGTGACAACGGTAAAAAACGGGCAGAAATTCGCTGTGGAAGAAGAAGCCTCCGAAGACGACGGCACCAAATGGTATAAGATATCCACCGGTGTCGGCAAGGGATATGTTTGTTCCGATTATGTTGCGGTTTCCACTCAGGAGGCTGACAATTCCTCTCAGAATACTTCTGACGCAAAGAGCGGAATCATCAAGGTCACCGGTTCGGTGCTGAATGTCCGCAAGAGCGCAAGCACTTCTTCCGCCAAGCTCTATACCGTCAAACAGGGACAGACCTATTATTTCACCAATGCCAAGAATGTTGACGGAGAAAAGTGGTATTATATTAAGGTCAACAAATCCGTCAGCGGCTGGGTGCTCGGCAAATGGGCCACTCCGATACAGTCGGATTCTTCCGAAACAGCGCCGGCCGTTTCCAAGAGCGGCAAGCTCAAGGTCGTAGTGGATATTCTGATTGTCCGCAAGTCCACCAGCACGACTTCAAAGAGACTTTACACCACCAAGCGTGATGAGGTTTACAGCTACAGCAATGTAAAAAAAGTGGACAATGTCAACTGGTATTATATCAAGGTCAACAAATCCATCAGCGGCTGGGTGCTGGGAACGATGGTAAGCGCAACGCCGGATTCCGACAAGGGCGCAACCACAGAGGATCCCAACAACGGCAAACTGACCGTTTCGGTGGAGAAGCTCAATGTGCGCGAGTCGGCCAGCACTTCCTCCAAGAAACTGCTTACCCTCAAGAACGGTCAGTCCTTCCGCTACAGCAATGTCAGGAAGGTCGGCAGCGATACATGGTACTACATTCAGGTTGACAGCTCCGTCAGCGGCTGGGTGCTGGGTTCCATGGTGAATGTGGTCCCCGACAGAATTTCCACCACCGCTTCCACCAACACAACCAAGAGCACGACGGTAACCGCCGATCCCAACAGCGGCAAACTCACTGTTTCGGTGGATGCGCTCAATGTCCGTCAGTCGGCGAGCACTTCCTCCAAAAAGCTCTTTACCGCCAAAAAAGGCCAGACCTACAGCTACAGCAATGTCAGGAAGGCCGGCAGCGATACATGGTATTACATTAAAGTCAACAATTCCATCAGCGGCTGGGTGTTCGGCTCCATGGTGAAGGTTACGCCCAATACCACGGCATCCACCACTGTCAAGACCACTGCTCCCAGCGGCAAGGGCGAAAAGCTGACGATAGCGGCCAATATTCTCAATGTCCGCAGCGAAGCCAATACCAAGTCCAAGATCGTCACCACGGTGAAAAAGGATCATTCCTACAGCTATACCGATGTGAAGACCGTCGGCAGCGAAAAGTGGTATCATATTGTTGTGAGCGATTCTCTCAAGGGCTGGGTCTGCGGCAGTTATGTCGTTGTTGCGGCGGATACCGCTCAGACTTCCGCCAAGACGACGGATTCCTCCTCCGCCACGAAATCCACCACCGCAACAACCGCAAAGTCCACTACAGCATCCACCACGGCTTCGACCACGACATCCACCACCAAGGCTGTCTCCCAAAGCGGCAAGGTCACCGTTACGGCACAGCTGCTCAATGTGCGTGCCGACGCCAAATCCGACGCGCCGGTGATTGCCACGGTAAAAATCGACGAAAGCTACGATTATTCAGAAACCAGGCAGGGAGAAAACATCACCTGGTACCATATCAAGGTGAGCGATGTCCGCAGCGGCTGGGTGATGGGTACTTACGTCAAGGCGACGGAGAACAGTACGCCTCCGTCCGGCACCGTCAATAAAAGCGGCAGTCTTACCGTGATCGGCTCAGCGGTCAATGTCCGCAAGGGACCGGGTACTTCCTACGACAAGATTACCACTGTCAAAAGCGGCGCCACCTATTCTTACACCGATGTGAAGGACGGCTGGTACTTCATCAAGCTTTCGGAAAAACAGAGCGGCTGGATTCTGGGAACCTACACTAAATCAAAGGAAGCGGCTCCCCTTCTGTCTTCGGCCAATACTGTCCCCTCATCGACCACCACTTCCACTACCGCAACCACAACCACTACCACAACCACTACCACTACCACTACGACAACCACCACTACTACCACTACTACTACCACTACCGCACCCACAACCGCTCCTACGTCGCTGGCGGCGGTCGCTCCCGCAACCAGAAGCGTGCTGGTAGGTACGGTGAAGGTTTCCGGCTCACTCAACGTGCGCAAGGGCGAAGGCACCGATTATTCCGTGATCGGTACCATCAAGAACGGCACCAGAGTGGTGATCGTTTCCCAGGGCAGCAAGTGGGACAAGATTGAATACGGTTCGGGCTACGGATTTGTCAACGCCAAATTCATTACCAATGTTAAACAGTCAGAAGAAACGGTCGCACTCAGCTACAGCACGGTTTACAATTATGTCAATATCGGTGAATCGGTCAATCTGGCGCGCAGTGTCAAGGGCGCACTGGTCACTTATTCATCTTCGGATTCCAATAAGTGTCCCGTCAACAATTCCGGCGTCGCCACCGGCAAATCCGCCGGCCTTTATGAAATTACGGCCAAATGCGGCAATTCCACCGCCGTTGCCTGCGTAGTGGTGCTCAGGAAGCCCAACAGCAATATTCCCACTATGAAAATCAGCGACAACGGAGCCAAATTCATAGCCGAATGGGAAGGCGGAGGCACCGTGCTTCCGACCGGAGAAACCGTCTTTTATCCCTACAAGGATGTTTCGGGTTTCTGGACAGTGGGATACGGCCACGCAAAGACCACTTCGGTAAGCAAATCCTGGTCGGAGGACAAGGCGATTTCAGAATTCAATATTGATATTGCCGGTCTGATCGGCGAAGAGTATCAGTTGACCAAGGAACGTCCTTATCTGACCCAGGATGCCGCCAAGCGGCTGCTCAACGCTGATCTGAACAAGGGTGATTATGTCAGATCGGTGAACAACTGGGCGGTGAGAAACGGCGTTCTCCTCAATCAGTACCAGTTTGACGCGCTTGTTTCTTTCTGCTACAATCTCGGCCCGTCGATGTGGAACAGTGATTCCAATAAATTCTATCTCAAGTCGGCCATTATTTCACATCGTTCCGGCGATGAAGCGAACCCCGATCAGGTTATTGAAGGATTCTGCCGCTATCACAAGTCCAACGGCAAGTCTTACAAGGGTCTGTGGTATCGCAGACGCAATGAGGCGGAGCTTTTCCTCAAGGGCGATTATGCCATTGACAGAGAAAACAAGTTCCAGCTTCCGTCCGGCGTCAGCTGGTCATAATGCCGGTTCGGCGGCGCTGCCCTTCGGCTTGGGCGTTTTTCATCGGCGTAAGCTGAACTGACTTCATCTGAGGTTTCATTCTATTCTCCCGTATTGCCTTTTTCTGCGGTACGGGAGAGTATTTTTTTATGTTAAAATTCATATATAGTACATAAACATTTATTCATTTTATGGTAATATATACTTGTCTGTTCATATAACAATGAGCGGCAGATCAATGTTAAAGGAAGGATCTTACCTTATGAAAAAAAATCCTGTAGTGACTATCGAAATGGCCGACGGCGGCGTGATCAAAGCGGAGCTTTACCCTGACACCGCGCCCAATACCGTTAATAACTTCATCAGTCTCGTCAAAAAGGGATATTATGACGGGCTTATCTTTCACCGTGTCATCAGCGGCTTCATGATCCAGGGCGGATGTCCCGAAGGCACCGGCACGGGCGGCCCGGGCTACACCATCAAGGGCGAATTTTCCCGCAACGGCTTTGACAACACCCTTCGCCATACACCCGGCGTGCTTTCGATGGCGAGAACCAATCTCCCCAATACCGCCGGCTCCCAGTTTTTCATCATGCATGCTCCCGCGCCTTACCTCGACGGTCAGTACGCCGCCTTCGGCAAGGTGATCGAAGGAATGGACGTGGTGAACGCCATTGCCGAGACCGAGACCAACTATGCCGACAGACCCTATGAGGATCAGGTCATGAAAAAGGTCACGGTGGAGACCTTCGGCGTGGAGTATCCCGAACCGCAGAAATACAGATAAGGGCGGCCGTACCCTTTCAATCTCACATTAAGGAGTGAATTGAATGATCAAAAGATTGCTTGCGTCGGTCAGAGAATACAAGCGCCCTTCCATCCTTTCCTTTCTGTTTATAGTCGGAGAAGTGATTATCGAGTGTCTCATTCCCTTTATCACCGCCGATCTTGTAAACCGGCTCAAGGGCGATCTTGATATGAAATCGCTGCTGCTGACCGGCGGACTGCTGGTCATTATGGCAGTGATATCGCTGGCCTGCGGCGGATTGGCCGGATATATCAGCGCAAAGGCTTCGTCCGGCTTCGCCAAGAACCTGCGGCACGACGTCTTTGACCGTGTGCAGAGATTTTCATTTGAAAACATAGACAGATTTTCCTCCTCGTCCCTTGTCACCAGACTGACCACGGACATTGCCAACGTGCAGATGGCCTACATGATGGCGATCCGCATAGCCGTGCGTTCGCCGCTGATGTTTATCTTCTCGGTGATCATGGCCTACGTGATGGGCGGAGCGCTCGCAACGGCATTTGTGGTGGTCATTCCGGTGCTGTTTGTGGGACTGCTGTTCATCGCCAAAACGGCGATGCCTGCTTTTCACAGCGTTTTCAAGAAATACGACAGGTTAAATCAATCCATCGAGGAAAATGTCCGTGCCATGCGTGTGGTCAAGGGCTTTGCCCGTGAGGAGTACGAAAAGCAGAAATTCGGCACCGCCGCCGAGGATATCCGCAGGGATTTCACCAAAGCCGAGCGCATTGTGGCGCTGAATCATCCGCTCATGCAGGTGTGCCTTTATTTCAACATGCTCTTTGTGCTGACGGTCGGCGCGAAGATTATCATCAGCAGCAAGGGCAGCACCATTGACGTCGGACAGATGTCCGCCATGCTGACCTACGGCTTCCAGATTCTCATGTCGCTGATGATGCTCTCGATGATTTATGTCATGATTACCATCTCTCTCGAATCCATGCGCAGAATCAGCGAGGTGCTGGCCGAAGAACCGACCATGACCAATGTCGAAGCGCCCCTTACCGAGATCAGGGACGGCTCCATCGACTTTAAGGGAGTCAGCTTCAAGTACTCCAGAACCTCTGAGAATTACGCCCTCTCGGACGTCGATCTGCATATTGATTCGGGCATGACGGTGGGAATTCTGGGCGGCACAGGCTCCAGCAAATCCACCCTCGTGCAGCTCATTCCAAGGCTGTACGACGCCACCGAAGGCAGCGTGATGGTAGGCGGCACGGATGTGCGCCAGTACGACATGACCGCTCTGCGAGACAGCGTTGCCATGGTGCTGCAAAAGAATCAGCTTTTCTCCGGCACCATTAAGGAGAATCTCCGCTGGGGCAACGAAAACGCCACCGACGAGGAGCTTGTGGAGGCATGCCGATTGGCGCAGGCGGACGAATTCATCCGCCTTTTCCCGGAGGGATACGACACCTACATCGAGCAGGGAGGCACCAACGTCTCCGGCGGTCAGAAGCAGCGTCTCTGCATTGCCAGAGCCTTGCTCAAGAAGCCGAAGATCCTCATTCTGGATGATTCCACCAGCGCGGTTGATACCAAGACCGACGCCCTGATCCGCAAGGGATTCAGGGAATTCATCCCCGAAACCACCAAGCTCATCATCGCCCAGAGAATCGCATCGGTGCAGGATGCGGACATGATCATCATTCTCGACAACGGCAGGATCATTGATTCCGGCAGCCATGCCGAGCTGATGAAGACCAGCCCGATGTACCGTGAGATTTTTGAGGAACAGACAAACGGGAGGTCGGACAATGAATCATAAAATGAAAAGGCCGCCTGTAGGCGCAGGATTAAAACGCCTGATCTCTATGCTGATACATTCCTATCCCGTGCTGCTTCCGGTAACGGCGGTGTGCATTATTCTCTCGTCGGTGACCAATGCGCTCCCGGCGGTGTTTCAGCAGAAGATCATTGCCGACATCGAGGTTTACTGGAAGTCGGGCGACTGGGCTGCTGCTTCCAAGGTGATACTGCCCAAGGTATTCATTCTGCTGGGACTGTACCTGATGTCGCTGATTTCGATAGTGCTTTACACCCAGTTCATGGCTTTTATCACACAGGGCTTCCTGAGCAAGATGCGTCTGGCGCTGTTTGATAAAATGCAGAATCTCCCTATCAGATTCTTTGATACCAACAAGCACGGCGACATCATGAGCCGTTACACCAACGACATTGACGCCCTCCGTCAGCTGATTTCGCAGGCGCTTCCGACGCTTCTCCAGACAATCATACTCATTGCTGCGGTGCTCTTTATCATGCTGTACTACAGCCTGTGGCTCACGCTGGTGGTGCTTCTCGGCGTGGTAGGCATCATGTTTGTCAGCGGAAGAGCCGGCGGCGGATCGGCCAAGTACTTCATCCGCCAGCAGAAGTCTCTCGGCAAGGTCGAAGGCTTCGTGCAGGAAATGATGAACGGTCAGAAGGTCATCAAGGTATTCAACCATGAGGATCATTGCCGGGAGGATTTTGACAGGCTCAATGAGGAACTCTTCAATGACGGATTCAGGGCGCACGCCTACGCCAACATTCTCGGGCCGATTATTCAGAATATCGGCAATATTCTGTACGTGCTGCTGGCGGTGATCGGCGGCGTGCTGCTTCTGGCAAAAGTGCCGAATATCGGCTTTTCGGCGATTTTCGCCGGTGCCGTCGGACTGGTCACCATAGACATTCTCATTCCTTTCCTCAATATGGCAAAGCAATTCACCGGCAATGTCAATCAGCTTGCCCAGCAGATCAATTCCGTGGCAATGGCTATTGCCGGCGCCGAGAGAATATTCTCGATGATAGACGAGAAGCCCGAGGTGGACGACGGATATGTGACGCTGGTCAATGCCGAATACGGCGAGGACGGAAGCATTACCGAATCCGAAAAGCACACCGGACGCTGGGCGTGGAAGCATCCGCACGGCGACGGAACGCTCACTTACACGCCTCTTGAGGGAAATGTGCAGCTGCTCGATGTGGATTTTGCCTACGAAGAAGGCAAGACGGTGCTTCACAACATCACTCTCACCGCAAAGCCGGGCGAGAAGATCGCATTTGTCGGCGCCACCGGTGCGGGAAAGACCACCATCACCAATCTGCTCAACCGTTTTTACGACATCGAGGACGGCAAGATCCGCTACGACAACATCAACATCAACAAAATCCGCAAATCCGACCTGCGCCAGTCGCTCGGTCTGGTGCTGCAGGAGACCAATCTTTTCACAGGCACGGTCATGGACAACATCAGGTACGGCAAGCTTGACGCCACCGATGAGGAATGCAGAACCGCCGCAAAGCTCGCCGGAGCGGACGATTTTATCACCAGACTGCCTGAAGGGTATGACACCATGCTGGAAAACAACGGCGAAAACCTCTCGCAGGGACAGCGGCAGCTCATTGCCATCGCAAGAGCCGCTGTGGCGGATCCTCCGGTGATGATCATGGACGAGGCCACTTCCTCCATCGACACCCACACCGAACAGATCGTTCAGAGAGGAATGGATAAGCTCATGGAAGGCAGAACGGTATTCGTCATTGCCCACAGGCTTTCCACCGTCAAGAATTCCGATGTGATAATGGTTCTCGACCACGGACGCATTATTGAGCAAGGCACCCACGATCAGCTCATTGAGCAGAAGGGCCAGTATTACAGGCTCTACACCGGCGCCTTTGAGCTTGAATAATTTTTCTCACACACAGCAAAAAAATCACGGGTACAATCTCCGTAAGGGGATACGCACCCGTGTTTTTTTTTATCAATAGCTTTTCTCACGCCTCAATCGCCTTATGGTCGTGCTTTTTAAAGACAATGGCGTTAATCGCTTGGAAGAGCTGGGCGAATTCCTTTGTGCGGCAGAAGCACAGCGCAATCAGCCCGTTCGGCAGGGCAATGCACACCGCCAGCTTTACGATGATTTCTCCCCAGCCGGTCAGGTGAAGCTGCATGTCAACGAAATGCGTGAGGGCGATCATGGCTCCCGATACAAAGAAATAGATGAAATTCCTTCCCCAGAACTGGCTCATCGACCGCTTGAAGCCGTGTTTGAAGAGTACCAGCGGTTCCACCCACAGCGAAGTTGCCACCATGCTGAAGATCGTACCGAAGAAGATGCCGGCGATGCCCATGCTCTGAATGGCCGCAACCGAAACCACCACATTGATGACTGCCTCGACAATGGGCTTGTAGCGGTCGAACCAGAGCAGTCCCATTGCCTCCTTGAAGGTGAGCGGCACCTTGCGAATGCCGACGACGTAAAAATTCAGACCGATCATCAGGATGGTCGGGAAGGTGAAGCCGTATTCCTGCACGTCTTCCACTCCCATTATCATTAGAATCTTCATGAGCAGGGGATTGGCCAGCTCGATGAATCCGATCGTGCAGAAGGTATAGAGCCAGAAGCTGAGAAAATGCAGGTATTTGAAGGTCTTGTAGACCGTTTCTTTTGACTCCATGGCGCTCATATTGCCGACACTCGAGAGCATGGCGTTGAAGAACTGGTTGATCAATGAATTCATCAGATTGACGATCATCTTGAAATTGCTGTAGAATCCGCAGTAGATGATGCCGATGAATTTGGAAATCAGCAGGTTGTCGGTTGAACCGAGTACAACCGCTCCCACACGGTGGTTGAACATGGCAAAAACATTCTTGTAAATGCCCTTTTTTTCTTCCCTGGTGAGCCGTATCTTCTCCTTGGTGTTGAGGAAGGGATAGAGCTTGCTCGCACGGCGGGTGAGCATGATGTTTTTGCTGACGACCATGACCGTCTGAATGATCAGGAAGATGAAAAAGTTGTGGGTTGTAATCAGGAAGACGACCTGAAGAACGCACTGGAAGACGGAAAAGATCAGGCTGTAAAGATGCGTGATGTATATCTTCTGGTCGGCATTGAGAATGGATTGCTTGTATACCCACAAATAGGACGACGCCGAGCTGACCAGATACAGGAAAAAGATCATCTGCGCGTGCGGCACCTTTTCCATATTGTCGATGAAGAAGGAAAGAAACGGCATCAGGCAGAGTCCCGAGCAGAATACCATGGCGGCGATCAGGTGGTAGGCCTTGCGGTAAAACTGCGTCAGTGCAATGAGTTTGCGTTCGTTCTTGTCGGCGATCGGCTGGTACATGCTGTAGACCAGCACCAGGCCCATGCCAAGCTCGGCCAGTGACAGGAAATCCAGTATATTGGAGAACAGGCCTTTTGCGCCAAGGTATTCCTGGAGCATAAACTTCAGGAATACGAAATGTGTTACAGCGCCGGTCAGAGTGGCCATGCTCTGCGACAGCACTCCGATCACTGTATTTTTAAACAGTTTTTCTCCTCTCAAATTGAATGTCTCCTTTGCGGTTTTTGTGACAGCTGATTGTAAATATTTCAAAAAATGGTGTAAATCGGGGGCATTTCTAATGGCGTTACGCAGATTATTTCTCCATCCGGTGCAGGAGCTGCTGATAAAAAATCAACCCGATTGCCATCTTTTATTAATTCTACGGCAATATAATATCTATCATTTTTTCTTTGGTTTTTGCCTTTTGCGTATTCGCCGGACTGCATTGCTATTCCCAGTGCGTTTTGCTCGCTCAGCTCCGCTTCGCTCGTGAGGGCGCTGCCCTCACGCTCCCGCCAAGGCTCCGCCCTGGACGGGCCAGGAGGGCAGTGGCCCCCCTGGACTCCCCTTATTGGCGCTGCGCTTGCTTT
>CAMHJC010000076.1 GCA_946185345.1 uncultured Clostridia bacterium
CCGTATTTACGCGGCTGTTACCCTGAACTTCGGGATATTTATTTTTTCGGGATAATCCTGACACGGAAAGCCTCCGGTTACTACGTCTATGTTGTCCGGAAATACCTTTTCTCCCGCCTTGGCTCGTTTTACAAGATTGACGATGCTGTCAAGGCGGTATATTTCCCCTGCCTCTGAAAGCCTTTTCGAAAAATATGAAACCCACGCCACCTTTGCGTCCGGGCGAATGTCGTTGGCAAATACAGTGTGAAAACCAGTCTCAGCCAACTTTACAAATTTTCCTTTATCCTCACATATCCAATCCGGGTGAATACCTGTATTGACAGAATTTTTCAGACAGGTAAAACCTCCCTCAAATCCGATGTCCATTCCGCCACACCCGGAAAATAATGATAACACATTCATTGATCTTCCCTCGCTTTTCCAGAGTCTCCACATCTCACCACATCGAACCGGAGCAGGTTGTCAATGAGCATGAATTTCTCTCCGCAGACGGCGTAATATCTGCCGCAGAAGCCGCATTGTCTGAGAGGAAGCAATGTCTCCCTTCCGGAACAATCAAGGTACCGCACCGCCGCACGGCAATCGATGAGTCCGCTGCGGCAGCATTCCGGCAGACGCTCCGGTCTGATTGCGCCGCGGTGAATGGAATAACCGCTGTCCCGGAAATGCTCATTCAGATTGTCCATACGTTTTTACCCTTTCGGCCAGTTCGGCGTAAACGGCGTACAATTCGGTGTTTTCAAAACCGGAGACTCCCTGCTCCAGTTCCTCCGAAAACACCCTGTAGCTGCGGAAAGGAAGCCGGATTGTCATAATGTAGCCGTTGCCGATGGCGTCATTGGTGAGCGTGTCACGGGTGTAGCTCACGCTTTTGACGTCTTTGCAGTCAAATATCACCCTGCGTCCGCCGAATGTCATTCTCACACGGCCGCTGTCGGAAAATTCGGCGGCGCCTGTTTCTTCTGCGGCGGCGGAAGCTCTGCGCCGGGAAACATACACCACTCCGCACACCAGAAACGCCACGGGAACAGCCACCGTGACAAACAGATTGTCGCCGTAGGTACGGGCAATGGCCGATGAGATAAGCCATCCCGCCAAAAACAGCAGTATGCAGATGACGATGCCCAGAACCTCGCTGTCTTTATTCTTGCATTTGAAAGTAATCTTCTTCAAGTTATTCACCACATTTGTCCGGAAGGCGGTATCATTCCTCCGGCTGCTCCTCGGTCTTGGAAATATTGAGTTCCTTGGAGGTCTTTCGGATTACGCTCAGCGGAATCTCAAATTCACCCATGGACTGCGTGGCAATCTTGACATTGGCCTGCTTTCTGCCGCCCTTAGTGCGAAGGTAGAATGATGCGCCTCCGCCGATCAGGGGAATGACGGACGGGCCGACCACTTCCAGCGCGCCGTCACAGGTGACATTCAGGCAGTCATTGAAATAATGGATGCGGTTGTCGTTGGAATCCACCGCAACGATCTCAATGCGGGCAGCGTCATAGGTCTCGCCGTGGATCAGCTTGCTGCTGCTGACATTCACTTTGAATTTGGTCTTGGTCACAGGCGCTTTGATTACCGTCGCCGCCACCTGACCGTTGATAATGCCTTCAAATCTGAATTCGGTCTTAACCGATCTGGTTACGGCGTATTCCCTGTAGAGTCTGACCACTTCTTCCTCTGAGATCCTGGAGCTTTTGGAAGAAAAGAGGGACATAAATCCTTCCTTGGCAGCCGGCTGGGCGTTGTCATCGCTCAGATCGCTGATGGCACGTCGGACATCCTGCTCGGTCTTGCGGTCAAAGCCTTCCTTTGTCACCATCTTGCTGCCGATAAGGTCATTGATCAGAATGGGAGGATGAGGCAGATGAGGGAATTTACTGCGATCGGGGAAGAATTCCGCAATCAGTTCGTTGTTTTTATAAAGCTTCACGCTGTCACAGTTGGTGAAGGCGTACACATTGCCGATCACGCCGAAGCGATGCTCTCCCGGCATCATGGAGGATGAAATATCCAGCACGGGACGCGCGTTGCTCTGGCTTAAGTACACCGAGGCGGCCAGCTTGGGAATTCTGTTGACGTCACAGATACCGTAACTGCAAACGCCGTCATTGCCGCCGAAGCTTGCGTGAGTATTGTAGTCGCAGAGGCACCAGCCGAATGTGCCTATCACGCCCTTGCTGCCGTAAGCGGCGTCCAGCATACGGGCATGGCTCAGCGCCTGGTCGAGCAGTTCGCGTTCGCTGCCGAAGCTCCTCGCAGGATAGAGCGAACCGGTGTGCTCCGTAATCATAACAGGTGATTTGCCGAGGGAAATTTCCTCGGTGCTGTAAACAAAGCTGTCGGACAGCGTGCGCTTTTCGCTGTCATTGTAGGCGTAAACATCCTCGAGAGCCTCGCCGCCCTTGAAGCTGTGCAGACCGTAGAGCGGACGTGAAGCGTCCAGCGAGCGGACTGTCTCACAGACCTTGCGGTTGAGCTGAGGAATGTCCTTTGTGTCGTCGGTGCGTGTTCCCCACATCACAATGCTGGGGGAATTCCTGTGCTCGGTGACGGTTTCACGGACATTCTGGATCAGGGCTTCGAGCCAGTCGCCGCCCTTGGCGTATTTGTAACCCGGCATATCCCAAAGCACCATCAGTCCGATTTCGCTGCAACGCTCGACAAAGTATTTGCTCTGGGGATAGCGCGCGCATCTCACGGCGTTGAATCCGAGCGATTTGATGAGATCGGCGTCGGCTCTCTGTGCGGAAGCAGGCATGGCGAATCCCTCATAGGCGTAATTCTGCATACGGTTGATGCCGATCAGCTTGACACGCTTGCCGTTGAGATAGAAGTCCTGACCGTCCACCTTGACCTGACGGAATCCGATGGTATACTCCAGCTCGTCTCCGCCCGAAAGCGACACCTTGAACGTGTATAGCTTGGGATTTTCCGGCGTCCACGGAACAACGCCTGCCGAAACCGTCCAGGACACATGATAATTCGCCTGCTCGGCACGGTACTGGCAGGTGCCGAGTCTCTTGGTGCCGTCAAAGAGCGAGAAGGTCAGTTTTCTCTCGCCTTCGCCGCCGATTTCGCCGGTGATGTCCAGCTTCCAGCCCTTGTCGGTGAGCATGGGATTGATGAATGTATCCTTGATGTAAAGCGAGGGAACTCCCTCAATCCACACATCGCGGTAAATTCCTCCGTAGCTCAGGAAATCGATCGGTGCGCCGTAAGGAGGTGTGTCAGCACGCTCGGTGGAATCCACGATCACGGTGAGCTTGTTTTCGCTGTCGGTGAGCAGATCGGTGATATCCTGACTGAATCCCGTAAATCCTCCCTTGTGGGCGAACGCCGCCTTGTCGTTGACAAAAACGGCGGCGCAGCTCATCACTCCGTCAAAATGCAGAATGATGCGCTTGCCTTCCATCTCGTCGGGAATGACAAAGAGCTTGCTGTACTGCACGATCTTGCTCTCGTCCTCACCGGTAAAGTAGCTGTATTTGGTGCTGCCGCTGTTGTGCGGAATGTCTACCGGGCGAATGGTAAAATCAAAATTTTCGTTTTTACTCTTATTTGGGGAATAATCGGGGGTATATCTCCACCCGTAGTTTAATCCTGTCTTGAATCTTAACATAATATCCTCCCGAAATTCATTGCATAAAACACCGATGACTCCTCCCGCAGCGGAAGGGACACACCGGCGTTTTGAGAATGGTTATCGGACGCAGTACTGCTCCATGTAGGCTTCCATTCTGGCCTTCATCTCGTCGTCAATATAAACCTTGCCGTCAACGGGATTGTTGTGGAGTATGTCGATGATTTCCCTCACCGTCACGATGGGATAGGTGACGATGCCGAATTCCTCGTAAACCTCCTGAATGGCGGTTTTTTCGCCCTTGCCTTTTTCCATGCGGTCGACCGAAATGACCATGCCGGCTATCTCGATGTCAGCGGCTGCTTTCAGCACGGGAAGTGTCTCCCGGATTGCCGTGCCGGCGGTGATGACGTCCTCCACGATCAGCACACGGTCGCCGTCCTGAAGCTTGTAGCCAACCATCGAACCGCCTTCGCCGTGATCCTTTGCCTCCTTGCGGTTAAAGCAGTAGTTGATGTCACGGTCAAAGAGATTGTACATCGAAATGCCTGCCGCCACCGCCAGCGGAATTCCCTTGTAGGCCGGGCCGAAGAGCGCATCTATCTTTCCCTCAATGTGCTCCTGAATGTTGCGGGCGTAGTATTCGCCCAGCTTGGCGGCCTGAGCGCCGGTCTTGTAATTGCCGGTGTTGACGAAGTAGGGAGTCTTTCTGCCGCTCTTGGTGGTGAAATCTCCGAAAAGCAATACGCCGGAACGAACCATAAATTTAACAAATTCCTCTTTATATGACATAAATATATACCTCCGGATAACAAAGAATCGTATTCCATATCATTATAACATCTATCATGCTTTATTGCAAGTATAATTTAACAAAGAAAGCGCCGTTCCGGCAGCAAAACCGCACGGAACGACGCCCCGAATCATCGCAATGTCAGCGGAAGAAAATCACTCGGCATATTCGCCGTTGTAATTGACCAGCACGGCGCTTCCGACGCCGTTGATGGAAGAAAGCTTCTCCACAAAATCGCTGTCGGCCACCTTGGTACCCACCTCGATGATGGTCTCGATGCCCGCCTTGGTCACCGCCTTGTTTCTGACCTTGCCGCCGACCGACTTGATTGCCTTCTCAACGCTGCCGGCAGCCGCATGTCTGTAGCGGACGATGATCAGATACATGGCGTCCTTCTTCTTGAGCATCGCCATGACGAAGCAGAGTACCGAGATCACTGCCACGCATATCAGCGCAAAAATAAACTGATGCGCACCCACAATAATTCCCATCGAGATCGCCCAGAAAAGATACATGATATCCACCGGATCCTTGATGACCGTGCGGAATCTGATAATGGAAAGCGCGCCGACCATACCCAGCGAAAGCACCACATTCGAGCTGATGGTCATGATAATGACCGATGTGATGACCACCATGAGCAGCAGCGACATATTGAAGCTGCTGCTGTACATCACGCCGCTGAAGGTCTTTTTGTAAACGATAAAAATCACCAGACCCAGCGCAATTGCGATTACCAGCGTGATAAGCGCATCCACAGCAGAAATACTGCCCACCTGATTCAAAAATTTGCTTTTGAAAACATCACCGAAATTCATTAATAAACATCCTTTCCAAAATAATTCGCCTGCGCCAGGCAGCACATGGCGTACTTTGACTGTGACGACTGCCAGCGGCCCAGCGGTCTGAGCATATGCTTGATATAATTCGGCAGGTAGTCGTCATATTTGACTTCCAGAATCATGCAGCCTTCTTCATAGGCCGGAACGGTGACCAGCTCCGGGTCAAAAATATCGCCCGAGGCAAGTCCCGCCCTGAGATCCATGTCAAAGGTCATACGCACATTGCCCTCATCGCAGATAAACACCTCACGGTTGTAATCCACCACCACCTGCGGAGACAGGATCCTGGAGGCGTTGTCGATAAAAGCCATCCGCAGCGCCTTTCGCTCGCCGTTATCCGAGTTGGAAAAAATCATGTCGCTCACAAAATCGAAATCCCCGTTGACAATGCTCCGGTATTCTTCATAGCTGATGACGGAGGACACCTTCGAAATGCAGCTGTCGTATTTGTCCTTTATCTCGAATTTGATGATTTCGTCGCTCAGATCGTATATTCTCACACGGTATTTGCGCCGCCGGCTCCAGCCGTCCATCTTCTGATTGTAATCCGACAGCATGATATCGTCGAAGTACAGGCTTCTGATGAAATATTTTCCGTCGTTTCCGTGCTCGTCGTGCCGCATAAAAGCAAGCGCCCTGGTCTTGAGCTCATAATAATCCCTGAACGAGATGACGTACTTCAGCTCGTGCCTGAGTTTGTGATTCCTGTATTTCAATCATTCCACACCTCCCTTACGCCATATCGTAATAAGTCCTGACCTGCTTGTCGCTCAGCCGGAACGCCTCTTTGATCTGCTGCTTTGCCATTTCCGGCTTTTTCCTGATAATATCCTTGATGATTTTCTTGTTGTAATTCCAGTAGCTCACCGTAGGCTGTCCCCAGCGTTCCTCCTGCCGTGGCATTTCATCCTTTATCTCATTGGAGAGCTGGTCCATCACCGAGATTACCCTGTCGGTATCAAAAGTGGTTTTGACGTGCCTGAAATATCTGATAATGAATTTTTCACGGAATTCAGCGTTTTTGAGCAGGTTTCTCGGGATGGAATTGTTGCACCTGGCCTGTCCGTGAAAGGGTCCCAGCATAAAACGCTTGATGTAATTCCTGTCGTAATTGGTCAGCGAAAAGGCGTAATCCAGATCAAAGAGCATCCAGTGCCACTTGCCGTCGTTCTGGTCACGGTAGCACCGGACGTTGCCCGTGTCCAGATTGGCCACATAGGTTTCAAAGATCCACCAGTCCATCAGGGAATCAATGTCTATCTTGGAGCAGACATACTCGTAATTCTTCTTGACGGAAAGATCGTGGGTCTCGCAGTAATCGCACAGAGCCAGATAATCGTCACGGCTGCCCGCCTGACGTATTCTCTCCCATTTTACAATGTCAATCCTGCCCTTGGTCATGCCGTATTTGTGTACCAGATAATCCTCGTTCAGCTTCTCCCTGAGGTAATAGAGTCCCCAGTATTCGCAGTTGATATACAGGGCGACAGGCTGCGCCTCCATGTAGTCACATTCCATCGTTCCCCGGATAAGCCTTGAACAGAGCTCGTCCCTCATGTGGGCCATCTTCCAGTCCTGCCCCGAAGGACGCAGCACAAAGGAGGAAAAGACACTCACACTGTTTTTGCCGAAGAAGGGGAAGCACACCTCATTGGCGCCGTATCGCTCCGACAGCAGCACGGCAAGCGCCTTCTGCGCCTCCTTGCGCGAAGTCTCGCCGAAGAGCCTCGTTCTGGCGTTGAACGAAACCGTCCGCTTGCCTTCGATGTAATACTCAAAGGTGATCTCGCGTTCCTCGCTGCTGGTGTAGTTCGGCGCGCCGGGAACCAATCCGTTTTCATACTTTGACATGATTCCGGTCTTATTGGAAAACAGTCCGTCGGGGTCCGACATGACCGACACCACCGGTATGGAATGTTCCTTTTCCACCAGAAACGTCGCGGTGACAAGCTGGCTGGGCAGGAATCCCTCCCTGCAGGACACCGCCCTCACAACGGTGCTTTTCCTGATGACAACCGGCTTCGTGTATTCCCTGGAAGAGGAAGTCGGCAGACTGCCGTTGGTCGTATAATATACCCTGCAGCCTTCCGGAACAGTCAGCGTAAGCTCGAATCCCTTGGAAACATAGCCTCCGGAGTGTGAAAATACCGGAACGGCGGCATATCCGGCATAGGTTGCGCCGGAATTCCGCCTGCCCGGGGTAGGAGTCTCAAAAAGACAGACCCGGCCGTCTCCCGCATCCGACCTTCCGGAGGAATGGCCGTAGGTCTGCTTGCCCGTATGGAAGATATCTATGATATGGCCGCCCGGATCAAAAAAAAAGATGCTTTCTCCGTCCTGTCCCAGCTTAAAGGCGGCGGACAGGGTCTTGCCTGCCTTCGAGACGTTTTTGCCCGTGCAGTAGACCACCTTGTATCCGCCCGCCGGTATCGTCATATCCGGAAAGGTGAAGGCGGCGCCGCTCTCCTCTTTGGAAAGGCCGTAACCGCCCAGCGAAATCTCTCCGGAGGAGGCATTGTGTATTTCAATAAAGTCCCTGTCGTAGGATTCGCCGCTTGCCGACACGCACATCGCTTCGCTGACGAATACCGGTGAAACCGGTGCAGGCATGACCGCCGACGTCAGCTCGTAGGCATAGGTCGTATTCGCCGCGCCGGGAGTCGGACTGGCAAACAGTCTGAACTGACCGCTTCCGGGATCCCGTCCGCAGGAGACATTCGGATTGAGCTCCACCGCCTTCACCGAATCCACCGCCGTGCCGGCGACGGAATAAAGCGTGATGACGTCACCCGTCTTAAGGGAGAAATCCGCATGAAGCTCCTTCGGGTCGGAGGAGCCTTCGCCCGAACAGAACACCAGCAGATACTGTCCCGCTCCGATTACCGCATCCGCCGGGAAGAACCATTTGCCTTCTCCGTTTGAACTGTCTGACAGCGAATAGCCTCTCAGACTGACATCCCTGTCGGAGGAATTGTATATCTCCACCCAGTCGCTGTAGCGGCTGCCGCTGTCGTAAATGACATAGGTGTTTTTGGTCATGTACTCATTGATAAGCAATCCGCTTTCGGGAAATACCAGCTCTTCGGGCCGGGCGGCAGTGCTGCCCGAATTCTCCGCTCCGGGAGAAGCCACGGCGTACCAGGCGTATTCGTTTGTGGAAACGTCAAGCCCGTAGGAGACGTTGGGCATGGTACACTCGGGTATTTCCATCTGCTGGATAATATCTCCGGAAGAACTGCTGAAAATAAGCGTTTCGCCTTTTGACGAAAGCTTGAAGCCGGTGTGGATATTTCCCTGTTCATCCACCTTGTCCAGCCCTGACAGGTAGACCAGACCGTAGCCGTCCGGCGGCAGGATTAAATCGGCGGGAATACTCCACTTGTCCGCCATCCTCACATTATCCGACAGCAGGCATCCCTTCAGATTGACAGTCTCCCGGGAAGTATTGTGGAATTCCACCCAGTCATAGCAGCTGCCGTCCTCAAGAGGCGCATAATAGCTGTTGGTGCTCATCACCTCGCTGATTACCACACTGTTCAGCGCGTCGCTGCCTGATTCTCCGCTGTCACCCGAACAGCCGGCCAGGAGCGTCAACATCGCAAAAACGGCGGCAAGTGAAATGACTGTTTTCCGTTTCCACTCCGAAACAAACTGATATTCAGTTAATACCGCCAATGCCTTCCCCCCTTATTCCAAATCGCATAGTTAAAGTAATTTTAGCACACCGCATATAAAAAAGTCAATAAAACCGGCCACAATTTGGAGCTTCAAATGTAAAAAAATTATTGAGCAATCACATATCGCAAAAATATGTTGCGCAAACATGCCTGCGGTTGTATAATAAAATGGACTGAATACCTCGGCGTAATCGGCCACACAGAATATTCACAGCAAGGATTTGATAAAATGAAGGACGGATTTATAAAGGTCGCTGCCGGCGTGCCGGAAATCGCCCTCGGCGACTGCATGCTCAATGCGGAAAGAATCATTGCAATGGCTCATGAGATGAATACGTCAGGAGTCAGGCTGGCGGTATTCACCGAGCTGGGAATCACCGGATACACGCTGGAGGATCTGTTCCTTCAGCAGACGCTTCTCGACGCCGCCGAAAAGGCACTCGGGGAAGTGATCCGGCAGACAGCGGAACTTGACATGCTGCTGGCGGTAGGCGTGCCGGTGCCGGTCGGCTGCTGTCTCTACAACTGCGCTGCGTTCGTCAACAAAGGCAGACTGCTCTGCCTCGTGCCAAAGACCTTCATTCCCACCTATTCGGAATTCTACGAGGGCAGACGTTTCACGCCGGCGCCCGAAACCGGCACGGAAGTGGAATTCGCCGGTCAGAAAACCTATCTGGGGCAGGGACTGCTGCGCTGCGGCGAAATGCCCGGCCTGTTGGTCGGCGCGGAAATCTGTGAGGACGCATGGGTGCCGTGTCCTCCTTCCACAGAACTGGCCCGTGCCGGAGCCAACGTGATCTTCAACCTCTCCTGCTCCAATGAGCTGATCGGCAAGTCGGAATACCGCCGCTCGATTATCAGGGGACTTTCCGGCAGTCTGGTCTGCGCCTATGTCTATTGCAGTGCAGGCGGCGGAGAATCCACCACCGATCTGGTATTCTCCGGACACTGCATGATATGCGAGAACGCCTCCATGCTCGCCCAGCAGCGATGGAACACGGGCAGCTTCATCACCGCCGACATCGACATTCAGCGCATCAACACCGACCGCCGCAGAATGTCCACCTTCACCGCCGCGCCTTCCCCGAAATTCCCTCTCATAGGCGAATTCAGCCTGAATGTGGCCGAGACTGCGCTGGAGCGCCGCTTTTCCCCCACACCCTTTGTCCCTTCGGACAGATACAACCTGGAAGAACGCTGCCGTGAGATTATCCACATTCAGAGCGCCGGCCTGCAGCGCCGCTTAAAGGGAGCGCACGCCGATCACGCCGTTATCGGACTTTCGGGCGGACTGGACTCCACGCTGGCTTATCTCGTCACGGCGGACGCCTTCAAAAATCTCGGACTGCCGCCCCAAAACATCATCGCCCTCACAATGCCCTGCTTCGGCACCACCTCCCGGACCAAATCCAACGCCCAGAAAATGGCAGAGGCCATCGGCACTTCCTTCAGGGAAGTGGACATCCACGCGGCGGTGCAGCAGCATTTCTCCGATATCGGACACGACGGCGTGACCACCGACGTCACCTATGAAAATTCACAGGCGCGCATCCGCACGCTCATTCTCATGAATACCGCCAACAAGCTGGGGGGACTGGTCATCGGCACGGGCGACCTCTCGGAGCTGGCACTCGGCTGGGCAACCTACAACGGCGACCATATGTCGATGTACGGCGTGAACGCGGGCGTTCCCAAGACGCTGGTCCGTTACCTGGTGGACTACTTCGCTTCGGTATCGGAAGAACCTCTGAAATCCGTGCTTTACGACGTGCTGGACACGCCTGTGAGTCCTGAGCTTCTTCCGCCGGAGGAAAACGGCGAAATCGCCCAGCGCACCGAGGACATTGTCGGCCCATACGAGCTGCACGATTTCTTTATGTACTACATGATGCGCTGCGGCTTTGCTCCCCACAAGATTTACCGCATCGCCCTGCCGACCTTCGAGGGCAGATATTCGCCCGAAGTCATTAAAAAATGGCTGGTGAATTTCGTGCGCCGCTTCTTCACCCAGCAGTTCAAACGCAGCTGCCTGCCGGACGGCCCGAAGGTCGGCAGCGTGGCGATTTCTCCCAGAGGCGACTGGCGCATGCCTTCCGATGCTCTTTATGCGGAATGGCTGCGTGACGCAGAGAATATCCCGGTCGGATAACAATTCTGAAATTTTTGAAAATATGGCGATAATCGCACCCTTTCAAGCAAAAATAATCTATATTATATTGACAAATTCCGCGGGTTGTGATACAATAATCTTCGGGAATAAAGTCCTCCCGTGGGAACCCTGAATCGCTTTGGAAGCTGATGACTCCTGCGACATATAATTGCAGAAGGCGTCAGCTTTTTGTGTAATTCGGGAGAAATACCACAGCGGATTACCGACTCAAAAACTTTACTAAGGAGGAAGACTTTTATGGTCTATTCAAAAGAAGTAACAGAAATGTGTCCTGTTCATCAGGGCGTACACCATGGCGCTGCTCCCATTCCCGAAGAGGCAAAATGGGTCAAGGCCCGTGACGTCAAGGACATCTCGGGTTACACGCACGGCATCGGCTGGTGCGCACCTCAGCAGGGTACCTGCAAGCTCTCGCTCAACGTCAAGGAGGGTATTATCCAGGAGGCTCTGCTCGAGACAATCGGCTGCTCCGGCATGACTCATTCCGCGGCTATGGCAGCGGAAATCCTCCCCGGTCTCACCGTTATGGAAGCTCTCAACACCGACCTGGTGTGCGACGCTATCAACACCGCTATGAGAGAGCTTTTCCTCCAGATCGTTTACGGCCGTACACAGAGCGCATTCTCTGAGGACGGTCTTCAGATCGGCGCAGGTCTGGAAGACCTCGGCAAGGGCGCAAGATCCATGGTTGCCACCACTTACGGCACCGTTTCCAAGGGTCCCCGTTACCTCGAACTGACAGACGGCTACATCACCGATCTCGCTCTGGATGAGGACGACGAAATCATCGGCTACAAGTACGTCAACTTCGGCAAGATGATGGACTTCATCAAGAAGGGCGACGACGCCAACACCGCTATCCAGAAGGCTTCCGGTCAGTACGGCCGTGTGGCTGACGCCGTCAGATTCATCGATCCCAGAAAAGAATAATCAGAGGAGGTAATGCA
>CAMHJC010000077.1 GCA_946185345.1 uncultured Clostridia bacterium
GATTCGGGAACTGGCCCGGCATGCCGTTCTGCTGCGGCTGATTCGGGAACTGACCCGGCATGCCGTTCTGCTGCGGCTGATTCGGGAACTGACCCGGCATGCCGCCCTGCTGCGGCTGATTCGGGAACTGACCCGGCATGCCGCCCTGCTGCGGCTGATTCGGAAGCTGATCCGGAACACCGGTCAGCGGCGGACGATTTTGGAACTGATCCGCCATGCCGCCCTGCTGCATAGCGTTAAAATTCCGGGCAGGACTGCTCTTTATTAACTCCTCAATCAGCTTGCCGAAGCTGTCAACGGAAAAGGGAGTAAGGCCGTCAAAATACTCCCCGTACTTCTGGAAAAACGATACGTCCTCTCCGGGGAAGAAACGGACGATAAAGGGAAGCTGCTTAAAGAATACAGCCGGCGACTGGCATCTCATATTGTTGGCGACCGGCCATAGAATACACTTGACCGCTCCGCTCCGCTGGTCTACAAAGACAAGATCATTCTGAAGATCGATATTGTCAGCGCTGATATTTTGATTGACGCAGTTTTGGATAACATTCAGCACCTTCTCCACAAAAGTAAAAAAGGTCATTTTGTCAACAGGCGCGCTGAAAAACTGAACCGCAGATACCAGACCCTGCGGCTGGCACTCCAGTGTTAAATCCTTGCCGTGAGGAACCGCATTAAGAGGAAGGAAATCGCTCATCACGCCGGAATAAAGCATCTGCATCACACGGTCATTGACCATTTCGGGCTTTGTGAGACGGTTGCTCACCTTGCCGGTTTTCTTGTCAATTGAAATCTTGCTCATCAAGCATCATCCTTACATAAAGAATAAATTGTTTTTTTGCCACTGAATTAATTATATAAAGTAAATCGGATAAAATCAATATAAAAATCAATAATTTTTTATAAATGAAACAATGACTCAATCAATGGCTTCCCTGCGGCGTCATGCGTTCCGATGGCGGCATTTTGTCCCGGCCCGCATCACTGCCGCAGTTACTTCAACCGGATAAGAAATGAAACCACAACATACAACAGCCTTCCTCGCACCGCACAGTTCGGCATGAAGAAGGCTGCTGTTTATTTCTGAAGCAATCAATTAAAGTCTGGGAACATATTTGGAGAAAATATCGATATATCTCGAACCGAACGAGACCGCCCGAATATCCCGGAAGCGGATTCTGACAGTCTCCTCCTGCCAGATACCGTCGGCGTCGAATATTTTTAATATGACATTGTGTTTCTTTATGTCGACAATTGCTCCTATATAATCATAGTCCTCGGTTTCCACCGTCATATACCGGTTCATGTCCCTGAGAGAGCGGAATATCTGACGCCAGCCGGCAATATTGACCTTCGGAGTGTACAGGCTATCCACAACGCCCTCGCTTATGTTGATGTCAAGGCACTTGTCCCTGCGGATCTTGGCCTTACTGACCCGTTCGAGAGGACATATCTTAAATCCGTCGAGCTGGAAATTATCCTCCACCGCACCCATAAAAAATTTTTCATTCACCTTGAGCGGATAGTAATTGATATACCATTCGCCGTCACCTTCCATGTACACACGGCACATACTGCGTGACAGGATACAGTCGGAAAGATTCCTGATCACCTTTGATTTCTTCATGCGGCATCAATACTTCACAGGCTTGTTGGTGAGGTACTTCTTGACCATGAGCGCCACCTTGAAGATGATGGCGTGGTCGAATTCACGCAGGTCGAGGCCGGTGAGCTTCTTGATCTTTTCCAGACGGTAGACCAGCGTATTTCTGTGAACAAACAGCTTACGGGAGGTTTCGGAGACGTTCAGGTTGTTCTCAAAGAACTTCTGAATGGTAAAGAGCGTCTCCTGGTCGAGCGACTCGATGGAGCCTTTCTTGAAGACTTCCTTGAGGAACATCTCGCAGAGTGTATCAGGCAGCTGATAGATCAGTCTGGCTATGCCGAGATTCTCATAAGAGACAATGGTCTTTTCGGTGTCGAAAATCTTGCCGATTTCCAGAGCCATCTGAGCCTCCTTGAAGGAAGCGCCGAGATCCTTGATGCCCGAAACCTGCGTGCCGATGCCGACAATGCAGTGGGTGTAGAATTCGCTGGACAGCGTATCCACGATCGAACGGGCGAGCTGCTCGAGATTCTTGAGATCAATGCCCTGGTGCGTCTCCTTGATAATGGCAATCTCACGCTCATTGATGCTGATGACAAAGTCCTTGTTCTTATCCGGAAACAGATTCTGGATAATATCAAATGTAGCGACATCCGGCTTGGAAACGGTGCGCACCAGCAGGCACACGCGGTTGACATCGGTATTGAAGTGCAGCTCACGGGCCTTGAGATAAATATCGCCCGGAAGAATATTGTCAAGGATCAGGTTCTTGATAAAGTTGTTTCTGTCAAACTTCTCGTCATAGTACTGCTTGATGATGTTGAGAGAATTGGCGAGAATACCTGCGTACTTCATGGCGAGATCATCGGTGCCTTCCACAAAGACGGCGGTTTCTGCCGTCGGCTGAGAGCCGAAGGGACGGTAGCTGTAACCGTTGTGGACAAAGCTTTCGCCCTGGCCGATCTGCTCCACCGGCACATCGCCTGCCACCTTGCCGACTCTGCCCAGGTCGCTGCATGCGAGAATGGTGCCGGAGGATTCAACTACACCTATGGTTCTGTCGATGGAATCTCTCATCTGGTGAACAACTGTCTGATATAATCTGTTAGGCATTTTAAAACTCCTCACTTCCTGTAAGATATAGGGAATTTAAGAAATGGTCAAAATGTACATTGCTCCAAATTCTTTTGTTAATTTTACTACATATACATTTTACACAAAAGTGAGGAATAATTCAAGTGTTTTATTTAATATTTTTAAATTTCTTTGTTTTTCAACAAATTATGTTTCTCATGTGTGCAAATCAACTAAATTTTTTTAATGATTCGGAAAAACAACAAAATCGGTGTACAATTTTACCGAAGTAAAACTGCACACCGATTGTTAATTCAAATTAGTCTGACGCTGAACGCATCAATTGAGCATGTCAACTTATCAGTTAACGATAGCAAGCTCGGTTTCCTTGTCGAAGATGTGGATCTTGCTGTTGACCAGAGCAACCTTGACATGGTCGCCAGCCTTGGTCTTGGAAGTAGGAGCAACACGGGCGGTTACGTTGGAGCCGAGAGCGTTGAGGTACAGGAATGTCTCGTTACCCATCAATTCGGTAACTTCAACGTCTGCCTCGATGCAGCTGTCAACATATCTCTCGATGTATTCGGGCTCGTCGTGTACGTGCTCAGGACGGACGCCGAGGACGACTTCCTTGCCGATGTAGTCTTCCAGCTGACCCTTGCTGTTCTTGGAGATCGGGAGTTTGATAGCAAAGTTGCCGAACAGAGCGTATACATGGTCGCCTCTCTTCTCGAGCTTAACGTCGATGAAGTTCATTTGAGGAGAGCCGATGAAGCCGGCAACGAACATGTTGCAGGGCTTGTCATACAGGAACTGAGGAGTATTGACCTGCTGGATAATACCGTCCTTCATAACGACGATCTTATCGCCCAGGGTCATAGCTTCTGTCTGGTCATGTGTAACATAAATGAATGTGGTGCCCAGTCTCAGATGGAGCTTGGAGATCTCGGTACGCATCTGTGCACGGAGCTTAGCATCCAGGTTGGAAAGAGGCTCGTCAAGAAGGAATACCTTAGGTTCACGAACGATAGCACGACCCATGGCAACACGCTGACGCTGACCGCCGGAAAGAGCCTTCGGCTTTCTGTCGAGCAGGTGGCTGATATCAAGGATCTGAGCGGCTTCTTCAACACGACGGGTAATTTCTGCCTTGGGATACTTTCTGAGCTTCAGACCGAATGCCATGTTCTCGCGGACAGACATGTGGGGATACAGAGCGTAGCTCTGGAACACCATGGCGATATCTCTGTCTTTCGGAGGAACGTCGTTTGCGAGTGTGTCGCCGATGTAGAGTTCGCCTTCGCTGATGTCCTCAAGACCTGCGATCATACGCAGAGTGGTGGACTTACCGCATCCGGAAGGACCGACGAAGATGATAAACTCTTTATCCTCGATCTCAAGGTTGAAATCCTTAACAGCAACAACATTGCCGGGATACTTCTTGTAAACGTGTCTCAAAGATAAGCTTGCCATTTGAAAATACCTCCAAATAATAAATGATGTAATATGATTTGCCCGCAAGAAATACAAAGCACAACCAATATTAACTGTTTTAATTTTAACAAAAAATCGTCCGAATTTCAATTGACGAACTCAACAATGTTAAAATTCTAATTTAGATAAGTCTGCCGAATTTATCGCTCAAAGCAACAAATTATTACATTCGTTTTAAGCATTTTTAGAAAGCGGCCTTTATCGCCGTTTTCAGCAAAGAATTCCAATTTTTTTGCTGTCTCAATAATCCCTCAAATTCAAAAAACAAAAGTAATTCGGGCCTGTCATGTACGCCTCAGTGTGAGCCTGCTCAGTTGATCAGCGGCAGTGCCATTTCCCGCTCGGTTAGTTCTCTCGCCTCGCCCGGCCGCAATGCGGCATCGAGCGTGAGAGCGCCTACCGCCGTGCGTTCCAGGCTTAATACCCTGCGTCCGACCGACTGCGCCATGCGCTTGATCTGATGATACTTGCCCTCACGGATCTTTATCTCATAGACAAAGTTTTCTCCGTCCAACACCGCTACCTGCGCAGGCAGACATTGCTCTCCTCCGTCAATCACTGCGCCTTTACTCAGATACGCCATATCCTCGTTGGACAACGCACCGTCAAGGGCCGCGACATAGGTCTTGAACACCTTTTTGCCGGGCGAAGTGACCGAGTGCGCAAAGGCGCCGTCATCTGTGATGATCAGCAGTCCGGTGGTATCCTTGTCAAGGCGGCCGACCGGAAACAGTCCTTTGCGGCGAAGCGAAGGCGGAAGCAGATCGACTACCGTCTGCACATGGGAATCATTGGAAGCGGAAATCGCTCCTTTGGGTTTGTTCATCATAATATAGAGGAACTTCCGGTAGCAGAGAGGAACGCCGCCCACGGCGATCTCATGCTCAGAGGGTTCAAGCCTGCGGTCGATGCTGCGGCACAACTCACCGTCAACGGTAACCTTGCCAGCCCAAATCATCTTGCGCACTTCACTGCGAGTGCCAGCCCCCTGTGAAGCCAGAATCTTATCAAGCCTTTCCACCGATTATCACCCCGACACAATCTATGCCGCAATGACCCGGCAAAGCCATGACATATCTCTAAATTACCCCATAATTTTATACTAATTCATTATAAAATGCAAGTAAAACCGAATCATGATTATTGCTAATTTTACCGTTAACAATTTAGTAATAATGTCACCGGCCATATTCCGAAATCGAAAACCGCTCTGTTTTATTGTCAATGTTATCTATGTAAGTCTATCTTCTCAGTAAGTTTTTCTACACGCAAGCAACATGCACAAATTTCACATAAAAAAATCTACGGCACAATTCCGGGCGGATTCCGGCTGTGCCGCAGATAATTGATAGGATTTTTTACCGCCTACTGCTCTATCTGGCTGCCGAGAAATCCGGCCGCCGCTTCGGCAGGCTTCATCTGCCATTCGCCGGGAAGGCTTCCGTCCTCCCTGGCCAGCAGCACCACCGCGCCGTTGAGATCGCCGGCGGAGATGATCGGAAAAACACAGGCGGCGGCCAGCTGGGCGCCTTCCACCGGGAATATTTTTTCACCCGAAGCGCTCTGCGCCGTGTAAGGCGTGCGCATATCCATCATGCCTTCCATTTCGGGCGTGATGCGGCGGTCAAGGTAATCCCTTTTAGCGACGCCTGAAACCGCCACCACATGATCACGGTCGCATATCAGCGCGGGAAATCCTGTGGTGCGGGCGAGTATCTCGGCATACTGCGACGAACACGGGTCAAGCTCACCTATGGGAGAGTATTTCTTGAAAATCACTTCTCCGCCTGAATCGGTGTAAATTTCCAGTGATTCGCCTTCCCTGATGCGCATGGTGCGGCGTATCTCCTTGGGAATCACCACACGGCCCAGATCGTCTATCCTTCTCACTATTCCTGTTGCTTTCATATATTTAACTCCTTCTGCTTTGAATGTCCGGCAGCTTGATGTTTGATCGTGCGCATTGTTATTGTTTGCCTTTGATGAAAAATTATGCGCCGCAAATCAATTTTTCGCACCGTTCATGTCCTGACGCAGCATGGTTGACAAGGCAAAACGCAGGTGCTATAATGATTGCCGTGTGATAGTGTGAAATTCTGAAAGTCTGATGATTTTTTCAACGGGTTTATGTGAAGGATCCGTTTTCCATTTGATACAATTATTTTACGAAAGGAATACTCACTATGAATACAACAAGCAACACAGGCTTCGCCAGGAGAATAATGGCGGTCATTATCGCCTCGCTCACGCTGTTTTCCCTTGCGGCGTGCGGCGGCAAAACAGCCGGGGGATTCTCCTCCGACTCGCTGTGTATCGTTCACAACGGCACCTCCTACAAGGTCAACGAAAAGGCGGACAGGCTTCTCAAAGCGCTGGGCAGTCCCTCCAACACCATCTCCCAGACAAGCTGCCATTACGGCGAAAACGGCGACGAATACACCTATGAATATTACTTCGGCAGGGGTGATTATTCTTCCGTCATGGCGGAGCATGCCGGAAACGATGACTATACCAATCTCGCCCGGTACGCCGATGTGCTGAGAATACACACCGTTCCCCTCAAAAAGGGAGTCGACACCCTCTGCGACATCGACTGCTACACCGCCGAATTCACCACCGACAAGGGCATTACCGTCGGCAGCTCAAAAGAGGAAGTATTCAAGGCCTACGGCGACAGTTACACCGATGAAGGCGGCGGCTTCTTCACCTACTACGACGGCGAGGTGCTGCCCGGAACGCCTTGCCTTATGTTCTACATGCCGGACGGCAAAGTGGAATTCTTCAGCGTCTCCGCGGCCATCAACTGCTGACACGCCGCATGAGGCCTCCTATCCGACAATGACAAAAGTCCCTCATTCTACCGCAAGGATGGAATGAAGGACTTTTTTCATGTTGATGATGGCAGGAAAGAGTTATAAAAACCTGATGTTCTTTTGCTTTCCTGTTCCCGACCAGAATTCCACGTCGCCAATACCGTCGATGTCGCTGTCAAAGGAAGGATCGCCGAAATGAAGATCGCCCAGTTCCTCCGGCGGCGGACATTCGGAAGGCTTGTCAAGCGGCACGGGAGTAATGAAACGGGCGCCGTTTTTCCTTCTGCGTCTGCTGCCCTTTTCCAGCTCAAGGGCATACTCCCACTCCTTGCGCACCTCGGAGGATTCCCTTGCGCCGGCCGACCAGAAAAGAAGGAACACGTCCGCTCCCCTGATGGCGGAGGCAATGGCGCTTCTCCACACATCTCCGGCGGTCATGCTCTGACTGTCCATCCAGAACCGCAGCCGGGGAGCGACCTCCCGAATGGCGCAAAGCTGCTCCACCACACGCACTTTGTCCTTGTGGCAGTAGGAGACGAATGCCTTGCGGCAGTCCTTGCGCACAAACCGCACAGCCGCCTTCTTTTTTGAATTGACCGCCACGGTGAAATAAAGGCGGGTTATCTGTATGCCGTCAAACAGCACGCTGCAACCGAAATCAATCTGCTTTTTGGCGTAATCCTCCGGCGGCGCAACCCGGAACCGGAAGTCCAGCGCGTCGCCGTTCCAGGTAAGTGTCTGTTCGCCTTCGGTTATCCCGATATCGTCCGAAAAGAGCAGCGCCGTCACACGGCTGCCCTGTCTGACCGAAACGCTGCTCACGCTGCGCACGGCTTCGGAGGATTTTTCTTTGGCCTGCTCCACGGTTCTCTTTACAATGCCCCGCTGGCTGCGGGTGTACATCAGCAGGTCGATGACGGAGCTTTTGCCCGGTCTTACCTCGTCGGGCGCCACCACGGAAAAATCCACCTTGTTGATTCTGGCCGGCTTTACCTTCTGCCGCTTTGAGGATTCCTCAGGAGCGGACACCGGCCGGTCCGGCACGGGAGCATCCGTATCGGGGGATTCTTTCTCCCTCCCGCTTTCCCCGCCTGATTCTTTCCTTCCGAATATGGTCATGATATCGTGGTATTCATCATCCATGGCCGCAGGCGCTCTCCGCGCTCTGATCCGTCCGCCCTGAATACCGGGTTTGTCATCTTCATCGTCAATGCGTATTTCCTCGGCACAATCGGGCAGCGGCTCCGGAACATGCTCGAAAAGCCAGTCATCCTCCGCATTGCCGGATGCGCCTTCCTCCTCCGCTCTGCCGAACAGGAATTCCTCCTCGTATTCGTCCGAAACACAGTTCCTGGGCATTTCGGAGGACAGCGCACGCCTGATTTTCTCCTCCATTTTGTCCGCGTCGCCGCACGCAACATGTTTCTGCAGGTAGAGCGGAAGGCCGTCCCTGCCTACGCTGCGGACAAAGGTGAAAATACGCCATTTCCGCTTGTGGCCGGCCATTGCGCTTCTGTTGAATTCATCGTAATCGTCGCAGACCTGCTGCGATTCAAGCGAGACCGCCGAAAAACCCGCCACAACCAGTATTTCAGCGGAATCCAGTGCGCTCTCTCTTTCGGTAGAATCGCTTTTTCCGGTTAGATACACACGATAACCCTTGGCTTCCAGTCTTCGCAGCAGCTGCCTGGCAAAGACAAAATCACGGGTGATGGCGCCGCTGTCATTTCTTGACAGACAGGTGATATACACCTGATAAGGTTGATTGAGGGACATAACGCTTCACTCCTTTTTAAGAATCACATTATTTTCCGCATCACATTATTTTCCGCTGTTCAGATAGTCCTCGGCCTGCTGCCGGCAGTACTGTCGGGAAGCCTCCAGACCGTCGCCAACGAGTTGCATGGTCCGCTTGTAAGAACTCTTTGCGTCCTTGAGTCCCTTTTCGTTGAGTGAATAAGCCTTGCTCCAGTCCTTCACCGATTGATCAAGTGGGATGATCTCAAACACATTCCGTCCCGTCTTGCTGTTGCGGTGAAGATAAACCCAGGTGGGCAGGACATTCACATCCGAAAGAAGCACCTTGCCGTCGCTGTATTTGACGAAGGTAAAGCTGATGAACACGCCGTCCTCGGTGTGGCCGGTTTTCAGTTTCATCAGATCCCTGCGCTGATTGGATATCGAATTGCCTATAGAATAAATGCACACCGTCCTGTGAGAGCTGTCAGCTGTGCTGGTGAGCAGTTCCATCGGCTGCACGACATGCGGATGACCGCCCACAATGACATCCACTCCCATATCGCACAGCTTCTGGGCGATATTTTTCTGATGCTTGTTCTGTTCGAGGTGATATTCCTCGCCCCAGTGAATGTACACTATCACCGCCTCGGCGCCTTCGCTTTTCATGGCTTCCATGCGCTCTCCCAGCTCGGTGTAAAATTCATCCAGATTGTTCACATTGAATGTATTGATGATGGCCGCCGATTTCTTCTCCATCATGCCGTTGAGATACCGGATGCCGTTGCTGCGGCCTCTGCCTTCATATGTGTAGCAGACCATGCCCAGCCGGATGCCGTTGACTTCACGGACAAGATAGCGCTTGTCCTCCGGATTTTCCACCGTACCGATAAAGTCAATCTTTTTCTTTTTCAGCACCTGCGCCGTTCTGTGCATGCCTTTGTATCCCGTGTCGTTGGCGTGGTTGTTGGCGGTAAGCAGCATGTCAAATCCTGCCCCCATAATCGAATCCACCAGGCTGTCAGGCGAATTGAAAGCCGGATAGCCGCTGTATTTTCCGCCTCCCAGCGTGGTTTCGAGATTGGTCACCGCATAGTCGGATGACGAAACATAGCTGCCGAGATACCGATAAATGAAATCGAAATTGTATTTGTTCTTGGACAGATACGCCGCATTGAGAATCGCCGTGTGTCCGATGACGTCTCCGGTGGCGGAAACCGTCGCCCTGGACACCTCGTGAAGTCTCTCAGGCTCCGTCCTGCCGTCCGATGAAGCATCGGCCGTATCCGAAAAGCTGACGCTGCCGTCGCTGTCCGCCGTAAGGTTCTGTCTGTTTTTGTATGTAATGAAAAAGCTCGCCGCAAGCAGCACTGCGATAACCGCTGTGCCCAGAATGTGCGCAGTACGTCCCGATTTTTTTGATTTATCCGGCATAACATCATCTCCCTGATTTTTATTCTAACATACCTGCGGCTGCATTGCAACTTTTGTTTTGTAAATTTACGGGGCGGCCATTCATTTATCCTGCATCCTCCGGGGATTTTTCTGAAAAAAGCGCAGGACTTGACAAAAATGCAATGGGCGCAACTCTGAATTTTTTTGAATTCATCAAATGCATTTGACGCCCCATAAAATGTACTTCACCCCAAAGCTGTTGCTTTTTCTTTTCTGATTTGATACACTGTAACCATCAAAGAAATGATGCGCTAAGCAAGGCATTATCAGGGAGGTTTCTCAAAATGAAAAAAGGATTGAACGCAAGCCAGATCAAACTCATCGCCATTATCGCCATGACCGTCGACCATCTGACATGGACTTTTTTCCCCGGCACTGATCTGACTTGGTACGTCGTGGGACTGCACATCATCGGCAGACTCACTGCGCCGCTCATGTGGTTTTTCATCGCCGAGGGCTGCTATTACACCCGCAATATCCGGAAATACGCCGGCAGGCTGTTTGTCTTCGCCGTCATTTCACACTTCGCATACAATTTCGCCTTCGGGATTCCCTTTATCCCGTTCTCGAATGGAAGCATCTTCAATCAGACAAGCGTTCTCTGGTCGCTGACGCTGGCGGTGGTCGCCATTGCCGTCTCCCGCAGCGAGAAGTTCCCGAAATACCTGAAATTCCCCGCCATATTGCTGATGAGCATTCTCGGTTTCCCTTCCGACTGGTCGAGCATTGCTGTGATGTGTCCGCTTGCGCTCTACTACAACAGAGGAAACAAAAAGAGGCAGGCATTTAACATTGTACTGTGGACATTCGTTTATGCCGTGGTCTATTTTATTTTTCTCGATAAGCTCTACGGTATTTTACAGATGTTCACGTTTCTCACCATTCCGATCATCGCTCTCTACAACGGCGAACGAGGCGGAAAAAAGCCGGCTGCACTTGCGCAAGGCATGGATGAAATAAAGCCTGCGTCTGTAAAGACTTCTCCGCTGGTAAAATGGGCGTTCTATATTTACTATCCGGCGCACCTTGTCGCTGTCGGAATCATCAGACTTGTCCTGCGCGGAGATGTACCGCTGATATTCGGATGATATGGCCTGTCCGATCAAATGTTGTACCGGCAACAGAATGTCCCCCCCTATGATGACATTCTCCCGCCTGATTTTCTCCTGCCTTTCCTTTGCCTGTCGAAAAAATTGTCCCGGGGACTTGACAAAAGGCATGTGTTTGTGCTATACTGAAAAAACGTGACGTACGCAAATGTAAATTTATTTTGAATTCGTCAAATGCCATATTTTCAAACTTTGCGCGCGGAATGTTTTTGTGCCGAATGACTGCTTTCGGCGCGGTTCCATTGTTGTCCAGGCGCGGTCACGCGCCCTGACATAAATTTTTTTCAATTCTATACGTATCGAGGTGAAATTAATGCCAACATTTAACCAGCTCGTAAGAAAAGGACGTCAGGACGTTGAAAAGAAGGCCAAGGCTCCTGCTCTTTTGAAGGGTCTGAACACCAAGAAGAGAGTGATGACCGATCAGAATTCTCCTCAAAAGCGCGGTGTCTGCACTTCCGTCAAGACAGCTACCCCTAAGAAGCCGAACTCCGCTCTGCGTAAGATCGCCAGAGTCCGTCTTTCCAACGGCATCGAGGTCACAGCTTACA
>CAMHJC010000078.1 GCA_946185345.1 uncultured Clostridia bacterium
CCCGGTAATGTACGCAATTCACATCCTGCCACTCCGACGCAGGCCAATACCCAGAACCGCATGCAGCGTCAGTATGTCTCTCAGCCGCAATATGCCCCGCAGACTCCTTCCAACAACGGAGGCAGCAATAAAAAGAGAGGCACCAGCCTATCCACCATCTTCATTTCAGTCCTGCTGGCCGCGCTGGTCGGACTCGGCAGCGGTTTCCTTGGCGCAAAGCTCGGTTCCTCCGGAGGAGATACCATCATTCAGACCGAGGACGGCTCTAAAGTGGTATTTCAGGAAATTGAACGCTCTACTGACAACAGCAGCCAGGCCTCATTCGCAGTGGAGGACGTGGCAGCAACCGTCTGCGATTCTGTCGTTGAAATTACAACCGAGATCGTTTCCACCAACAGCTTTATGGGCCAGTACATCTCCCAAGGCGCAGGAAGCGGCGTTGTATTTACAACCGACGGATACATCATCACCAATCACCATGTAATAGACGGGGCCAATAACATCACCGTTACACTCAGAAACGGTGACAGCTACGACGCACAAATCATCGGAGACGACCCCAAAACCGACCTTGCTCTGCTCAAGATCAACGCAACCGGCCTGACTCCCGCCATTCTGACCGCCGATTCCAGCAAATTGAAGGTTGGTCAGACGGCTATAGCCATCGGCAATCCTCTCGGTCAGCTCGGCGGAACGGTTACCAGCGGCATCGTCAGCGCACTTGACCGTGAAATTGAAATAGACGGCGAAGTTATGACCCTTCTTCAGACCAGCGCCGCCATCAATCCCGGTAATTCCGGCGGCGGTCTGTTTGACGACAAGGGCTACCTGATCGGCATTGTCAACGCCAAATCAAGCGGTTCGGATATCGAAGGACTTGGTTTCGCCATTCCTGCCAATACCGTTAAAACCGTCATCAATGACCTGATGGAATACAGATACGTCAAGGGACGTGTCAATCTCGGTCTTTCCTATGTTGAAATCAACAGCTATGCCGCCGCATGGATTTACGGCTTTGACGATTTCGGCATCTATGTATCCAATGTCGACATGCGTTCCGACGCCTATGCCGCCGGTATTCAGGTCGGCGACATGATCGTTTCCATCAACGGTGTTGACGTGCAGTCGGAGAACGACATCCAGTCCCAGATCAAGAAGTGTTCCGTCGGTGACACCATCCATCTGGTTATCAGAAGAAACAGAAGGGATTACTCGGTGGATATCACCCTTTCCGAATACAAGGGCTGATCTTCCCCATTGATCACAGTCAAATCCTCAATTAACTGCCATCAGCCGCAGCATGCCTGTTTGAAGGCCTGCTACGGCTGATTTTTTTTCAGATATATATTTCAGATATATACCGGCTGGAGCTGTGTTTGATTCAGTGCGCTCCTGATGGCATCCGCCGTTTTTTCAAAACGAACCACTACCGAATTCGGTTTGCCTGACGGATCGTCCTGCGACATAGGAATAAAATAAATGTTTTTGTTATTCATCAGAACTCCGATATTTTTGGCGGCGGCTGCAAGCGCATCATTGGTGGACACTCCGATGACAAGCGGCCGCACGTTTCTGAGATGCGCTTTCGCCGCAAGCGCAACCGAAGTATCGGTCACTCCGTTGGCCAGTTTGGCAAGCGTATTGCCTGTACAGGGAGAAATGACCAGCACGTCGAGCAGCTTTTTCGGCCCGATCGGCTCCGCCTGAGGTATGGTGTGTATGACGCTTTTGCCGCATATATTTTCTATCTCATTGACAAAATCGGCCGCCAAGCCGAAACGTGTATCAAGCGAATAGGCGTTCTGCGACATGATCGGATAAATATCCGCCCCTAACCGTGAGATTTCCTTCATCTCATCAATGGTCTTGCGGAATGTGCAGAAGGAGCCGCATATGGCATATCCAAGTTTAATATTCTTAAAATCCTCCATCATTTAACCCTCCTCGAGAATTGACATCACTGTTTCTTTGATGATCTCGGCAGCCGTCACCGGCGAATACTTCCCCGGCAGTCCGAGCGATTGAATCGCCTGAATATTTCTCCTGCCGCATGCCTCTCGATCAATGCCTCCCGGTGCCGACGCAAGATCTATGATCATCGCATCATGCGCAAGAGCGTCTACGAATCCCTTGTCTATCACAGGCGCAGGAACCGTGTTGATTATGACATTGAAATCCCTTGCCCTGCGCAGCGCCTTTCCGAAGGTGAGCGATTCCATGCCCATGGCGGAAATCATTGCCCGATCGCTCTGCCTGCGTGCCGCAACCGAAACATTTCCTCCGATGGAGCGCAGCATCGGCGCGAGAAATCGGGTTATTCTGCCGCATCCGGTCAGAAGGATCCTGCTGCCGGAAATGGTGCGCTGATAATTTGTAATAAGCTCAGCCAAAGCTCCTTCCGCTGTTGCCTGCGCATTGCGAAGAAGGAATGCCTCGCTTGCGTAATAGTCGTAAATATTGAGTTGCGCGTAATTGGGCGAAACGTCTCTCAGCTTGCCGGCAATGCCCGCAAAAACAGCCTTGCCCATCAAAGCAAAACAGAATTCGTCGTCAAGAATAATGCTGTATGTGCTCATGGGAGCGTTGAGCGTTTTGCCGTCCCTTGTGGGAGGCATCGGCAGAATAACCGTGTCAGCCATCAATACCGCTGTCAGCGGATCGGTTGAAGCCGTGCCGATCAGCTGATGGGAAGCATTTTCAAATCCGGAGCAATAGACCGTAATACCTTCCGCTGCCAGCATGTTGGCCAGAACGATCTGCCTTGCGTCTCCTCCTACTACCGCAAATACGGATCTTTCCAATATTATAACCCCCTGCGTTTTATCATTAACGGACCTATAACCATTTCATATGTCCTTTTACACAGTATGCCTGCAACACAGGATTGACACAAAAAAAATAACCGGGATAAGGCGGTTAAACCTATCCCGGTTATCTGGAATCTTGCCAACGATAAATTTCATTAAGGTTCTGTTGATGTAATCCTCTAATATAAAATCAGAATATTTATTCAAAAAAATTATTGCAACAAAAATCTCATATAAATGACCTTGGCAAAGCCGTGAAGAATCATACTAAGTTTGTAAAACAATTAGTTTGCCTTCATCTTTTCGAAGCACTCACTGCAATAAACAGGACGTCCTTCTGTGGGCTCAAATGGCACGGTTGCTTCGCCGCCGCAAGCATCGCATACTGCCTTGTAAGTCTTGCGCTGCTGTCTGGAAGCTGCCTTCTTTGCGTCACGGCATTCCTTGCAGCGCTGAGGCTCATTTTCAAAGCCCTTGCTTGCGTAGAACTCCTGCTCACCAGCCGTGAAAACAAATTCTTTGCCGCAATCCTTGCATCTGAGAGTTTTGTCTTCGTACATTGTAAAAACCTCACTTTGAGAAAAATAAAATGAATTTGCCCCCGAACGGATTTACACCGTTACCTCCGCATAACATCATATGCAGCGCTGCTGTATTGAGCTACAGGAACATTTTTTATATACGGCAAAAAATCATTGCCGCCGTGACGACCTGAATTTTTGCCTAACTCGCTGAATGGCATTGTCAACCGACTTGGTGCTGATGCCGAGAGCTTTGGCTGATTCTTCGTAGCTGAGTCCGTGCAGCCGCATCTCGACCACCGAACGCTCCAGCTCTGTAAGCTCCGAAAAAACCGCATCGGTTAACCCCGAAGAAGCCTCCTCCATCACCGCACCCTCAGGATCAGATAATGTGTCCTCAACGGCATATCTGCCGCTGAAATTCTGATCGTCGAGCTGCTCGTGATCGTTGAGAAGTGAGTTTTTGCGGCTGAAATAAGTCCTGACCGCAGAGATCAGCACATTTTCAACGCATCTTTCGGCGTAGGTGCGGAAGCTTGTCCCGTTTTGCGGATCAAAACTCCTGATCGCATGCAAAAAACCGATGGCGGCCTCCTGAGCCATGTCATCTGTAATGTCACACCGACACTGCCGGCTCTTTGCAACAGCCTTGGAATGGATCATTGCGTTGTACCGTCCAAGCAGACACGCAAACGCCTCCTGATCGTCCGCCGAAGCCCTAGCCACCAGTTCCGAATCAGTCAGGGATGAAAAAGAATTAATCGGCATGCCGTTTCCGCCTTTCCTTTTCTGCGACCTAAGTTCGACTGCCAGACAAAAATCGGGCGATCATGCACTGCACTATTTAAGAAATCATAAATAATGCAATTACATAATACACCCGAAAATCAATTTTGTCAATAGTTTTTATGAATTATATAAATATTTTTGTCAAATTTTTGTAAGGATTAAGTTTGAACCTTCAGAATCAGTTTTCACCCTGATCGACCTTCTTTTTGATCTCGCTCATCACATGGGCCGCAATCGGACGTGCAACGCCATATCCGCTGCCGCCGTTCTGCACAAACACCGCAAAGGCATACGGATATTTCTCGTTACGGGTGAAGCCTACAAACCAAGCATGCGATTTTTTGTCCCCGTCAACTTCGGCTGTGCCGGTCTTGGCGCAGAATTCCATCCCGGAGGGGAAATTTTTGTCGCCGTAGTTGTTCATGACGGTAAAACGCATCATGTCCGAAAGCTGATCGGCGGTGGTCTGACGGAGTATGCGTGTCGTTTCGGTTTGTTTGTCGTAATTGAGGGGAATTCCGGTCGATGTGGTCAACTTTTCCACGATGTAAGGCTCCGCGCATATGCCTCCGTTGGCCACAATTCCCATATACCTCATCATGGCAAAAGGATTGATTTCATCGGTATTCTGTCCGATGCCGGTCCATGCCAGCTCGTTGAGCTCTCCGGAAGAAGCAATTTTTCCCTTGACGGTGGCAATGCCGCTGAGATTGTGACTGGTGGTCATGCCGAGTTTTTCGGCGTATTGGGCGGTTGTTTCCCAGCCGAGCTGCATTGAAATCTGGCCGAAGGCAACATTGCATGAATTTCTCAGCGCGGTTTTGAAATTCTCTTCCTTATGGGTACCGGAACAGACCACCTTCTGCCCGTTGACATTGATCACCTTATTGCATGTGAAGGTCTGCTCGTTAATGTCGGGAATGGTATCAATGGCTGCGGCTGCTGTCACGGTCTTGTAGACAGAACCGGGCGGAAATCTGGACGAAATGGCCCGGTTGATGAAAACGCCGTCGTAATTGTCGTCGCCGCTGGCGATGACGGGAGGATTTTCCGGATCGTAGGTAGGCGTGCTGACAAGGCAGATCACCTCGCCTGTCTTGTAATTGAACACACACACGGCTCCCTTTTTTCCCTTCAGCTGTTCGTAGGCCGCCGCGCAGATATCCGAATCAAGCGTGGTATAAATCTTGTTGCCCGCAATTTTGGTGGAAAACATGCCGGCGACAATATTATATCCCACCAGGCGGTCGGCGTAAACCTTTTGCAATGACTTGGCGACATTTCCCTTTTTGTCTCCGATGATGTGCATGGTTGCGCATCTGACGCTTTCGTTGTCGCTGTATTTTCTCTTTCCGTCCTCGGTGTACAGCAGAGGTTTTTCGTCACGGTCATAGATCGCTCCGTCAATCAACTCTCCGCCGCTGGAATAGACATGCCGGTTGGCGGTGAAATTAACCCATTTCTGCCCCTCCGAAATGAATCGGAAGGTAAAATATCCGACACCGCCCATCAGGACGACAATGATCAGAATAACGCTCAGCGCACGCCTCTGAACCTTTTTCATAATAATTCACCCCCTGCGCCTTAGTGTCTGCGGCGGCTTCCGATGTAGTCTTCGCCTTCGGTATCATCGCCTGTGTAAGAATATTTCCTCCGCCGTCTGACCGGCTGCGAAGAAACGCCGTCAGCCTCCGATGAAGGCGGATTCACACTTTGCGGCTGCGGCTCAGGCGGCTTCTGCACAACCGGCTTCTGCACAGGCAGCGGTACATCGGACTTATATGACGGATCCTTTCTAGGATCAGAATAAATCACGTCCCCGGCGGCAAATTTTCTGTCGTCAAGCTCGACGGTGCCTTCCCCGGATTCTTCCACGGGAGGCTCCGTAAAGTCGACATTGGCCACAGGCTTGATGATGCCTCGATCTATCAGAAAGATTCTGGCACGTTCGGCCAGCTGTCCGAGTTTGCTGAAATCGTATTCGCTGCGGCCGATCATATTTCTGACTTCCGGCAGCGGATGTCCCGAACTGTCAGTAAGTCCTTCGCCGCTTTGGATGCGCACCTTGAAGCTTTCCCTGGCCGCCGCAAAGCTGGCGTTTCGTCGTGTATCAGCCGCTTTGACATAGGCAAGCAATCCCCAGCTCGACAGCATGCTCGAGCCGCCGTTGGACACAAACGGGAAGGTCACTCCAGTAAGCGGCAGGATATCTACCGAGCCAAGCGTATTGAGGATGGTCTGGAATACCATCATGCTGACCGCCGCGCATGCCGCTATCACATAGAAGGATGAACGCCCGTTTGCGGCGCTTTTGATGGTAAAGGCAGCAAGGGCGCAGACGCAGACCACCGTGGTCAGAGCGATCAGCAGACCCCATTCTTCACACACCACACCGAATACGAGGTCGGTGTCGGCGGCCACCACTTTGCGCAGCCATCCGCTGCCGATGCCGACTCCGGCAAGTCCTCCGCTGGCGGAGGCAGACATGGTTCGTGTCTGCTGATACCCCAGATTGTACGGATCGTCCCAGGCGTGTCCCCAGATGGCAAATCTTCTTGCGACATAAGGCTTGAATTTCAGCACCAGCATGACTCCGAAAACGACAGTGGCACAGATCAGGGCGATAGTGGAGAAATCTCCCGAACGCATAAAGGCTATCACAACGAATGCCACAAAAAAGATCGCCGCAGTGCCGAAATCTCCCATTAGCGCAAGCGAACCGATACATACTCCGGAAAAACCGATGAAGTAGGCGAGATTTTTTTTGGTGAGCAGGATATCAAGCGTTGCGGCGCCTATAAACACAAAGGCTATTTTGACCAGTTCGGACGGCTGCAGGGATATTCCTCCGACCGAGATCCAGTTTTTGGCTCCGTTTTTGGTCTGACCGAACACCAGATTGAACAGAAGCAGCGCAACGGTACCTATCATCACCTGAAGCTTGATGGAGGTAATTCTCTTGAGGTCACGCAGGAACCAGCCGAAAAGAACGAACAGTCCGAAGCCCAGCAGAAAGGCAAAGAACTGCTTATATAATTCTCCTGGCTTTGAAGATGCCGCCACCGAAAATCCTATCGTAGACAGGAAGAACGCCAGCATTTCGACTTCTATGCCGGTCTTGACCAGAATTCGCATGACGATGTAATAGCTCCACATAAGCGTAAAGAGCCCGCCGAAGCAGATAAAGACCGAAACGTCATCCACCTTTGCGCTCCAATAAAGCTCCGCCACTGTCAGCAGCATAAATATACTCAGAAGCAGAAGGGTGTGAACCGGCCGCAGCTTTCTGGCAAGACGCTTGTTGGTCTCTCTCTGTGAACCCTTAGGACGCGTCACCAGAAATCTGGCCTCTACATCCGCCAGTTTCAGCGTACTTCCCGCCGGAAGCGCAGCTGTGCCTTCCAGCCGTTTTCCGTTGACAGTAACGCCGCCGGTGGAGCCGAGGTCGGATATGGTCCAGCGCTTGTTTTCATCGCGTATCAGCACCGCGTGTGAGCGTGATACGGTCGGAAAATCTATGACGATATCGCTCGACGATGCTCTGCCGATCGTATTCTCCCAGTGACTCACGGGAAGCCTTCCGTATCCGTCCACATCCAGATAGGCCCAGACTTCCGGCGCCTCATGGCCCGAAAGCATGGAGCGCACGCAGCGGAAAACGATGAAAAAAGCAACTACCGGAATAATCCATCTGGCAATGGCTGTAAAATCTCCCAGCGAGATGACAAAACCGCAGATCGTTTCCCATGCAATCTCCCACCATGAAGCATCGCCTGTCAAAACAGCATTCATCAATTGTCATCCACTTCCCTTCCATAATTGATTTGGCAAAAAAAGCAAGGGCCGATATCCGCAAAAACGGATACCGACCTTTGCGGCAGATATGGGTGTGTTTAACTGATAATTCAACCGAGGCGGGAATTATTCCGTGACGGAATTGCATATTCCGAGAATGATCGGAATGTATCTGTTGGCGTCAACAACGGCAAATATGAACGGACGATTGAGCGCCACCGGAATGACGTTGGTTGCAACAGACGAATCACGCACACTGGCGCCGGTGCCTTTACTGGTGCCTTTTTCGGTGACTGTAATGCCTGTGTAAACAAAAATGTCGTCTACATACATGTTTCCGTCGCATGTCCCGAGCATATCAAGCTGCGCTTCCGTCGGATCGAATGACCGTCCAAGATTCAGTTCCGCAAAATCAGCCTTCATTCCGCCTTTGCCCTGAACTGAGAACTTGGGAATGCTGGCGTCAACGGTTCTCTCTTTGCGATCTTTGATCATGTTCATATAGTATTTTTCATTGCAGAAATAATCCAGAACATGATCCATGGTAAGCACGGCGTTTTTCTTGGGAACCAGCGCCAGGAAAGCGTAATTTCCTCCGGAGTAGGGTTTAATAAAGCCGTCAACCATATCGTTGGAAAGATAGAGCTTTTCATAGCTGGACATCATCTGGACATTTTCATCCTGCTCGGACGCATTGGTGAAGGTGCTGTCAAGCACATTTTCGGGAGAAACGGGTGATTCCCACTGGCCTTCGAGAACGGTGGTGTTGACAATGTATGCAGGAGCGTCTGACGGCAGACTGTCAATGATATACTCCGCGTACATATCCGTATTATTGGATGCCCAGTTGTTGATATTGTTGACCGCATCCTTGCCGAAGCTCTCTTTGTAGGCCGCCATATCATAATGCGTCTTGGCCGTGGCGAGGAATTCATTGGAAGGAGCGGCGTTTTTGTCTGCGTTGAACCAGAGCGCATTGCCGAAGTACATCTTGGTGTTATCGGAATTCTCCAGCTTTTTGTTGAAGGAATGCATATACGTATTCATAGTATCGCACTGATAATACTTCCCGATCAGCTTTTCCAGATCGGACTTGTTCTTGCCGGACGCACCGTTGGTCAGCAGCGCCAAATTGTAATAGGCCGCAAGCGGAGAAACAACGACATTGGATTTATTGGCTTTGTATTCGGATCTCAGCAGGTTGAAGGCCGCCGCACAGTAATACTGACAGAAACCGTCATCAAGGAAGACCTCAGAGGCATTGCCTTCGGTGACATTTTCCATGAGGTTTTCTGCGGTAACCTCCTTCTGACAGCTTACAACGGATGCAAGCATGGCCGCTGCGATCATCAGAGCCAGCGCTCGACGAATTTTTTTCATTATAATACTACTCCCTTCGGGTATTTTGGACATCAACGCACGGAAATGTGCCGTCTCATAACGGATTATTATTTTTCATCATCCTTCAGCCGGATTTCCTGCGCTGTTGCCTTTATAGTATTATAACACGCTTTTTACAAAAAGAAAAGAAGTTTTAATCATTTTTTGATAAATTAGGAGAATTTTTTTATTTTGCCTGGAATAACAAAAAAATCCTGTCGTTCAAAGGATTGGACGGCAGGATTTGATGGGCTATAAATGATTTATCTCTGTCAATCGGCGCAGACGATCAGCTCCCTGGCATACGGCAAGGTAAGTATCCAGTCACAGAAAGTGTGCCATTCGGCGAGCTTGTGATCTTTACGGGCAAAATAAATATTGATAAGCGTTTCATAATTGAGCGAACATGTGCGCATCTGGTTGTAGCTGGAAGGCAGCAGCTGAATGATATCATACCAGTCCTTCTTATCCTTGCTTTCGATGTAACGCAGGCGAATGCTCTCCAGTTCATCGACAATACCCTGCATGAATTGCTCTGTCGATGCGGTCATATGGTCGTGACTGAAATCGTCAATATCAAAAGGCTTGCTCGTAATCTTGTGCATAGTGCTGGTAGAATTGGCGACGGTGGCGACCTTGTAGGTGTCGTATTCCTTCCACCAATACATCGGCGCAGTGATATCCACCGAAACGAGCACCTGACGGAGATATTTGCGGTGATCACTTCCCGCCTTGCGAAGTCTGATGGCAAGGTCGAGGTCATTCGGCCCCAGAATGTACTGGCCCTGTCCGTCGTAATAGCTGTCGCTTCTCGCCCAGCTGTTCATAGGATTTCTCGCACCTCTGACGGCGTTTTCCAGATTCATCACGCTTGTGCGTTCCAGTTTGATCATGCGGTATCACTCCTGTCGTTATGAGCCAACTTGAAAAACAGAAAAATAATAAAAATAATAGAGAATAGCCGGTAAAACAACTCGCTATTCTCTATCTGCTATCTGGTGCCGGTGACCGGGGTCGAACCGGTACGGTATCGCTACCACCGGATTTTGAGTCCGGCACGTCTGCCAATTCCATCACACCGGCAAATAAAATGTCTTGCAGACCGAAATCCGCAAGACACAACTTGGTGGAGCATAGGGGAGTCGAACCCCTGACCTTTTGAATGCCATTCAAACGCGCTCCCAACTGCGCTAATGCCCCGTGCTTTTGACAGCTTCTAAAGTATATCACAGGGAAAAGAGATTGTCAAGCATTTTTTTCGATTTTTTTTATAATATTTCCGATTTTTTTATCCGAAGCAGGCCGGAAGGCGCATCGCTTCGGATAAAAACACGGATACTACTTCAAATGCGGATGATTATTCGGCGTTTTCCCAGTTGTGGAATACGTTTTGGACGTCGTCATTGTCCTCGAGCATATCAAGAAGCTTCTGCATTTTGACAGCTGCCTCTTCATCGTCAATTGCGGAATAGGTGTCCGGCACCTGCTCGACGTCGGCGGATACGAACGTATAGCCCTTTTCTTCGAGAGCCGCCACGACAGCGCTGAAATCGGCCGGATCGGTGTATATCTCGAATGCGTCGCCTTCCGCCTGGAAGTCGGAGCAGCCTGACTCAAGCGCATCCTCCATCATCTGATCCTCGTCAATCTCACCTTCCTCGTTGTCTATGACAATAACGCCCTTTTCATTGAACATAAAGGAAACACAGCCGGTGGTGCCGAGATTGCCGCCGAATTTATCAAAGTAATGTCTGAGATCGGCAGCCGTTCTGTTGCGGTTGTCGGTGAGAGTCTCCACGATCACCGCAATGCCGCAGGGACCGTAGCCTTCGTAGGTAAGCGATTCATAGGTCTTGCCGTCGTTTTCGCCGGAAGCCTTTTTGATGATTCTCTCGATGTTTTCATTGGGAACATTGTTGGCCTTTGCCTTTGCTATGCAGTCACGCAGCTTGGCATTGGCGGAAGGATCGGCGCTGCCGCCTTCACGCACGGCAATGGCAATCTCACGGCCGATCTTGGTAAATATCTTGGCGCGTGCGCCGTCTATTTTTTCTTTCTTTCTCTTGATTGTGCTCCATTTGGAATGTCCTGACATTGGAATACTGCCTCCTGTATCTATTGTGAAATGAGTATAATACATTCAATCCAATTAATTATAATCCTTTGCGACAGATTTGACAAGCCCTATTTTTATTTTTTTCATATAACACAGATAACTCGACCTTAATCTTGGAAAAAATAATATAAAACAAACAATTTTTTCATTTTTTGTATTTACAAATTATAATTATTTTGCTATAATAACTTTAAGCGTAAATCGCTGAATATTTTTTTGAAAGGAAAGTTTTACTATGGACAATCAGAATAATCCACAGAATGGCTACACTAATTTCAACAATTATCAGCCTGCAGCAGCCACCGATCCGGAGGCAACCACTGTTCTTGACGCATCTGCACAGCAGCCCCAGCAGATTCCCTATCAGAATGTCACCCCTCAGCAGATGCCTTATCAGGCTCCCCAGCAGATGCC